>NZ_JBXWPD010000008.1:0-255345 GCF_059611225.1 Ruegeria sp. CDSA246 | reverse complement strand
CAAACATTGGCTCGATTGCGCCCGTGTTTGCCCAGTTCGACATTGTTGATATGCGGCGCACCGGGCTTCTTAAAGATGCAAACCAGCTCGTGCTTAGATCGGTAAAGGCTGCCCATGCCTCCGTTCGTCTTGTTCCAGACGCAGAGATTGATGAGGTCCAATCCACCTGCTTTGCCCGCCGCAATCAGTTCTTCGATGTGACGCCAGTCCATACAGATCATCACGATACCTCCGTCCGGCAGATATACAATCAGCCGGTTGATCACGTCCGAGAGAAAGCCACGGAACTCGCTGTCCGACATTTCTCCGGACGCCATGGCAAACTCGCGGTGATCGCCACTGGCGCCACTGCGGACATGCCCATTGACCGGTACGTTGTAAGGAGGATCGGTGAAGACCATCTGCGGGCTCTCGCCATCCAGCAATGTGTCGTAGCTATGCGCTTGCAAGGCATCCCCGCAGAAGATGCGATGATCTCCAAGAACCCAAAGATCGCCCGGCTGCGTGATTACGGGTGCCGTAGGGTCCGGGGCCTCTACAGTCTCCGCTTCCGTCTCCGTGGCCTCGCCCGTACTATCGATGAGGATGTCGATCTCCGGTGCCTCGAACCCGGTGATATCCAGATCAAAGTCCAGTTCACCATCAAGGCTGAGGTCCGTCAGCTCGGCAAATTCGATCTGCAGCGCCGCTTCGTTCCAGTCCGACAGTTCCGCCAGCTTGTTATCCGCGATGCGCAAAGCACGAACTTCTGCATCTGACAGGTGACCCGCGACAACAGTCGGAACGGACATCAACCCCAGGGCCTTGGCGGCTTCATAGCGGCCATGGCCCGCAATAATAGTACCGCTAGCATCCAACAGGATCGGGGTGACGAACCCAAACTGGGCCACCGAAGCTTTCAGCTTGTCAATATTCTTGGCCGCGTGCACGCGGTTGTTGTTGGCGTAGGGCTTGATCTGGCTGATCTGGGATTGGATAACTTTTTCCGCCATCCAGATCGGCGCATTGGACGCCGTGGCGTCGCTCTGTGGTTTCTTGGCAGGCATATTCGCCCCCTTTTGCTTGGCGCCATATGGACGCCGAGATGGAGGGATCGCGTTGGAAAATCGGAGAGAGCACAAATCGCAACTCCCCGGACCTATCGATCCGAGACGTTGCTCCTTTGAATGCTCTCTGCGGAAACCTGTGTTTCCAATGAGTGCTGCCTGCGGGAGCAGTTTCCCGCCCTGATAGTCCGGGCGATTGGGTTGAATGTAGGCGCCATCACTACGAGACGCAACCCCCAAACAAAAAGTAACCGATTAAGATTGTTGACGAATAATCGGGGGTACGGCAGCAACGCCCTGCAAAACACACCCCTCCAGAGCTCGCCCCAGAAAGCGCTGGACTGTTGCTGTGAACCACGCATCACTGAACCCACGCCCGAGCCATTCGGGCGCTCCTCAGTACCAGGGTTCGGCATTCCGCCAGCCCCGGATCAGAGGAGACAATACATGTCCAAATCCAAACAAACCAAAATCGACAAGGTGCAAGCCTTGTTGCGTCGCCCGAGCGGCGCCAGCCTTGAGGCGCTCTGCAAAGCAACGGGGTGGCAGCCTCATTCGGTCCGAGCAGCTATAAGCGGTCTGCGGAAAAAAGGCGTCACAATCGAACGGCGCGAATCCGACAAGTCACATGGTTTTTCCGCATATCACCTCACAGCAAACAAAGGCGGCGAGCCATGACCAAGACGAGCGATGTCGCCGATCTTGCCGCCATGGGTCGATCGGATCTGGTCACGCTTTGGGAGCAACTGTTTGATCAACCGGCGCCCGCCATGCTCAGCCAACCCTTCCTGCGCCGTTTTATCGCTTTTGAGATGCAGTCCCGCTGTCATGGCGGGCTACCCCGGCAGGTCAAAGCCACGCTGGAAAAGGGCTTTGAGAAGAAGCTCCGGCCCACATGCCCTGCCCTAAAGCCCGGCGGACGCCTGTTGCGCGAGTGGAATCGCGTGACCCATGTTGTCGATGTGACAGAAGACGGCTTCAGTTGGAACAGTCGGTCCTATCGCTCGCTCTCGGCCATCGCCCGAGAGATTACCGGCGCGCATTGGTCGGGGCCGCGTTTTTTCGGACTCACCGGCAAGGGGGCCAAATGAGCCCGCGCCGCAAAATCAGATGCGCGATCTACACGCGCAAGTCCTCAGAAGATGGGCTGGACCAGGGTTTCAATTCGCTGGATGCGCAGTATGAGGCCTGCGCAGCCTATGTCGCCAGCCAGCGACATGAAGGCTGGACCCTGTTGGCCGAGCGCTACGATGACGGTGGCCTGTCGGGCGGCACCCTAGAGCGCCCTGCACTTCAGCGCCTTCTTGAAGAGATCGATGCAGGGCGCATCGACATGGTTGTGGTCTACAAGATCGACCGGCTGACCCGATCGCTCGCCGACTTCTCCAAGCTGGTCGACCGGCTGGAACAGGCGAACTGTTCTTTTGTGTCGGTCACACAAGCATTCAACACCTCTTCCTCCATGGGTCGGTTGACCCTGAATGTACTGCTGTCCTTTGCTCAGTTTGAACGGGAAGTCACCGCCGAACGTATTCGTGACAAGATTGCAGCGTCTAAGAAAAAGGGGCTTTGGATGGGTGGCAACCTGCCTCTCGGCTATGACCGCCACCCCGATCCAAAAGCAAGAACGCTGGTGGTGAATGAGGAGGAGGCCAGAACGGTCCGGCATCTCTTTGGGCTTTATGGCGGGCTGGGATGCCTGCGCAAAGTAGAAGAACGGGCAACAGCAGACAACCTGCGGTCGAAGCGGGTTGTTCGGGCGGATGGAAGCATAAAAGGGGATTGTCCACTGTCACGGGGTCAAATCTATTACCTGCTGCGCAACCCGGTTTATCTCGGAAAAATTCGCCACAAGGATAAGATCTGGGACGGGCAACACCCGGCGATCATCGACCAAGGCGATTGGGACCGGGTGCAAGAGAAGATGCGGCAGGCCTCCAATCGTTCTCGGGCACGCGGCGGCTCCGATACGCGCCAACATTCCAATGACCCCGGCGCCTGGCTCACCGGTCTGCTGCAGGACGAAACTGGTGATCGGTTGACGCCGACCCACACCACGCGCAAAGGCCGACGGTTGCGCTACTATGTCTCCAACAGACTGATCTCGGGCGGCAAGGATACTTCCGGCTGGCGACTGCCCGGCCCGGCGCTGGAAAACGCGGTCATTGATGTCATCGTCAGACATCTGCAAGACGCCGCCGCCGCGCACCAGATACTGGCGCAGCCGGAGGCCGGGTCAGCCGAGGCAGTTCAGACTTCAGTTGCCGATTTGGTGACCCGGCTCCAAGGCCAAGGCGGTCAGGTCGGCGTTGATATTCTGGCCCGCGGTGGAATTGCACGAGGACAGATCGACCTCGAACTGAACCCCGAAACCCTGGCAATCTTACTGGGCATCGCTGCAGATCTTATGCACACTGATCTCACACACATCACCGCGTCTTTCGATCTGCGCCGCCGCGGCGCCGAGGCCAAGGTCATCGCTGGAGACATGACACCCCAACCCGATCCCCACCTCAGGTCCATGCTGATCCGCGCCCATGGCTGGGCGCGCGATCTGAAAGCCGGAGTTCAGCTAATGGAAATTGCGCGCCGCGAAAGCGTCCCTGGCGCCTTCATCCGCACCCGCGCCCAGCTCGCCTTTCTCTCACCGAAGATTCAGGCCGCGATTCTCGACGGCACCCAGCCACCCGAACTTACACTCAAGCGTCTGGTCAGCGTGCCCCACCCACTTGACTGGGCTGAACAGGAACGCCTGTTCGGCTTTTGATAGCGCGAGATCCTGCGTCCCTGATGCAGGGTTCGCCCTCCCTGATCCGGCGGAACAATTCCCTGTTCCCGCGAGAAAATTCCCTGTTCCACTTTTTAGGGAATTTGCAACATAAACCTCTGAAAAACATGCAGTTCCGACAGGTGAAATGACGGAACTCAGACCTGTTTTGCAGAAATTCCCTGTAAATTGCAGGTTATCAGGGAAATCCAGCCCAAAGCGACCCCGCCAAAATGCGGCACTGAGACTGCGGCCGGAATTACGCTCTGAGTGTACGATCTGCTCCGTCTCTGATTGAATGCGCACGGGCCAACTCGCGGGAATTGCGGAACAATTCCGGGTCAGAAAACACAACTGAAGTGAGACAGGTATGAGTGGCGGGGAGACAGGGATTCGAACCCTGGGAACGCTCTCACGTTCAACGGTTTTCAAGACCGCCGCATTCGACCACTCTGCCACCTCCCCGCGTGGGGCCGGGTCTAAGGCCATAGCGAACCGGTGGCAAGACCAAATAGGGAATTCTTGCCGAAGCGCCTGCTGCGGTCTTTCCATGACACATTGGCCGCGTTATGATCCGCAGGAAAGACCGAAGCAGGCTGGCAATACAGAACCAGCAATCGGCAGCGGGTCTCGGGAAACGAGGCCCAATCAGGCAAGGGATGACAAGATGAAGCGAGCGACAGAGACACGCGCACATCCGCGAGCGTTAGCGGCTTTGGCCGTTATGTCCGTGGTTTTGGCTGGTTGCGATGAGGTGCTTTCCCCCGACAATGTCTCAGCAGATAGCCAAAGTTCTGATACCCAAGCAGACGGCCGGACCGACCTTTTCCCCATTCCTGACGGCAGCCCGAAAGATGATGTCGAAGCCCCTGAGGTGTTTCAGCTGTCTGAGGCAGGCTTATGGGACGGCCGCCCGTCATTGGGGGGCATTTGGATTGCCCACCCGGATGTGACACAGCCCGAACGTGTGCGCGTCAAAAATCCCAAGAACAACAAAACGGTCACTGCCGCGCTATTCCGCCGCGAGCGAAACCTGCCGGGACCCGAACTGCAGCTTTCCTCTGCTGCGGCCGAAAAGCTGGGTATTCTGGCTGGTGCACCTACAAATGTTGATGTCGTCGCCCTGCGTCGCAAAGCGCCCGAACCGAAACCTGAGCCGGTCGAAGAAAAGCCCGCAGCCGAAGAAACCCCTGTCGAAGAAACGCAAACCGCAGCAGCGGATGAGTCCAAGACCGTCATCGCCGAAAATGAGGCCGCGGAAGCTGAACAGCCAGCTAAGCTCAAGTGGTGGCAACGCAAAAAACCTGCTGCAGCGGCCGGTGCCGCGACTGCGGCTGCTGTAGCCACAGATGCCGCGACCGACACGGCAACCGACACAGCGGCGGAAATAGCCACCGAGGCAGTCGAAAACGTCACAGAGACTGAAAAACCGGCCAAGCCCAAATGGTGGCAGCGCAAAAAACCTGCCGAGGCGGCCGTGGCCGTTGATGCCGCAACCGATACGGCGACCGACACAGCGACTGAGGTGGTAGAAACGACCGCAGAAGCAGCATCGGCTTCACTGGTGGACCCTGAGGTTACCCCGCCGACTGAACAACCAGCCAAACGTAAATGGTGGCAAAAGAAGAAGCCCGATGAAATCACCGAAACGCCGCTGGATCCGATCGCGGGCGCGGCTGCGGCGATTGACGCAGCCGAACCGACACCGGTCAACACCCCCTCTGCCACAACCGCCGACGCATCGGTAGCCACCGCGGCCACGGTGTCGTCTTTGTCAAAGCCGTTTGTTCAGGTCGGCACTTTCGGGGTTGAAACCAACGCCAATAGCGCTGCCAACAAGATCCGCCGCAACGGAATGCCTGCCGAAGTGCGAGAACTGACCTCGGACGGCAAAACGGTCTGGAGGGTCCTGGTCGGCCCAGCAACGTCGCGTTCGGAACGCAATGCCATGCAACGCGATGTCAAAGACCTGGGCTTTAACGACGCGTTCACCGTCAAAAACTGAAACAAAGGAGGCCCCCATGCTGTCCTCACTGCGATCATCTGTTTTGACCCTCGGGCTGGCGCTGATTGCCCTGCCCGCACACGCTTTCGACACAACCGCCCGCGCGGCCTATGTGATCGATCAGACGACCGGAACGGTTCTGCTGTCAAAAGAAGCCGACCAGCCCCTGCCGCCTGCGTCGATGTCCAAACTGATGACGCTCTACGTCGCGTTTGAGGCGCTGCGCGATGGCCGCCTGACCCTGGGGGAAACCTTGCCCGTGTCGGAACACGCCATGAGCTATGGTGGGTCGACCATGTTCCTGAACACGCAGGATCGTGTCAGCGTCGAGGATCTGCTGCGTGGCATCATCGTATTGTCTGGTAACGACGCATGCGTGGTGATTGCCGAGGCGCTAAGCCCCGATGGGACCGAGGCCGGGTTTGCCCGCTACATGACACAGCGCGCCAAGCAGATGGGCATGGACAACTCGAACTTCGCCAACTCGAACGGATGGCCGGCGGCGGGCCACATGATGTCGGTCCATGACCTTGCCGTATTGGCCAACCGACTGATCAGCGACTTCCCCGAATACTACCCACTGTTCGCAGAAGAAGAGTTTGAGTTTGATGGCCGTGCGCCGTCTAACAAACGTAACCGCAATCCGCTGCTGAAACTGGGGATCGGAGCCGACGGCCTGAAAACCGGGCACACGCAAGAGGCGGGTTACGGCCTTGTCGGCTCGGCCAAGCAAGGCGACCGTCGGGTTGTCTTTGTCCTGACCGGCCTCGATAGCACCGCCCGTCGCGCAGAGGAGGCTGAGGCCGTGGTTAACTGGTCGTTTCGCAATTTTGTCGAGAGGACCATTGCCGACGCCGAAACGCCGATAGCCGAAGCCCAGATTTGGATGGGCGCCGAAAAAACTGTTGGGCTGGTGCCCGAAGGTGATCTGACCTTGTTGTTCCCAGTTCTCAATGACAAGGACGTCAAAGCTGAGGTCGTCTACGAAGGTCCGATCAACGCGCCTGTGGAAAAGGGGCAGAAACTGGCTGAGCTGGTGATCACACCAGAAGGCTTGCCGGAAATCCGCCGCCCACTGTTCGCGGCCAAAGATGTGCCTGTGGGCGGGTTTGTCGTGCGCATGAAAACCGTAGGCGGTATTGTTCTGGAAGACGTGATCGGCAATCCGCTGGAGGCAATGTGACGAAGGCTGGGTTGTTTCTGACCTTCGAAGGCATTGACGGGTCCGGGAAATCATCACAAGCGCGCATGCTTGCAGATCATTTGCGCGGCCTCGGTCACGATGTGGTTCTGACCCGCGAACCCGGAGGGTCCGCAGGCGCTGAAGAAATCCGAAGCCTCGTTCTGGAAGGCGACCCGGATCGCTGGTCAGCGGAAACGGAAATTCTGCTGTTCACTGCTGCGCGCCGTGATCATCTGGAACGCACGATCAGGCCCGCGCTGGCCGAAGGCAAAGTTGTGATCTGCGACCGCTTCGCTGACAGCACCCGGATGTATCAGGGCCTGTCGCGCGGCGATCTGCGGGGATTGGTCGATCAATTGCACGACCTGATGATCGGGCGCGAACCCGACATGACCATTTTGATTGACATGGATCCCGAAACCGGGCTGTCCCGCGCCAAGGGGCGTCAGGGAACAGAAGAACGGTTCGAAGATTTCGGTCTGGATCTGCAGCAGCAGATGCGTGCGGGGTTTCTGGCCCTTGCGGATGAGTATTCCGACCGTTTCCGCGTGGTTGATGGCAACCGGGACATGGACAGTGTTGCACAGGATGTGACAGATATCGTTCTGCAAGCTTTGCGATAGACGATAGATGAGCAACGACACCCCAACCCCGGATCAGGCACCCGGTGCCCCACACCCGCGCGAGACACTGCGCCTGTTTGGTCAGGACGCGGCGGAACAGGCTTTTCTGAGCGCCTATACCTCGGAACGTCTGCACCACGGCTGGTTGATTACCGGTCCACGTGGCGTTGGCAAGGCGACGCTGGCCTGGCGGATCGCACGGTTTCTGCTGGCAACACCTCCGACCGAGGAGGATGGGCTGTTTGGCGCACCGCCACCGCCCGATAGCCTTGAGATCGATCCGGAACACCCCGCCGCGCACCGTATTCAGGCTGGGGCCGAGCCCGGCTTGGCGGCAATTACCAGATCTCTGAATGATCAGGGGCGGTTGCGTAGTGAGATTGTGGTTGATGATATCCGCAAGCTTGGCAAGTTCTTCGGCCTCTCCTCAACTGACGGTGGACGTCGCGTTGTGATCGTGGATGCCGCAGATGAGATGAACGTCAGCGCGGCCAACGCGTTGCTGAAAATGCTTGAAGAACCTCCGGCCCGTACCACACTGCTGCTGATCTCGCACCAGCCGTCGCGCCTGCTGCCGACAATCCGGTCGCGGTGCCGGACACTGCGCCTGTCTCCGCTGGGATCTGAGGATATGGAAGCCGCGCTGATGCAGACCGGCACAGAAATGCCGGGAAAGGCGGATCATTTGGCTGCACTGGCTGCCGGGTCCGTGGGTGATGCGGTGCGCCTGATCAATCTGGGCGGGCTGGAAATCTACGCCGAGCTGATTGCCATTCTGGGTACCCTGCCCCGAATGGACCGTCAGCGCGCGCTGGCCTTGGCCGAGGCTGCTGCCCAACGTGGCGCGTCCGAGCGGTTTGATCTGTTACTGACGTTGATCGACGTCGCCCTGTCCCGGCTTGCGCTGACCGGTGCAACCGGCGCGGCCCCGATGCCCGAAGCCGCTCCGAACGAGGCAGAAACCCTTGCCCGCCTGTCTGCCTCACCGCAGCAGGCCCGCAAATGGGCAGAGGTCGCTGCAGTGATCACCGCACGCGCGCGTCATGGGCAGGCGGTGAACCTTGACCCTGCCGCTCTGGTCCTAGATACGGTGTTCAAGATACAAGAAACCGCCGGTCAGAGCAGATGAGCAATACGCCCGAAATCACCGACAGCCATTGCCATCTGGACTTCCCCGATTTCGAAGGTCAGCTAGATCAGATCGTGGCCAATGCCGCCGTGGCTGGCGTGACCCGCATGGTAACAATTTGCACCCGCTTGCGGAACGAACCAACCGTCCGCGCCATCGCCGAGACCCACGCGCCGGTCTTCTACGCTGCCGGTACCCACCCGATGAGCGCCGCTGATGAGCCGATGGCATCGGTCGATGAACTCGTCGCCTTGTCCCGGCACCCCAAATTTGTAGGTATCGGCGAAACCGGGCTGGACTATCACTATACCGCTGACAGCGCAGAGGTGCAGAAGCAATCCTTGCGGGTTCATATCGAGGCCGCCCAACGCACCGGTCTGCCCCTGATCATCCACGCCCGTGCCGCCGATGACGACATGGCCCGCATTCTGGCTGAGGAACACCGCAACGCGCCCTATTCCTGCGTGATGCATTGCTTTTCGTCCTCTGCCGAACTGGCCAAAGCCGCCCTTGAGCTGGGGTTCTATTTGTCGATGTCCGGCATCACAGCATTCCCCAAAAGCCAGGAGCTGCGCGACATCTTTGCCAGCGCCCCAGTCGACCGCATCCTTGTTGAAACCGACGCGCCATACCTGGCCCCACCCCCGTATCGCGGCAAGCGGAACGAGCCCGCCTATACCGCCCACATAGCGCGCAAGGGGGCCGAGGTGTTTGGGATGGACTACGTCGATTTTGCTGCCCAAACGCAGGCAAATTTTGACCGGTTGTTCACCAAAGCAGCGACCTACAAGGCGGCTGCATGACCGAATTGCGATGCACCATCCTTGGCTGCGGATCATCCGGCGGCGTCCCCCGGCTGGGCGGGCATTGGGGCGATTGCGACCCCAAGAACCCCAAAAACATCCGTCGCCGCTGTTCAATGCTGGTGGAACGGGACGGGCCGGACGGTACAACCTCGGTGCTGATTGACACCACCCCCGACATGCGTAGCCAATTGCTCGACAGCGGGACCGGGCGGCTGGATGGCGTGATCTACACCCATTCGCACGCGGATCATGTTCACGGCATCGATGACCTGCGTATGATCGTGTTTAACATGCGCGAACGAGTGCCCGTGTGGGCCGATGGCGACACGCAAAACGCCTTGCTGGGACGGTTCGGTTACGCCTTTGTCCAGCCCGAAGGCTCGCCCTATCCGCCAATCCTTGACCTGAAGTCCATCGACGGCCCGTTCGAGGTAGACGGCCCCGGCGGCCCGATTCCGTTCCATCCATTCAAGGTCAACCACGGCTCGATCGACTCGCTTGGTTTCCGGATGGGTAACTTGGCGTACCTGCCGGATGTGGCGGAAATCTACGAAGAGGCCTGGCTGATGATGGAAGGGTTGGATTGCCTGGTCATCGACGCGCTGCGTCGGAAACCTCACCCGACCCATGCACATCTGGAAAGGACGCTGGGCTGGATCGAACAACTGAACCCCAAGCGCGCGGTCCTGACCAACATGCATATCGATCTGGACTATGCCACGGTTGACGCGGAAACCGCCGACAACATCACCCCTGCCTATGACGGAATGGTGATCCATCAGGCGCTCTAAGACCCCACGCAACCGACCTGAGACGCAGCAATCCTGCGTCGGCCCAGCCTGCAAAGCGGTGCTATGCTTCAAAGTCTGATCGACGTCATTCTACCGGTTTTCCTTGTGATCGGAGCAGGTTATGCCTCGACCCGGTTGGGGTATTTCAAGGAAATTCACATCGATGGATTGATGAAGTTCACCCAGGGCTTTGCAATCCCATGCCTTCTGTTCCTTGCAATCTCGCATCTGGATCTGAGTGCCAGTTTTGATCCTCGGCTTCTGGTCAGCTTCTACTCAGCGGCTGGATTATGCTTCACGGCCGGTCTGTTCGGTGCACGGTTTATCTTTGGCCGGGATTGGGAAGATTGCGTCGCCATCGGGTTTTGCTGCCTGTTCTCGAACTCTGTCCTTTTGGGACTGCCGATCACCGAACGCGCCTACGGCCCCGAAAACCTGACCGGCAACTATGCGATCATCGCCTTCCATTCGCCCTTTTGCTACGGCGTTGGCATCACGGTGATGGAGGTTATTCGAAATCGCGGCCAGGGCGGTCCCCGCATGGTCAAATCCATCTTGTCGGCCATGTTCCGCAATGCACTAATCCTTGGCATCGCGCTGGGTTTTGCAGTGAACCTGTCTGGTATTGGCATACCTGCGGTCGTGGACGAAGCCCTGGGCCTTGTGACCCGCGCCGCCCTGCCCGGGGCGCTGTTCGCGCTTGGCGGAGTGCTGGTGAAATACAGGCCCGAAGGCGACCTGCGCGCCATCGCCTTTGTTGGCGCGATATCACTGATGCTGCATCCCAGTCTTGTCTGGCTATTCGGCTCAACAGTTGGCCTGCCACAGGACCTGTTCCGCTCAGGTGTGCTGACGGCAGCGATGGCGCCTGGTTTCAATGCTTACATCTTTGCCAATATGTACGGACGCGCAAAACGGGTCGCGGCCTCGTCCGTTCTGGTCGGAACCGGCGTCTCGATCCTGACAGTCTGGCTTTGGCTGACATTATTAGGATAGCGTGACGTCCCATGGATTGACTTTGCACCAGCCGGACACACCTAACTGAAAAACCACAGGATACTCCTAAATGCCGCACGCCCTGATCGTCGCCCACGGCCAACCCTCGGACCCGGCCCCTGCTGAAGCGGCGCTAGCTTCCTATGCGGCAGAGGTCGATGCGTATTGCGATGGCGTCAACGTTCAATCAGCTACACTTGCTGCGCCTGGAATGCTGGAGGCTCGTTTGGATGAACTGCCCGACGACACTGTCATCTATCCCCTTTTCATGGCCAAGGGGTGGTTCGTGACACGTGCGCTGCCCAAGCGTCTGGGTGATAGAAATATCCGAATTCTGGACCCGCTGGGCGTTGACTCTAAACTCCCCGCTTTGGCTGCGGGCGCGTTGCAGGATACGCTGTTGAGCAAGGGGTGGGACGCGGACAAAACCGATCTGGTTCTGGCTGCACACGGATCGGGTCGCAGCCGCAACCCATCAGCTGTCGCCATTGAATTTTCTAAGGAATTGGCCGGGTGCGTGACCTTCCAATCCATCCGCGTCGGGTTTGTGGAAGAGGCCCCGTCCATTGCTGAAGCCGCGACCGGGGCTGGCGATCAATCTCTGTGCCTGCCCTTCTTTGCTTGCACGGGCGGGCATGTTTTGGAGGACGTGCCACAGGAGCTAGAGCGAGCGCGGTTCAATGGGCACGTGATGCCGGTTGTCGGAGAGCTTCCCCCAATCAAACGCCATATTGCGAGAACTCTGACACGTGCTTTTACGCAGGATTAGCCTAAATAACTGACCGCGTGGGATCAGATGTTATTACGAACTGGCCGATTTCAGCCCATAGGCCGCAAGCTCCGAGAACAGACAATGCCGCGACCGTCCCTGCCGCTTTGCCTCGTACAGCGCCTGATCGGCTGCATTCAGCAGCTCTGCCGCTTCCGGATTGCCGAACTGCGTGGACAAGGCCGTTCCGATGCTTGCCGAAATCCTACACGGGGCACCCTGAAACATCATGGGTTGGCATAGCCGACTGATCAGGCGTCCTGCTATGTCAGAGAGGACATTTTCGTCGACCAGACCTTTAAAAATTATTACAAACTCATCACCACCGACCCGAGCGACCGTGTCCTCATTTCGGGTCTCTTCCTCCATTATGCACGCAGCCTGTTGCAACACAAAGTCCCCCGCCGCATGGCCAAGGCGGTCGTTGACACTTTTGAAGAAGTCCAAGTCCAAATGCATAAGCGCAAAGGCGCAATTGCCCGAGATCAGGTGGCCAAGGACCACGTCCATCGCGCGGCGGTTTTTCAACCCGGTCAACATGTCTGTCACCGCCTGCTCTTCAGCGGCCAACATGGCCCCCTGCAGCCGCAGGTTCAGTGAGCGCGACGCCTCCATCGCGGCTGTTTTCGCCTCAACCAGATACAGCAGTTCAATCGACAGATCCGTGCCAGAGAAATCCGCGCTGGTCAGAGCATAGTCACGAACAGCGTCCAGGATAGAAATCCCGAAGGACAGGTTGATGATTGCCCCGCTCTCCTTTGGCAAAGGAGCGACCAGCCCCGTCAGCGCGGTCCGGGGTTCGTCGTGAAACTTCAGATGCACCTTGCCACCGGGCAGAGACAGCAGCGCGGAAATCGTTGTCACTGCTCGTGGTCTTACCAGTTCAAAAACGTCCAGAAAACCGCGACCCCGCATCGGATGGTCCGGGCGAAGCTTTTGCAGCGTTGGTCCCGCGTTTACGATCCTGCCTTTGTTGTCCACCATCACGAACATGGGGCACAACGTGTCCAAAAGAGCCGAGAGTTCAGAGGCTTGCATCATGACTTGCGCGCCCCAAGATCGAAATGACGCCCTTCGGCAAAGGCACTTTCCACGAGGACGATTGTGATGACTTCAGCCTCGCCCTGCGCCCCTTCATGCGACAGCATGGCCAATGCGCCATAGTCATCCGCTATGGCCCGCAATACGCCCACCATCACGCTGGAATAGCCCGGCAGGCCAGAATAGCAGTGCAGACGATACTCTGCTGGTGACACCTCTTGCAGCTCCAGCATCGGCAGGCGCAGATCCGAAACCGCTAGTCGGGCACGGTCTGACAGGTCATCCAGTGAGTGCAAAAACTCGACATATGTCACACCGCCGAATCGAAGCAGTCGGCGCAAACCTTCCATATTCGGGTGCGACACCAAATAGGTTCCAAGATCTTCCAGTATCTCGGCCCGTGGGCGATTCAAGTCAGCACTTAGCGCGTCCAAAACCTGCGCGGTCATGGCGTCGTCATAAAGCAGCATTGCCTCAAACTCGGAAAAACCCAGGCCCGCGGCCTCGGTCACCCGCTGCCAGCAGGGTTGTCCATAGGTCGCGCAAACAAATGACTGTATTGCCCGATTGATCAGACCATGCATGAGATGCCCCAAATTGGTTACACCCCAATCTGCTCAGATAATCCTTAACAAATACCCAAAAAACACGATGCGTGGATGACTATCCGACAGAGTCTCAATCTGGAAGTTATTGTTGTTACATTAGAAATCCGTCGGCGCGCCACCCTCGTCCTTTCGGCGGGCAACAAAATCCTCCAGCTCTTCACGAATCCCGTCATCTATCGGCGGGGGCTCAAAGCTGGTTACGATTTCCTTGAACATGTGGTGGGCGCGCTCGGCCGTCCAGATACCACCTGCAACGTCCCAGCCTTCGTAATTTTTCCAATCGCTTAGGAACGGCTGATAGAACGCGGTCGTGTAGCGGTCCTGGGTGTGCTGAATACCAAAGAAATGGCCATCGTTCCCAACGGCCTTGATTGCATCCAGCGCGATTTCGTCCGGGCCTGTCGCTGTGATCTCGGGCTGCATGTATCGCTGGATTTGCTGCAGAATTTCGCAATCCATGATGAATTTTTCGGGGCTAGCAATCAGCCCGCCCTCAAGCCACCCGGCCGCGTGGTACACCATGTTGCTACCCGACTGCACCGCAGCCCAAAGTGAGTTCGACGTCTCCCACACCGATTGCCCATCCGGCACGTTTGCCGCACACACACCTGACGACCGCATCGGCAAACCATAGTAACGTGCCATCTGGCCGGTCATCTGGGTTGAGCGCATATATTCGGGCGTTCCAAACGCAGGTGCGCCAGATTTCATGTCAACGTTGGACGTGAACGTCCCGATAACACAGGGAATTCCGGGCCGGACATATTGGAACAGCGCAATTGCGCACAATGCCTCGGCCAGAGATTGCGCAACCGCGCCCGCCATCGTGACTGGCGCCATCGCACCTGCCAGTGTGAACGGCGTCACGACAATCGCCTGCCCGCGCCGCGCTAGGCGCAAACAGCCGTCAATCATCGGATGATCATGTTTCAACGGCGAGGTCGAGTTGATGTTGGTATACATCCGCGGAGTCGCCTCGAACTCTTCATGGCTGTGACCCCCAGCGATCCGGACCATTTCCATCACGTCCTCGACCCGTTCTTTGCCCAGCGAATAGGCATGCATTGCCTTGTCGGTCAGCGTCAGCTTGTCATAGAGAACGTCCAGATGCCGAACGCTGGCGTGGATATCGACCGGCTCGACCGGGTAGCCCCCGGCAAAGTGGATACAGTTGAAATACTGTGTCAGCTTCAGCAGATTCCGGCACATCTCGCGATTACCTGCCACCTTGGTGCCGATCTCAAGATCCCAGTAGTTCGGCGGAGAGGAGACGTTCCCGAACAGCAGGGTTTTGCCACCAACCTCAATCGTCTTGTCAGGATTCCGTGGAGTGATCGTGAACTTTGATGGCGCTTTGGCCACCATTTCCATCACAAAGTCACGACCCATACGAACGTTGTCGCCATTGATCGTACAGCCCGCCTCTTTCAGGATACCAAGCGCTTCTTCGTTGTAGAACTCGATCCCGATCTCTTCGAGGATGCGCATGGCCCCCTCGTGGATCGCTTCGATGCCAGCTTGATCCAACGGTTCGGTGGGTTTGTCGATGTTGATCGGCGGATTCCACGGCATTTGGTCGATCACCGCGCTGCCCCTGCGTGCCGCCGCACCTGCCCGTCCCCCTCCGCGCCGTTTGCGAGTTTGTGTGTCAGCCATTGGAACCCTCCGGAACTTGCTTTCTTCAAGCAAGCCCCGAAGTCGGCCCAGTGGCCGCTCTATCTGCGACAAGGTTTGTCGGTTTTATTACTTGGGCAGTCGAATTCAGCCGAAGCTGGATCAGTTTTCAGCCAACCAGGCGGGAATGTGACCGATGTCCGGCAGCACGACATCCGCCATCGGCGCAAGTGCCTCGGCCGGGGCCAGCCCGGTTAGTACCCCAATTGTGGTCATTCCCGCTGCACGCCCGGCCTGCAGATCATGCAGGCTGTCCCCCACCATGGCCACGCGTGACGGGTCGACACCAACATGGGTCGCAAATGCAATCAATTGCCCGGGTCCGGGTTTGAACCCATGGCCGCTGTCGTAGCCAGCAACAAAATCGAAGTGGTCGCGAATCCCGACTGAGGCGAGATGTTGCAGCGCAGGCATCTCTCCGTCGTTCGTGGCTACACCTAGTTTTAAACCCGCCTGCCGCAAAGCATCGAGGAAGGGAACCAGAGGAACAGCCGGCGCCTGTGTCGCCGTCGCCGATTCCGTGTTCAGAATGTCGATCAGCTCATCGCTGGGCATATCCGGGAAATAGGGTGCAAGGGCTTCGGCGATCTCTTCAACGGTCCCCGCAATCACGATGCTGTCGTCAGCATATTCTTCCGAAACCGGATCAAACCCTATGGCCTGGCCCAGTTCGGCAGCCCGCTTTTGGTCGCCATCTGACAGCTTTTCCAACACGCTGCGCCCGAAACCACCCCATGTGTCCGCAAAGTCAAACAGTGTTCCGTCCTTGTCGAACAAGATCGCATCGATGGGCATTACATGCTCCTGTCAGTGAATTGAATCAGGTCCAGTGAACGTCGCCACCGGACAAAACAGCCCGCGCCTGACCCGGCAGATCATAGGGCACGGAATTGGCGTCACAAAAGGCGATCACCCACGAATCGTCAAGCATCAAGAATTCAAGAACCGAACTCAGAAACTCCGACTCTGATGCGCGAACCCGCAGATCCTCGGTGGTTGCACCCGTCGAGCCCAAAAAGATCGGCAGCAATTCGTCATTCCCGACCAGCCAGCCAAGGACGTTCAGGGCAAGCGTTTCGGCGGATTGGGCGGTGATCGGCATAAAGAGGCCTCGGGTATGCACTTGGAAAGGGTTTGTTAACCAGACTCATAAACACTTTGGCAACGCATGCAATCAACGGTGATAGATATGTCCGTGCAGGGAACCATTCTTGTCCTCGACGGGACTTCGACCAATCGCATTATGCTAAAAGTTCAGCTGACGGCGGCGTGGTATCACGTGGTTCAGGCCGAAAAGCTGCAGGGGCTGGCCGGGCTGCTAAGTCGTACGCGCCCCGATCTGGTGCTGGTGGCACAAACGCTGCCTGATGGCTCGGCTGCGGACGTCAAAAGACTGGTGATGGCCAATCCGGAACTGGCCGATGTACCGGTCGTTGCAATCGCGCCGCAGAACGACAAGGCGGCAAGGTTGCAGGCATTGTCGGATGGGTTGGACGACGTGTTGGCAACCCCGTTCAAGGACACCCTGCTTCTGGCGCGAGTTCGCAGCCTGCTGCGCGCGCGCGCAGATACGCAAGAGCTTCAGCTGGGCGGCGGATCACATCCAGTCGGATTTGCAGAACCCGCGACCGTGCTGATTACGCCGTCGAAATCGGCCCATGTGGCCATACTGACCCAAAGCGCCCGGATCGGGACATTGTGGAAATCCGCGTTGTCCGAGAAATCGCATCACAGCCTAAGCACGCATGCAGCTTCGAACATGCGTGCTTTGCTGTCAGGGCCAGTGCCAGACGCGATCCTAATCGAAATAGATACGACGGCCGCGGGCCTGAATACGTTGGCGGACCTGAAGTCACGCGGGGCAACTCGGCGTACCGTATTGATCGCCGTCTTGGCCGATGAAAATGCAACAATGGCGAGCGAGGCGCTGGATCGTGGCGCTGACGCCGTGTGTATGGGGGGGTTCTACGTCGAAGAGGTTCAACTACATCTGGATAACCAGATCACGCGAAAGGCCCGAATGGACCAAATGCGCGCCTCATTAAAGCGCGGGCTGGCCGAGTCGTGGGTCGACCCCCTGACTGGGTTGCACAACCGTCGCTATGCTATGCAAGCTATGGATCAGATGGCACGACAACCATCGCATACCGGTCACGGTTTTGTTGTCATGCTGGCAGACTTGGATCATTTCAAAACCATCAACGACCGTTTTGGCCATGTCAGCGGCGACCAGGTTTTGACCGAGGCCGCAAGGCGAATGAAACGCACGGTTGGCGCGGCGGGTTTTGTCGCGCGCATCGGGGGAGAGGAGTTTATGATAGGTCTGCCTGACAGCTCTCAGGCTGGGGCGATGGATCTGGCTAAAACCCTGCGCGACTGTATCAGCAAGACACCATTTTCTCTGCCCGATACCTCGGCCCCTGTGCCAGTCACCATTAGCATCGGCCTGACGGCGCCGATCCCGCCCCTGCCCCCTGGTGACCCGGTGGAGCGGTTGCTGAAATCCGCCGATACTGCGCTTTATGCAGCCAAGAAGGCTGGTCGCAATCAAGTAAGGATCAGGCAGAGCGCCGCCTGAAACCCTCAGTCCTTTTTCTTGTGGCCACGCGGGCCTCGTTTAACAACCTCCTCCAGCCGGTCGGCATAGACCAGACGCTCTTCATCGCTCATGGCTTCAACCCGGGCCAACCACTCTTGCTGCAGGGCATCCTGCAGGTCCGCCATGGACTGCGCTTGTTGGTCCAGCAGGGCCTGAACCGCTACTGCGTCAAAGGGATTTGCCCGCAAAGCAGTGCTGAGTTGGGCAAAATCCTGGGATCGGTTGTGTGCACCCTTTTTGTGTCGGTCGAACAGCTCGCCCCGCATGGCTTTACGCTCTTCCTTTGGCAGCGCACGATACAGCGCCGAACCAAAACCTGGCGGAGATTTTGCATGATCCCCCCCTTTGACCCGCAGCGCGGTCCCCAGGGCAACGCCGACGATCAACAGGTTCAAGGCCAGCGAGATGACCAGCAGAACCGACATCCAGCGGTTTTTGGGTTTGGGACTATCGCTCATTCGGCGTCCTCCAGAAAACTCGTATCCAGACTTAGGTCAGCGACCACGAAACTAACATCCTGCGCGTAAATGTAATTGGCAGGATCAGGCAGAAATGCCGGTGCTGAAAAGCCGATCCAGACACCCGCCATACTGGCAGCAACCAAACCGCCCATTCCCTGCCAGCCGCCAAACCCGGCCAGAAGGCGCGCCCAAAGCGAGTTTGTCTTTGGCTCATCTGGCTTCAGGCGACCCAGCCGAACAGATTCCGCGTCGGTGAGAATGCGCACAGCCAGATCATCCGGCAACTCATGCCGATCCTGCCGGGCTTGGGCGAACAACAGATCCAGATTGTCTTTGTCGTCAGTCATCGTCGTACCCCAGTTCATCTCGTCGCCCGGCCAGAATTGCCGCTAACGACCGTTTTCCTCGTGCCGTAAGGCTTTCCACCGCTTCCACCGAAATACCCATGATCCCAGCGATTTCAGGGTTGGGCAATTCCTCAATATGCCGCAAAACAACAGCTTGCCGCTGACGTTCGGGCAGTTGTGATAGTGCCATTTGCAGTGCATCCTTTCGGGCTGCGTCCTGTAGACGGTCGGCTGCACTGGCCTTTTCATCTGCTGGCTCTGGCACATCCGCCAGCCGGTCCGGCGTCTTTTTGCGGCGCAGATCAACACACAGATTCAGCGTCACGCGATAAAGCCACGTCGATACTTTAGCCTGACCAGGTACCCAATCAGGTGCCATCTGCCACAGGCGCATCATCGCATCTTGTGTCACATCTTCAGCCTCGGCGCGGTTGCCCAGAAACCGAAGGGCCACTGATAAGCTGCGCGGCGCAAGCCGATCGGTGAGAACGCGCGCCGCCGCGGCATCGCCATTGGCAAACTGCCTGAGCAACACATCGTCGCCCAACTCGTCCGCGGCGTAATCCACGCCGCGAACGTATTGTGGAGCAGAGGTCAGGTCCTCCATCCCGCGTCAGCTGTCGTCAGAGTCCGCTTTCCCATGTTTCTTGTGGCGCTTCCCCATTCTGTCTTTTGCATCGGCAAATTCCTCTTCCGAGATAGCGCCGTCCTCGTTCGCGTCGATCCGGTCAAACATCTTGTCAGCACGGCGCGGCTTGGGCAACTCGTCCTCGCTCAGAAACCCGTCCTTGTTGGCATCGTTGCGTTCAAACATCTTCGTAACACGGTCGTTGGCCTTCTTTTGACCTGCTGCCTGCATCTCTTCGACGCTCAGCTGGCCGTCGCCGTCGGTGTCGGCATTGGTGAAACGCTGATTCCGATGAGCCTGCATTTCTTCCTTAGTCACCTGCCCGTCACCGTTCGCATCGAGCTGTTGAAAGGTCACAGGTTCGCGATCTTTACCGCCTGCGGCGAAAACGGATGTGCCAGTGATTGCCAGTGCTGACACAATGATTGCCGGAATGAATTTGGCGCTTTTCATAACGTTTTTCCCTTGTTTTCGCGGCGCCATTGCCGCTGCTTACATAGGTTCAAACGGGGCAGGCATCCCATTCCGTCGCAGGAAGTGAAACTTTTTTAAAAACGTCATGGCGATGCAAAGCGACGCACCCCCTTTCCCGAAGCCACAAACAAGCGTTATATCCTCATCATTGGAACGCGCGAGTATCAACATGACAGATCAGACGATCGAAACCCACGATGTAGAAGACCGCCCGACAAAGCCAGCACTGGTCAAAGGGTTCCGTTGCCGTTGCCCAAATTGCGGCGAAGGCAAACTGCTGCACAGCTACCTCAAGGTTAACAACGAATGTTCGAATTGCGGACAAGAGCTGTTTCACCATCGCGCCGATGACGGGCCGGCCTATCTGACCATTCTTCTGGTGGGTCACCTGCTGGCACCGGCGCTTCACTTATCTTATGTCCATTGGCGCCCTGAGCCCCTGACGATGTTCTTGGTTTTAGCATTTGGCTGTACTGCCCTGTCACTATTCCTGCTGCCACGATTGAAAGGGGCCGTTGTCGCCTATCAATGGGCTCGTCGCATGCACGGCTTTGGCCAGTCCGCGTGATCTTGGACCACAAGTTGAGCGACGGATGACGGTGGACAAAACAGCCATACGCGACGCGGCGACAGTCATTGTCCTACGGGATCGTCTGACCAATCCATCCATCCTGATGGGGCAACGCGGCGCAAAAGCCGCGTTCATGCCCAACAAGTTTGTCTTCCCAGGCGGCGCTGTCGATACATCTGATGCAGATGTTGCACTGTCAACAGATCTGCCCGCTGTGTGCTGTGATCGCCTTGCGGAGCGGTCACAAGCCGGGCTGCAAAATGCCTTGGCGGCGGCGGCGATCCGAGAGCTTTGGGAAGAAACCGGACTGATTTTGGGCCAACCAGGTGATTGGGCGGGCCCGCGGACCGAAGATTGGGCGACATTTGCGCAGATGGGATACCGCCCATCGGCACAAGCACTTCAGTTCGTTTTTCGTGCCGTCACCCCGCCTGGGCGACCCCGCCGGTTCGATGCACGCTTTTTCCTGGTAGACGCCGCCGCAATACAGGGCGATCTGGATGATTTCAGCCACGCCTCGGACGAGCTGTCACATCTGCAATGGGTGCCGCTGGATCGGGCGCGCGAATTCGACCTGCCGTTCATTACAGAAGTCGTGCTGGCCGAAATCGCTGCTCGGGTGACAGACCCAACGCCCCCTGAAACTGTTCCGTTCTTTCTGAACAGTGAGGAGGAAAGCCTTTTCCTCAAGCTTCGCGGTTATCCCATGCCAGAAGCAGACTGAGGGCCGGTGGCCCTCAGACACGTTATTTCATGCGGCTGATTACCGTGGTGACTTCGGGCTTTTTCCCAATCTCGGTCTTTGCTGTTTGGCGAACGATCCGGCGTATTGCCTCTTCCAGTTTGTCATCATCGCGCAGGGTCTTGGCATCGGCCCGCATCAGGAACTGATTCAGGTCTTCTTCTAGAACTTCAACCAATGCAGCCCGGGACGATCCAATCTCGGACAGACCCATCGTATCGCACCACGGCTCGCCCAGTGGTTCGTCCTCTTCGTCCAGAATGACCGTGACAGTGACGTGCCCGTTCAGCGCCATGCGAATCCGGTCACGCACCACCCCATCCAGGGCGCCAACTTTGACCGTGCCGTCCAGGTAGGTCCGACCGGTTTCGACATAGTCGACAACTCGCGGCGCATTCCCTGTCAGATCCAGCATGGTTCCGTTTACGGCCAGAATACCAGTACGCCCACCAGCTTCCGCCAGTTTGGCATGCTCGCGCAGGTGACGATGTTCACCGTGCATCGGAATAATCATCTGCGGATCGACCAGCCCGTGTACTTTCTCAAGATCCGGACGGTTGGCGTGACCGGACACATGGTACAGGCCCGCACTGTCATCGACCACATCCACGCCCTTTTCACTGAGCTGGTTCATGATGAAAATCACGCCGCGCTCGTTGCCTGGGATGGTTTTGGACGAGAAGAGAAACAGATCGCCCTCTTTCAGTTCCAAACCGCGGTATTTGCCCCGCGCAAGCTGCGCGCTGGCCGCGCGGCGTTCTCCCTGGCTGCCGGTGACGATCAGCATCAGGTTCTGGCGCGGCATCTCCACAGCCTCTTCGGCGCTGACGACGCGTGGAAAGCTGGTCAGAATGCCCGTTTCGGTCGCGGCTTCGATCATCCGGCGCATCGCGCGACCCAGCAGAACGACCGAGCGCCCCGCCCGTTCACCCGCCTCGGCCAGCGTCTTAACCCGTGCGACATTCGACGCAAATGTGGTGGCGACAACCATACCGCTAGCTTCTTCAACCAGCCTGGTGATCTCGGGACCGACCTCGGACTCCGAGCGGCCCGCATGGGGGGAAAACACGTTCGTGCTGTCACACACCAGCGCTTTGACGCCAGACTTGGCAACCTCAGCCCAGAGATTGGGGTCAAAAGGTTCACCAACGATCGGATTTTCATCCAGCTTGAAGTCGCCGGTATGGACGATCCGCCCCTCGGGCGTGTCGATCACCAGGGCAGCGCTTTCGGGGATCGAATGCGAGACCGGCAGGAAACCTACCTTGAACGGACCAACGGAAATCTGTTCGGGCCAGGCCGATGCAGTATGTACGGCATCCTCGGGGTGTCCGTGCTCTTCCATCTTGCGGCGCGCGATGTTGGCGGTGAAGGCCCGTGCGTAGACAGGCGCACCCAGCGCCTCATAGCAATGCGCCACAGCGCCCACGTGGTCCTCGTGTGCGTGGGTGACGAACACGGCCTCCAGCCTGTCGGCACGTTCGCGCAGCCACGAGATGTCGGCATGAATCAGGTCAACGCCTGGGGTGGTGTCCATGTCGGGAAATGTCACGCCCAGATCCACAAGGATCAGCCGTTCCTGTCCGGGTTTGCCATAGCCGTAGACATAGGCATTCATGCCAATTTCGCCGGCACCACCCAGCGGTAGGTAGATCAATCTTTCGCTGCTCATGTCGAGCCATTGTCCTTGTTATAGCGATGAATCACGGTAAGCCCGTGCATCGTCAGATCATCTTCGATTGCGTCAAACCCCACGTCCGCCTGATCGAACAGCGGCGCGAGCCCACCGGTTCCAACGACTTTCATCGGCATTCCGTATTCCGCCTTGATCCGGGAAATCAGCCCCTCGATCAATCCGGAATAGCCCCAATACACGCCGGATTGGATACAGCCAACCGTATTCGTGCCAATCACATTTTCAGGGCGGGTGATATCAATATGCGGCAGGGCAGCCGCGCCCTGGTGCAACGCCTCGAGGCTAAGGTTCACGCCCGGCGCAATGATCCCGCCGACATAGGCCCCATCCGCCGCAACCACATCAAAGTTCGTCGCCGTGCCAAAATCCACAACAACCACGTTGCCGCCATGCCGGTCAAACGCAGCCACCGCGTTGGCCAGACGATCCGGACCGGGCACTGTGCCCTCGTCTACACGCGGATTCATCGGCAACAGACAATCGGGCTTGCCCACGACAAGCGGCCGACATCCAAAGAACCGATCAGCAAAGACCCGCAGGTTGAACACAACCCGAGGCACGGTCGAGGCGATGATCACATCAGTAATTTCAGCCTCGATCCCATAGTGTTTCACCAGCGTCGAATACCACGTGAAATAGGCATCCGCCGTGCGCGCATGGTGGGTCGATGTGCGCAGGGTGCAAAGAAACCTTTCACCGTCCCAGATCGAGAACACAGTATTCGTGTTACCGCAGTCGATAGCCAGAAGCATCTGAGCCTCCTTCAGAAAAACACATCCGCCGCCGGAATACTGACGCGGCCTTTGGCGGTGTTTAGGACAAGGTTGCCCCTTGCGTCCACCGTTTCAAAGGTTCCAACCGTTTCCGACGCTGCGGTACGGGCGGTGATGACCTCACCCAACTTGGCGGCCCGGGCCAACCACGCGGTCCGAATCGGTTCAAACCCGTAAGTCACGAATTGGTTCTCGTATCTGGCATAGGCGACAGCAAGTTCTGTCAGGAAATCCTCGGGCGTTACGTTGGCTCCGGCCTCCGATAATAGGGAAACCGGTCGGACGGCGCCGGGTTCTACCTGATCTGCTCCGGGTGCCTCTGACAGGTTCACGCCGATGCCGATGGACAAGTGCGAGACGCCGTGCCCCTGCCCTGTGCTTTCCAGCAGGATACCAGCCAGTTTGCCGCCGTTCAGCAATACATCGTTGGGCCATTTTAGGGACAAACCCGTCGCCCGTCCGGTCACTGCAACGCAGGCGTCAAACAGCGCCAGCGCAGCCACAAAGCTGCGCAGTGCGGCCTGTTCCGGATTTCCCTGTGGCCGCATCAAAAGGGTCGCGGCCAGATTTCCCTTGGGATTGGCCCACGCCCGACCCCGTCGCCCACGCGCCGCCGTCTGGTGATGCGCCATGATCCAAACCGGACCGGTCGTGGTCGGAGCCATGCGGGTGGCCTCGTTCAATGTGCTGTCGACCTCTTGCAGCACGTGCAGGCCGTATCCCTGTGGCCAGTCTGTCATGTCAAAAAGGCCCGGTCCGCTGACCGAGCCCCCAAGTTTGCTGTGTTACGCTGATCAATTGACAAGAGTGGCCGCCGCAGCTGCCGCCGCGCCTTCAATACCGAACTGATAGAACACACCCACCAGCATCAACGCAGCCGAGCCCATTAGAGCAACCCACAGAACCGGCGAAGAATGCGTTTCGATCGGGTCGTCGTTTTCAGCTCCGAAATACATGTAGAACACGATCCGCAGATAATAAAACGCGCCGATGACCGAGGCGATGGCTGAGGCGATCACCAGCCCGGTCAGGCCCGCGCTTACGCCGGCCTGCCAGACACCGAATTTGGCGAAAAAGCCCAGCATTGGTGGGACGCCCGCCAGGCTGAACATCAGGATCAGCACCGCCAGCGCTTTGCCCGGTTCGCGTTTGGAATATTGGCGTAGTGCGTCGATGTCCGTGACCGGTTTGCCGTCTCTCTCCATCATCAGGATGAAAGCGAAAGTGCCGATATTCATCGTCACATAGATGGCTAGATACATCAGCATAGCCTTGATGCCCAACTCGGTCCCCGCAGCCAGTCCGATCAGCGCATAGCCCATATGGGCAATAGACGAGAACGCCATCAGCCGCTTGATGTCACGCTGGCCAATCGCTGCAACCGCACCAAGCAGCATCGACAGAACAGAAAGCAGGACAATCACCTGTTGCCAGTCCTTGATCACGCCTCCAAAAGCGTCGTGCATCACGCGTGCGAACAGGGCCATGGCAGCCACTTTCGGCGCTGTGGCAAAGAAAGCGGTGATAGGCGTGGGCGAGCCTTCGTACACATCCGGCGTCCACATGTGGAATGGCACGGCGGACACTTTGAACGCCAGTCCCGAGATCAGGAACACCAGACCAAACAGCAGGCCAACCGAAATCTCACCATCCTGAACCGTTTGGATGATACCCGAGAACAGCGTGGTGCCTGTAAACCCATAAACCAGCGAGGCACCGTACAGCAGCAAGCCCGAGCTCAGCGCACCAAGCACGAAGTACTTCAAACCGGCCTCGGTCGATTTGGCACTATCCCGGCGCAGCGCGGCGACGACGTAGAGCGACAGCGACTGCAGCTCCAAACCCATGTAGAGCGACATTAGATCGCCCGCGCTGACCATCATCATCATACCAACAGCGGCCAGCGCAACCAACAGAGGGAATTCGAACCGCAGCAGATCGCGACGCGCCATGTATTCCTGGCTCATCACCAGAATGGCCGCCGCGGACAGCAGGATCGCCACTTTCGAGAACCTTGCAAACCCGTCATCTACAAACATGCCGTTGAACGCGACATTGGTGCCATCGCCGTTGGTCGCGATCCAAATCGCCAGCAACGCCATCAACCCAGCGGTTGTCCAGACCAGCAAAGGTGCCAGCCCGTCTTTCGTCGTGTAGACAGCCGCCAACAGCGCCGCCATCGCATATACGGCCAGAACAATCTCTGGCAGGATTATCGTCAGATCAGCCTGGATCATGTCTCCAAAGCCCCCTTAATGCGATGCGGCTGACTGGGTCGCGGCCTCAGCCGCGGCCAGAGCCATGTCATAATTCGAAATCAGCGCAGCGGTCGAGTTGCCGATTACATCGGTCACCAGCGACGGGTAGACGCCCAGCAAAATGGTCATCACGATCAGCGGCGCAAAGATCAGCCGCTCGCGCGAGCTCATATCCGTCATCGCCTTGAGGCTTTCCTTGATCAGATCGCCAAAGACCACTCGGCGATACAGCCATAGCGCATAAGCTGCCGAGAAGATCACGCCAGAAGCCGCCAAAGCCGTCACCCATGTGTTGACCTGGAAGGTTCCCATCAGTGTCAGGAATTCTCCGATGAATCCACTGGTGCCCGGCAGACCTACATTGGCCATGGTGAACAACATGAAGACCAATGCATAGGCTGGCATGCGAATGACCAAACCACCATAAGCCTCGATGTCACGAGTATGCATACGGTCATAGATCACGCCAACACACAGGAAGAGCGCGGCTGAGATGAACCCGTGGCTGAGCATCTGGAAGATCGCACCGTCAATGCCTTGCTGGTTCGCAGCAAAGATGCCCATGGTCACAAAGCCCATATGCGCGACCGAAGAATACGCGATTAGCTTTTTCATATCTTCCTGCACCAGCGCCACCAGCGAGGTGTAGACAACGGCAATCGCTGACATCCACAACACCAGATCGGTCATTACTGCCGAACCCACCGGGAACATCGGCAGGCTGAACCGCAAGAAGCCATAGCCGCCCATCTTCAACAGGATCGCCGCAAGAACGACCGACCCGGCGGTCGGCGCCTGAACGTGCGCATCCGGCAGCCAGGTGTGTACCGGCCACATTGGCATCTTCACCGCGAAGGATGCAAAGAACGCCAGGAACATCAGTGTCTGCATACCGCCGACAACATAGATGCCCAGCACGCTGAACCCTTCGGACGAGAAGTGATGGCTCATCAGTGCTTCGATATCGGTAGTGCCCGCGTCCGCATACATCGCGACCATTGCCACCAGCATCAGCACTGATCCAAGGAAGGTATAGAGGAAGAACTTGAAGCTGGCGTAGATGCGTTCTTTGCCGCCCCAGATGCCGATGATCAGGAACATCGGGATCAGACCTGCCTCGAAGAAAAGATAGAACAGGACCAGATCCAGCGCCATGAACACGCCCAGCATCAGCGTCTCCAGAAGCAGGAAGGCGATCATGTATTCCTTGACGCGGTCCGTGACGTGCCAGCTGGCCAGAATGGTCAGGGGCATGATGAAGGTGGTCAACAAGACAAACAGAACGCTGATACCGTCCACGCCCATCTTGTATTTCAGACCCAGCAGCCATTCGCCTTCTTCCACCATCTGGAAGCCGGTGTTGGACGGATCAAACCCCGTATAGATGCCGATCGAGACCAGGAACGTCACCGTGGTTGCCACCAGTGCGACCCATTTGGCATTGCGCTGTGCGGCCGCGTCCTCGCCATGCAGGAACAGGGCCAGAATGCCTGCTGCCACAGCGGGGATGAAGGTGACGATGGAGAGGATATTATCCATTAGTGTGCGCCTCCGCCGATCGAAATCCAAGTGACAAGGGCAGCGATACCCAGAACCATCCAGAAGGCGTAAGTAAAGATGTAGCCCGTCTGCGCCTTGCCAGCGAGGCGGGTAAAGAAGGGTACAACACCCATGGCCACGCCGTTGAGGAAACCGTCAATGGTGTTGCCGTCACCCCGTTTCCACAGGAATCGGCCAAGGGCGACGGTGGGTTTGACGAAGACCGCATCGTAGATTTCGTCAAAGTACCACTTGTTCAGAAGGAACAGGTACAGAGGACGTTGGTTCTGCGCCAAACGCGCCGGTAGCGACGTGTTCACGATGTAGAACCAATAGGCCACGATAAAGCCCAAAGCCATGGCGACAAAGGGCGAAACCTTGACCCACTTGGGGGCAGCATGCGCATCGTCCAGAACATGGTTATCCGGCGCGATGTAAATCGCGCCCTCGCCCGGCTCACCCGCGAAGACGTAATGGTGCTCGTCGCCGTGAGCCGCTTTTTCTTCGTGTCCGGCGTCATCACCATGGCTTTCATCCGCATGCGTATCGTCACCATGGGTTGTATCGGTTGTACCGTGATCACCGGTCTCGGCATGCTCGGACGCCTCAGCCACCGGTATACCGTAGAACTTGCCGACCTTGTCTGTGTGACCAAAGAAGTTGCCATACCAGATCATCCCGGCAAACACCGCGCCCAAGGACAGAACACCCAGCGGCACCAGCATGGTCATCGGACTTTCATGCGCGTGCTCATGCGTATGCTTGTCGCCACGCTCTTCGCCATAAAAGGTCAGGAAAATCAGACGCCAGCTATAGAATGACGTGAACGCCGCCGCGATCACCAGCATCCAGAAGGCATATCCGGTGCCGCCGGCAAAAGCGCTTTCGATGATGGCATCCTTGGACAGGAACCCGGCGAACCCAATTTGGGTCAGCGGGATGCCGACGCCTGTAATCGCAAGGGTGCCGATCATCATCGCCCAGAATGTATAGGGGATCTTCTTCCGCAGGCCGCCGTATTCGGTCATTTCCTGCTCGTGATGCATCGCGTGGATCACCGAACCTGCGCCAAGGAACAACAGCGCCTTGAAGAAGGCGTGCGTCAGCAAGTGGAACATCGCTGCCGAATACATGCCAACACCCGCGGCCACGAACATGTAGCCCAACTGAGAACAGGTCGAGTAGGCAATGACGCGCTTGATGTCGGTCTGAACCAGGCCAACGGTCGCGGCGAAAAACGCGGTCGAGGCCCCAAGGAAGGTGATGAACCCGGTGGCACCCGGCGCAAATTCCATCAATGGCGACATTCGGCAGATCAGGAACACACCCGCCGTCACCATGGTTGCAGCGTGGATCAGCGCCGACACAGGTGTCGGGCCTTCCATCGCGTCCGGCAACCAGGTGTGCAGGATCAGCTGCGCCGATTTGCCCATCGCGCCGATAAACAGCAGGACGCAGATCACCTCGATTGCGGTCCACTCACCCCACAGGAAGTGCAACTTCTCTTCGGCCAGCGCAGGGGCCGAGGCAAAAATATCCGAGAAGTTGATGCTGTCCGTCAGGAAGAACAGCGCAAAAATACCCAGTGCAAAGCCAAAATCCCCGACCCGGTTTACAACAAAGGCCTTGATCGCCGCCGCGTTAGCCGAAGGCTTGCGATAATAAAACCCGATCAACAGGTAGGACGCGACCCCCACGCCTTCCCAGCCAAAGAACATCTGTACAAGATTGTCCGCTGTCACCAGCATCAGCATGGCGAAGGTGAAAAAGGACAGATAGGCAAAGAAACGCGGCTTATAGCTCTCGCCCTCGCGCCACTGTGGATCGTGATCCATGTAGCCGAAGGAATAGAGGTGCACGAGCGCCGAGACGGTCGTCACCACGATCAGCATGATCGCGGTCAGACGATCCAGTCGAACGGCCCAGCTTGTCGACAGCGAACCGCTTTCGATCCAGCGCATGATCTCGATCTGCTGGGTCACACCGTCGAACGAGAAGAACACGATCCAGGACAGCAGACAGGCCAGGAACAGCAGGCCAGTGGCGGTCCACATGGCGGCTTTCTCGCCAATGAACTTCCAGCCGAACCCGCAGAGCAGCGCGCCCACCAGCGGGGCAAAGAGGATGGTGGTTTCCATATTCTCTTACCCCTTCATCATATTGACGTCTTCAACCGCGATGGTGCCACGGTTGCGGAAGAAGCAAACCAAAATGGCCAGCCCGATCGCCGCCTCGGCCGCCGCCACGGTCAGTACAAACAGCGTGAACACCTGCCCGACCAGATCGCCGAGGAAACTGGAAAACGCCACGAGGTTGATATTCACCGCCAGCAGCATCAGTTCGATGCTCATCAGCAGGATGATGACGTTCTTGCGGTTCAGGAAGAGACCGAAGATGCCGATGACGAACAGCGTCGCCGCGACCGTAAGATAGTGTTCAAGTCCGATCATAGCTTCGCTCCTGGCGAGTCGGGGTAGTAGAGTTTGCAGCCGCAATTTGCTTTTGGTCTGCGATTAATGGGGAAATCCTCGAACTGCTCAGAAATAGTCTCAGATCTGAATTGAACTCCATTTCGTTCAGCAGATTCAGCCAATTGTGACAAAGTCGAAAACTGAGACATTTGCAGTAGGCCATCCGTACCATCAAAACACTCGACGGTGCTGAAAGGGATTGCCAGAATCGGGCCACCACAAGTCGTTCCAAAAAAAGTAACTAATTCCCCTGTCTCACAATCAGAGACCCGAATTTCCTCATCTTTGCCACACCCGAAGGTGGTAAGCTTTTGGGCAACGAGTGAACCCCCAAACGCGGTAACTGGCCCGCCTTCCGTAGTCCATCTCCAATTGCCCGCATTTTCGAACCGGCATTGATCGCCGGTTGTCATAGGAGCGCGGCCTAACGCGTCTCTAAACCAGTTTGGAAGTCCGCACTCAGCTATTGCGCTTCCGGTCCAAAGCATCAACGCAAACCCAGATATTAAAGATCTTCTGATCACAACCCCTGCCCCGGTTTCACGTCCTTCAACTCCATCGCCTTGGCCGGGTCGCGCATCATCTGGCCGACGATGTCCTGACGCTTGATGTCCTTGCGGTGGCGCAGAGTCAGAACGATGGCCCCGATCATGGCCACCAGCAGGATCAGGCCCGCCAGTTGGAACAGAAGGAAGTATTGATCGTAAAGGATGACACCCAGCGCCTCGGTGTTGTGGCGGTCCACGGGGATCGGTTGCGCCAGATTGGCAGCTGCACCCTGCGCGCTGTCCCATGCCCCAAAGGCCATGACGAACTGCATCAGGATGACCAGACCGATCAGCAGAGCCAGCGGCATGTAACGCGCCATCTCAGCCTTGAGCTCGGCAAAGTCCACGTCCAACATCATCACCACGAAGAGGAACAGCACTGCGACCGCACCGACGTAGACGATGATCAGCAGCATCGCCACAAACTCGGCCCCCAGCAGCACGAACAGCCCCGCCGCGGACAGGAACGACAGGATCAGCCACAGCACCGAGTGCACCGGCTGGCGGCTGATCACTGTGAACAGCCCGCCGGTGATGGCACTGATGGCAAACAGATAGAAGGCAAAGACGGTCATTGATCCGTATCCTCATTATCGCCCAGAACCTCTTGCGCCAGTTCCAGCGCGCGGGTCATGGCCGGAATGCCGGCAAAGACCGACATCTGACCGATGGCTTCCACGATCTCTTGTTTCCTGGCGCCTGCTTCTAGCGCGTGGCGCACGGTCTGACGCACGGCTGCATCGGCCTGCGCGCCCTGACAGGTCAGCCCGGCCAGCGTCAGCAGCAGGCGGGTCTTGGCATCCAGACCGTCCTTGTTGACGGTGTTGCCAAACATCATTTCCATGACCTCTTTGGGCATTGTCGGCCACAGCGCCTCGAACCCTTTGGGCGAGAAATTCTCCATCGCCGGGTTCATCGCCTTGGCCATGTCCTGCGCCTGTTTCATCATCAGGTCGAACGGATTTTGGGGCGTGTCAGTCATCGGTACGGCGCGTCCATTTCCAGATTGCGGGCGATCTCGGCTTCCCAGCGTTCGCCGTTATCGAGCAGCTTTTCCTTGTCATAGAACAGCTCTTCGCGGGTTTCCGTGGCAAATTCGAAGTTCGGACCTTCGACGATGGCATCGACCGGACAGGCCTCTTGGCAAAAACCGCAATAGATGCACTTGGTCATGTCGATGTCATAACGCGTGGTGCGGCGGCTACCGTCTTCGCGCGGTTCAGCGTCGATAGTGATTGCTTGCGCAGGGCAGACCGCCTCGCAGAGTTTACACGCGATGCAGCGTTCCTCGCCGTTCGGGTAACGTCTCAGGGCATGCTCACCACGAAAGCGTGGGGAGAGAGGGCCTTTTTCGTGCGGGTAGTTGATGGTGGCTTTGGGGGCGAAGAAATACTTCAGTCCCAGTTTCATGCCGACCCAGAAGTCTTGCAGAAGGAAGTATTTGGCGGCACGAGTGTAATCGATTTGGGTCATGGCTTAGGAATCCTTCTCGCAGCGTCCAATTGTGTCTTCTGCAATCGCCGACATCTGATCCACGATATCTGGCGTATCAGGATCGAGCGCTAATGTGCGACGGTCAAACTCTCTCATACGCGTGCATTCCGACATATCTGTCGCGCTCAGCAACTGATCCACCTTCATATCGCTCGGAAACTCACCGTTTTCGATTCCCCAATTGACGAACTCTTCCAAGTGAGCACGGTCTTCCTGTGTGATCCAAAGGCAATCAACCAGACCCAACAAAGCGATAGATTTGTTGTGCATCCCCTCTGAAATCGGATCACCATTGGCTAGGTGGCTCCGATAAACCGCCATGTCGCCAACCTGGATCGCGTTAACAAGGGCACCAATGGCAAACTTATCGAAGGCAGAATGCTGGTCCACATCAACCCTCGGGTCCAACCCACCTGTGTTATTTGCGAGAATGCCTAGAACCTTATCGTCGATAGCGGATACGGCGTCAATTTCGGATCCACAGAACCCGCGTGCCAAATCAAGCATGTTCCGCAGCTCCAATGGCTCAGCTTTATCAGCCGCGACAGGACCGCTTCCAGCAGCCACCGTGCAAGCCACCAACAGATTTAGAAGACTTATCCTCATCCCCCTACGCTCCAACGGGCAAACGCGCCCCAGAACCAGTCGAACCTCGCCGCGAAGGCCACAAAGACCACCCAGGCTAGCGAGAACGGCAGGAAGACTTTCCAGCCCAACCGCATCAGCTGGTCATAGCGGTAGCGGGGCGTGATCGCCTTGACCATCGCGAAGAGGAAGAAGAAGAACGCCATTTTGGCTACCATCCACAGCACGCCGTCCGGTAGACCTGGGATCGGGGACAGCCAGCCGCCGAAGAACAGCAGCGTGGTCAGCGCACACATCAGGAAGATAGCGATGTATTCACCCGCCATGAACAGAAGGAAGGGTGTCGCCGAGTACTCGACCTGGTAACCGGCGACCAGTTCCGATTCCGCTTCGGGCAGGTCGAAAGGTGGCCGGTTGGTTTCGGCCAACGCCGAGATGAAGAACAGAAAGACCATCGGGAAATGCGGCAGCCAGTACCAGCTGAAGAAACCGAACCGACCGTCCTGCGCCTCGACAATGTGGCCGAAATTCATCGAACCGGTCGAGATGATTACGCCGATAATGATCAAACCGATGGAGACTTCATAAGAAATCATCTGCGCGGCAGAGCGCAGTGATCCGAGGAACGGGTACTTTGAGTTCGATGCCCAACCACCCATAATTACGCCATAAACTTCCAACGAGGATACGGCGAAGACGTACAGGATGGCGACGTTGATATCCGACAGCACCCAACCATCGTTGAACGGGATCACAGCCCAGGCGATCATCGCCAATACGAATGAGGTCAGCGGAGCAAGTATGAACACTGTGCGGTCGGCCCCGGCGGGAATGACCACCTCCTTGACCACGTATTTCAGAGCGTCGGCCACAGATTGCAGCAGGCCATAGACACCAACCACGTTAGGGCCGCGGCGCATCTGAACAGCCGCCCATATCTTGCGGTCGCCGTAGACAAGGAACAACAGCGAGATCATCACAAAGGCAACAACGGCAATCACTTGCGCCAGAATGGTGATGGCTATTCCGCCTGGGGTGTTAAAGAAATCAGCCATTGGTCCTCACACCGTGGGTATTCCGTTTTCCGCGCGTGATGTTCAGGCCAAGTGCCTGCGCATATTGCGGTTTGGTCGGCGCGTAGGTGTAAATAGCATCTACAGCCTTCGCGCTACCTTTTTCATTGCGTTTCATGCGCAATTCCCTGATCCCCACACCGCAGGCGGCGGTGTTGGCTTCTGAAAGCGATATGAAACGTGCTGTATTCATTCCGCCGCGATCTTCCCGGCGTTCCGTGCCTGCGCCTGAGCGGACAGCTCGGCCATCAGTTGCGACGCCCGTGCAATCGGGTTGGTCAGGTAGAAGTCTCTAACCGCAGCGCGGAACGTAGCCTGACCCAGAGGACCGACATCCAGTGGCTGGACCTCATTCTCAATCACTTGGTCGATCTGGGCCAGATGTGGAACGGCTTCGATCAAAGCAGTACGCAGTTGCGCAAGTGAGTCGAAGGGCAGTGTTGCGCCCAATTCCGCTGACAAAGCCCGCAGGATGGCCCAGTTTTCCTTGGCCTCACCGGGGGCAAATCCAGCCCGCATCGCCAGTTGTGGTCGGCCTTCGGTATTCACGAACAGCCCGTTTTCCTCGGTGTATGCGGCACCCGGCAGGATCACGTCGGCACGATGCGCGCCGCGATCACCGTGGCTGCCCTGATAGATCACAAAGGCCCCTTCGCCGATTTCGATCTCATCCGCGCCGAGGTTGTAGATCACGTCAGCCGCACTTACGGCATCCATGCCATTTTCGTTGGTGGCATCCACATCCATCGCACCCACGCGAGAGGCCGCGGTATGCAGAACAAGCAGTCCACTTTCGGTATTGGCCGCAATGGCTTGCGCTGCGGCCAGGACAGCTGCACCATCCGCCTCAAGCAAAGCACCCTGCCCGACGATGACCAGCGAGGCTTTGCCCTTGATCTCATCATCGCCGCCCATGTCGAGGACCTTCTGCAATGCTGCGCGGTCTTCTCCCATATGGTGATACGCGTAAGTCAGATCGGCTGCAGGCCCGACCAAAGCCACCTCGGCGCCATGTGCCCAGGCCTTGCGGATACGCGCGTTCAGAACCGGAGCTTCGTCGCGTGGGTTCGTTCCGATCAGTAGAATACGTTCTGCCGCATCGATATCCTCGATCGTTGCCGTCCCGGCATAGGCCCCGCGATTGCCTGCAGGCAGTTTGGCCCCATCAGTCCGGCATTCAACAACACCGCCCTGCCCTTCGATCACCTGCTTCAGCGCAAAAGCAGCCTCGACCGGAGCCAGATCACCGATAAGTCCGGCCGGCTTTTTAGCCCCTTTCAGCGCCTCGGCCGCCTTGGTCAACGCCTCGGGCCACGAAGCCGGTCGCAGCTTGCCGTTTTCACGTACGTAAGGCTTATCCAAACGCTGGCGACGCAGGCCATCCCAGACAAACCGGGTCTTGTCGCTGATCCATTCCTCGTTCACGCCGTCATGGTTGCGCGGCAGAAAACGCATCACTTCGCGCCCTTTGGTATCGACCCGGATGTTCGAACCCACGGCGTCCATGACATCGATGCTCTCGGTCTTGGTCAGTTCCCACGGGCGCGCTGTGAACGCATAAGGCTTCGAGGTCAGAGCTCCAACTGGGCACAGGTCAATTATGTTTCCCTGCAAGTTCGAATCCAGCGTCTGGTTCAGGTACGAGGTGATCTCGGCATCTTCCCCGCGCCCGGTCTGACCCATCTGTGTGATCCCGGCGACCTCGGTCGTAAAGCGCACGCAACGGGTGCAGCTGATGCAGCGGGTCATCGCGGTTCCGACCAGCGGCCCCAGATCCAGATCGTCTACGGCGCGCTTGGCTTCCTTGAAGCGCGAGCCCGACACACCATACGCCATCGCCTGATCCTGCAGATCGCACTCGCCACCCTGATCGCAGATCGGGCAGTCCAGCGGGTGGTTGATTAGCAGGAACTCCATCACCCCTTCACGGGCTTTCTTGACCATGGGCGAGTTCGTCTTGACCTCGGGCGCCTGTCCTTCCGGCCCTGGGCGTAGATCGCGTACCTGCATCGCACACGACGCTGCAGGTTTGGGCGGGCCGCCGACAACTTCGACCAGACACATCCGGCAATTCCCGGCAATCGACAGACGCTCGTGATAGCAAAAGCGCGGCACCTCGACCCCGGCCTGTTCACAGGCCTGGATCAGCGTCATCGCACCATCGACTTCGATTTCCTGCCCGTCGATATTCACTTTGCGGAGGTCAGACATGGTCTAGTTCGCCCTCAAATACACGCCAATGGCGCTGTTTCTTTCAATCTCTGACTGCCCCAGCGTGCAGAAAGATTTGGGATTGTCATAAGACACACCGTTCGCGGCCAGATACGTCTCGCCTTTGGCACGCATCCGGTCCTTTTCGGCATCCGATTCCACGTAAGCGCGGATTTCGCCGTCCGAATACCCCAGACTGTTCGCTTTGGACTTGAGCCCCCACATCACGCCAATCGCCTTCAACCTGCGCCCGCTGATCGACGGGCAGTAATCCGAAATCTCGTTTGCGATAGCGATGTAATAGAGTTCGTCGTCAATCTCTTTGACTTCGCGCAAGGGCGGTTTGGCCTCGACCGCGACAGGGAACGTCAGAACAGACAACGCAATAAGCAGTTTCACACCAGACATGACAAATCCTTTTGTTTTGGACAGGCCAAAACGATCCGGTGCCGGAGTGCTATTCAATAACACGTCCTGCGTCATGGGCTGATATGCAAAAAACCGCATCATGGTCGCTGGCAGGTTCCTGCAAAGGTCAATTTATTGTCGGTAATGCGCAGGTTTTGCGGCTCGGTGTCGGGTCCGACTTTCCAGTTGATTTTTGAAGTCCCAAAGGCGTCGATACAGAATTTGGTTCCTTCATGCCTTCCCGCTTCGCGCGCGCCATCCAAAGACGCGGACACGCCGTTCACCACAACAGTGAAATCCGTGGGCGCGTTCTTCTTGTCGACGGCTTTCGCTTTGGCCCGGAAGGCTTTGCCATCAAAGAGGATTCGGTCACTGGACGACGTGCCGCAGGCCGAGACAAAAACTGCAGCACCCAAGGCGGCGGTCAGCACCACACGTCCCATCCTGAATTTTGATCCAGTCAACGGATAAGTACCTTTCTTTTCCATTAGAACGCCGCCACCAATGCCATGAAGCCCATCACAACCATGCAGGCCCATCCGACAACGTAGGATACGGACCGAACGCCGCTGTGCGGTTGTCCAATACCACGCATGTGAATAACCAGCATGACGATGCGCGCAATCAGAGCGACCGATGCCAATAGGTTCACCCAAAACGGGCTGACCCCAAGCAACATGGCCGCGACCGTGACAGCGACATAGGCCGGCAACGTCTCGGTCCCGTTCAGATACGCCCGGTTCAGACGATACGCCTTGTCGGAATAGTCCTGTTCAGGCGTCGCCCCGGGAGCCAAGCCCTTGCTCTGTTTGGCCAGCGCTGAAAAAGGCGCAAGCGCCAGAATGATCAACGTAAAGACCACGAGGGATGCGATTGCATGTGAATACTCAGCAAAAGTTTCCATTAGTTCAACTCCCTGATCTCAACTTGGTTTGGGTTTGATCCGATATCCCGCAACTTGATCACTCCGCCGCCATCGCGCCCATACGGCCCGATTTCTGGGCCTTGATACGGTCTTCAATCTCTTCGCGGAAGTTGCGGATCAGGCCCTGGATCGGCCAGGCTGCCGCATCGCCCAAAGCACAGATTGTGTGGCCTTCGACCTGCTTGGTCACGTCAAACAACATGTCGATCTCTTCCAGTTCGGCCTCACCCCGCACCAGACGGTCCATCACGCGCATCATCCAGCCGGTGCCTTCGCGGCAAGGAGTACACTGACCACAGCTTTCATGTTTGTAGAACTTCGACAGCCGCCAGATCGCTTTGATGATGTCCGTGGATTTGTCCATCACGATCACCGCCGCCGTCCCAAGGCCCGAGCCCAGATCATTGCGCAGGTGGTCGAAATCCATGATGGCGTCGCGCATGTCTTCACCGCGCACACAAGGCACTGAAGAACCACCGGGGATCACCGCCAGCAGGTTGTCCCATCCACCGCGAATGCCGCCGCAATGCGTTTCGATCAGTTGCTCAAACGGGATCGACATCGCCTCTTCTACTACGCAGGGATTGTTTACGTGGCCCGATATTGCAAACAGTTTGGTGCCCGCGTTGTTTTGGCGGCCAAAACCGGCAAACCAGTCGGCACCACGCCGTAAGATGGTCGGCACAACGGCGATAGACTCCACATTGTTCACGGTGGTCGGACAGCCATAGAGGCCCGCCCCCGCCGGGAACGGAGGTTTCATACGCGGCATGCCCTTCTTGCCCTCAAGGCTTTCGATCAGGGCTGTTTCCTCACCGCATATATACGCCCCGGCCCCGTGATGCAGAAACAGGTCGAAATCCCAACCCGACCCAGCAGCGTTCTTGCCCAGCAATCCCGCATCATATGCCTCATCAATTGCGGCCTGCAGCGCCTCCCGCTCGCGGATGTATTCACCGCGAAGATAGATGTAGCAGGTATGCGCATTCATCGCGAAAGACGCGATCAAACAACCTTCGATCAACGTATGCGGATCGTGGCGCATGATCTCACGGTCCTTGCAGGTACCGGGCTCGGATTCGTCCGCGTTCACCACCAGATAGGCCGGACGACCGTCGCTTTCCTTGGGCATGAACGACCATTTCAGACCGGTGGGAAACCCCGCACCGCCGCGACCGCGCAGGCCTGAGTCCTTCATCGTCTGGATGATCCAGTCACGCCCGTTCCCAATCAGGCCAGCTGTGCCGTCCCAATGCCCGCGGGTCTGCGCGCCTTTCAGCGTACGCTCATGCATCCCGTAGATATTGGTAAAGATCCTGTCCTGATCCTTCAGCATCATGTCTTACCTTCAGCTGTCCTGACGCATGCGCCAGAGTTGAAAAATGTTCACGCCCGCATAGATGAACCCCGCAAGAGCGGCGAAATCAAACAAAAGCGCATAGCGCCCGGGCAATCCCAGTGCCGGGCCGATGAACAACGTTATGGCAAGCCACAACAGCATGGTCACCGCGATGACCACCCCGATATGTCGGCCCTTGCGGGCCATGGCCTGTTCTTTTTCTTTGTCCATCTCACCTTGATGCCCCGAACGGGCACCGTCCTATTCAGTCTTGGTAGGTGCCGTCTTCTTTGGCACGTTTTGCAAATTCGGTTTCTTCGCCTGTCGCCAGTAGGGCTGCTTGTCCGATCCAACCGTCCCGCTCGATCCGGCCCTTGAATTTTAGCCGCGCATCTACCCAGGCCACCTGTTCCGGCGTCCATGCTGCGATCTGGTCAAAGTGGAAAAAGCCAAGTTCGTTCAGCGTCTGTTCAAGCTTGGGGCCAACACCTTTCAGCATCTTGAGGTCATCCGCTTTCCCCTCCCGCGCGGCGGTCAAAGTTTCGGGCTGATCCTCTTTGATCAGCGCCTTCTTTGCCTCTTCCGCCTGCTTCACGGCGGGTTTGGCGGGTGCCGGCGCCTTTGGTGGCTTTGGAGCGGCCTTGGTCGCCGCAGCCTTGCCGTCTTTGCCCAGCCATGGCGTCAGGATCGGAACCTCGGTCCCGTCGATGCGCTTGACCGTATCACCAAGTTCTTCGGCCAGTTCAACACTGGCATTGTACTGCGGTTTTCCGGCATCGTAGTCCGTGAGGCTGGTCAGACCGCTCAGCGGTTCTGCCGCGTATCTGCCATTCTGCGGACCCGGTGTCGGCACCTTGCCTGCGGCCAGATCGTCAATGATCTTGCCAAAACTGTCAGCGGTCAGATCTTCGTAATAGTCCTTGCCGATCTGCGCCATCGGCGCATTGGTGCAGGACCCAAGGCATTCCACCTCTTCCCAACTCAATTTACCATCAACTGAAAGCTCATGCGGTTTGGCGGCGATCTTTTCCTGGCAGACCGCGATCAGGTCTTCGGACCCGCAGATCAAGCAGGAGGTCGTTCCGCAGACCTGAATATGCGCGACAGATCCAACCGGTTGCAACTGAAACATGAAGTAGAACGACGCAACCTCGAGCACCCGGATGTAGGCCATGCCCAGCATGTCGGCAACGGATTCAATCGCCGGACGGCTAAGCCAACCCTCTTGTTCCTGCGCGCGCCACAAAAGCGGAATGACCGCGCTGGCCTGACGGCCATCGGGGTATTTAGTGATCTGTGCTGTGGCCCACTGCTGGTTGGCTGCGGTGAAGGCAAAGCTTTCAGGTTGTTCGGGGTGCAGACGGCGCAGCATTAGCAGGCATCTCCGATAACGATAATATAGGGGTCTTCCTGATGCGCGCGACCTTGATCGACAAGGCGGGCAATCAGGTCAGACGTTTCGGCCTGTGTGAAACCAGCGGGGCGCAATTTGATCTGGGCCTCTTCTTCGACCATGCGGCACCCGTTCAGACGTACAAAATCATAAAGCGCATCGGCACGGCCCGCCGCATCCTCGGAAGCCAGCCCGTGCGCACCGCAAATCGCAGGCGCGATCTCGAATACAGAACCGTCCAGCCCGGCCAACCCCTGTTCAGCCCAGGAGTTTATCACAGCGCTGACATCTTCTGGTCGCAAGTCATGGGCAGAAAAGGCTTCCTCGGCGCGCGATACATCCAGCCGGCAGCCGTTTTCGCGCATCACTTCAAGCACTTTTGCCGTCGAATGGGTCGAGGCGGCCTGCAACGGTGTGGCGGCTGCAAGCGCCAGGATCAAAACAAGGCGTCTCACCGGTCAATCTCTCCGAACACGACATCCATGGTGCCGATGATCGCGGCGACGTCGGCTAGTTGGTGCCCCCCGGCAATATGGTCCATGGCTTGCAGGTGCAAGAAGCCTGGCGCGCGCAGCTTGGCGCGGTAGGGTTTGTTGGTGCCGTCTGCAACCAGATAGACTCCGAACTCACCCTTTGGGGCTTCGACGGCGGCATAAACCTCACCTGCAGGGACGTGGAAACCTTCGGTGTAAAGCTTGAAGTGGTGGATCAGGCTTTCCATCGAGGTTTTCATGTCCGAACGTTTCGGCGGAGTGATCTTGCCGCGTGCCAGGACGTCACCGGGGCAGTCACGGATTTTGACAATGGCCTGCTGGATGATCGACAGCGATTGACGCATCTCTTCCATTCGGACCAGGTAACGGTCATAGCAGTCACCGTTTTTGCCGACGGGGATCTGAAACTCGAACTCGTCATAGCATTCATAGGGCTGCGCGCGTCGCAGGTCCCATGCCAGACCCGATCCACGCACCATCACGCCCGAGAAGCCGTATTTCTGGATGTCATCCTCGGTCACGACACCAATATCGGCATTGCGCTGCTTGAAGATGCGGTTTTCGGTCAACAGACCATCGATATCATTCAGAACAGAGGGGAACTCGTGGCTCCACGTCTCGATATCGTCCAGCAGTTCCGGCGGCAGGTCCTGATGGACACCGCCGGGTCGGAAATAGGCCGCGTGCAGGCGGGCACCGCAGGCACGCTCGTAGAACACCATCAGCTTTTCACGCTCTTCAAAGCCCCACAGCGGCGGAGTCAACGCGCCAACGTCCATCGCCTGTGTCGTCACGTTCAGGAGGTGGTTCAGAATACGCCCGATCTCGGAATACAAAACCCGGATCAACGAGCCGCGACGCGGCACCTCGACGCCGGTCAGCTTTTCGATGGCCAGACACCAGGCGTGCTCCTGGTTCATTGGCGCCACATAATCCAGACGGTCGAAATACGGCAGGTTTTGCAGATACGTTCGGCTTTCCATCAGCTTTTCGGTGCCACGGTGAAGCAGGCCGATATGCGGGTCACAGCGTTCAACGATCTCGCCGTCCAGCTCGAGCACAAGACGCAAAACCCCGTGCGCCGCAGGGTGTTGCGGGCCGAAGTTGATGTTGAAATTGCGGATCTTCTGTTCTCCGCTCAGCGCGTCAGTGCTGCCGTCATCGTATCTTGAGCCGTCCATCAACGCCCCCGTTTCTTTTTCGCATCAGCCCGAACCCGGACCTTTTCCGCTTCGACAGCCTTGGCCGCAGCCCCTGCCAGCAAGACCCCCAGCGCACCCAAAGCGATCAGTTCCCCCAGCAGCATCAGCATCTTATCGGCGCTCCAACTCTTGTAGTTTCAGCCCGACCCACCACAGCAACGCGATCGTGCCGAATGGAACCAGACAAAGAAGGCACCAGAATTTATTGATCCCGAAAAACGGCAATATCTTCACCATCGGGATGATGGTCAGCGCAGACAGGATCAGCCACCAAATGCCACCCATTATTCAGCCTCCTGCTTTTCATCACCCGGCAGTATGTAATTCGCGCCCTCCCACGGGGACATGAAATCGAACTGACGGTATTCCTGGACTAGCGACACCGGCTCATACACAACCCGCTTTTGGGCCTCGTCATATCGAACTTCGGTGTATCCTGTGGTTGGGAAATCCTTGCGCAGCGGATAGCCACGGAATCCATAGTCGGTCAGGATGCGCCGCAGATCCGGGTGGCCTGAGAACAAGATGCCGAACATGTCGAACACTTCGCGCTCAAACCAGTTGGCCGATGGATGTACGTCCACGATTGAGGGCACCATGTCCTCTTCGCGGATCGAGACCCGCAGGCGGATGCGCTGGTTCTGATACATCGACAGGAAGTGATAAACCACGTCAAAACGCTTGGCCCGTTCCGGGTAGTCGACGCCGGTGATATCGACGAGCGTGGAAAACTGGCAGCTGCGGTCAGACTTCAGGAATTCAATGAACTCCACAACGTTCGACAGCGCCACATCTACAGTCAACTCACCATGGGTTACGTCCCAGGACAGAACACAATCAGTTCGCTTCAACTCCAGCTGGGTGCCGAGTTCTTTGAGTGCTTCGCTCATCAACCCCCTCCTCAGCGCACGATGGTGCCGGTACGGCGGATTTTGCGTTGCAACTGCATCAGACCGTACAACAGCGCCTCAGCGGTCGGTGGGCAGCCGGGGACGTAGATGTCCACTGGAACAATACGGTCGCAGCCACGCACGACTGAATAGGAGTAGTGGTAATAGCCGCCGCCATTGGCGCATGAGCCCATTGAGATCACATAGCGCGGCTCGGGCATCTGGTCATAGACCTTGCGCAGTGCCGGTGCCATTTTGTTGGTCAGGGTGCCTGCCACGATCATCACGTCTGACTGACGGGGGGAAGCACGGGGCGCGATGCCAAACCGTTCCGCGTCGTAACGCGGCATCGAGGTGTGCATCATCTCAACCGCGCAGCAGGCCAGACCGAAAGTCATCCAGTGCAACGATCCGGTGCGGGCCCAGTTGATGATGTCCTCGGTCGAGGTCAGCAGAAACCCTTTGTCCTGCAGCTCGGCATTCAGGGCCTGGGTGGCGACTTCTTTGTCGACGCCGGCGGTGTTTGCACCCGTCATCACTCCCATTCCAGGGCCCCCTTCTTCCATTCATAGGCAAAGCCGATGGTCAGAACGCCCAGGAACACGATCATGGACCAGAAGCCAACATCGCTGATGTCCTTGAAGCCGACAGCCCAGGGGAACAGAAACGCGATTTCCAGGTCGAATATGATGAACAGAATCGCGACCAGATAGAACCGGACGTCAAACTTCATCCGCGCATCATCGAACGCGTTGAAACCACATTCATATGCGCTGACTTTCTCGGGGTCGGGATTGCGGACCGCCAGAACGACTGCCGCCAGAATCAAAACGATTCCAAGGCCCACAGCTACGGCCAGAAACACCAGAATCGGGAGATACTCCCGCAATAGGTCTTCCACGTACAGCTCCTTTCCTGCGCATACCCTTAAAGGGAGCGCCGTCAATTGGCGTGTTGACTGGACATTCTCTATCCCTGCGAGGTCAGAGGGTCAACCGAACACAAACGCACAGGGGGTTAATATTCGACTTATCGAAGCTCTGTCACGGAAGGCCACCCACACAACCGCGTCCACTTCACAAGTGGCGCCTAAACCTTACTAATCCATGCAGGTTTTCTTTTTTCAAAGAATGCGCCGATTCCCTCCTTGGCCTCTTCGGTTTCCCACCTGTCAACCAGCTCGCGGATCGTGTGGTCGATCACGGCATCGTCAATGCGCGGCCCCAGCTGGCGAACCAATTGCTTGGCCGATGCCACCGCGCCGGGTGCACAGGTAAGATAGGGCAGGACTTCGGCCTCAACCGCATCATTCAGATCGGCAGCGGGCACAATTCTGGCCAGCAGGCCCAGCTCTACAGCTTCTGCGGCTTCGAAGACCCGGGCCGACATGAACACGCGCCGCGCGCGGGCTTCGCCCATGCGGGCGATGACATAGGGGCCAATCGTGGCCGGGATCAGCCCCAGCTTGGTCTCTGTCAGCCCCATTTTGACCGTTTCCACTCCGATCGCTACGTCACAAACCGACGCCAATCCCACACCGCCGCCAAAGGCATTGCCGTGGATCGCGCCGATTAGCGGTTTGGGCAACGTGTTCAGCGCCTGCAACATTTCGGCCAGCTTACGCGCCTCGACAAACCGGGTCTCGGATTCTGCCGCCATCTGAGATTGCATCCACCCAAGATCACCGCCAGCACAAAAGCTTTTGCCCGCACCGGTCAGTACAACAACACGCACGGCGTCGTCGGTTCCAAGCTGGTGCGCGGCTTGCGTAAGATCGGTGATCATCTGGGCCGACATGGCGTTGTGCTTGTCGGCACGGTTCAGGGTCAGAGTGGCCACACCACGCGCGTCCGTGGTCACCGCAATCGTTTCAAACATGTCTGCTCCTTACTGGGATCGCATGGCGCGTGCCATCTGCGCGGCCTCTTCGATGACCGCAAGGTCGAGGCCAGTCTGATATCCAAGCCGCTCCAAATGAGCCACAACAGCTTCGGTGGCGACGTTTCCGGCAGCGCCCGGCGCGTAAGGACACCCACCCAAACCTCCAACGGCGCTGTCGAACACCCGAACGCCCAGCGCCAGCGCAGCGTCGATATTGTCGATGGCCCGTCCGTTGGTGTCGTGGAAATGCCCCGCCAGCCGCGTCATCGGAACGCGTTCGCGCACGGCCAGCAGCATATGGGCAATGGTGTCGGGCGTGCCCTGCCCGATCGTGTCCCCCAGCGATACTTCGTAACATCCCAACGAGAACAGCCGGTCCGCAACTTCAGCCACTTTCTCAGGCGGCGTTGGTCCGTCATAGGGGCAATCAGTCACGCAGGACACATACCCACGTACCGGCAGGTCGATGTGGCGCGCAGCTTCAAGAATCGGGGCAAAGCGGTCGATGGATTCTTCAATAGTCGCGTTGATATTGGCTTTTGAGAACCCTTCCGAAGCCGAAGCGAATACCGCGATCTCATCCGCCTTTGCGGCCAAAGCGTCTTCGTATCCCTGCATATTTGGTGTCAGCGCTCCATACCGGACGCCGTCGGCCCGTTTGATCCCGGCCAACACGTCCGCGCTGCCCGCCATTTGCGGCACCCATTTTGGCGAGACAAAACTGGCCACTTCGATGCGGTTGAAACCAGCCTTGCTCAGGCAATCGACCAGCGCCACTTTTTCCGCCACGGCAATTTCGCGCTTTTCGTTTTGCAGACCGTCGCGCGGACCCACTTCGAAGATTTCGACCCGTTCACCCATTGCTGTGTCCTTCTCTGATTGCCGCATTCGATCCGACTGTGCCACGTTGTTCGAAAAGGGGACAGTTCATTCCTCCTCCAGCCGGACCAACGCGGCCCCAGCCTCGACCTGCGCCCCGGCATCCGCCAGCACTTCGGCAACGATGCCGTCACGGGCGGCCAGCAGGGAATGTTCCATTTTCATGGCCTCAAGGATTGCCAGCCGGTCGCCTTCCTGCACGGCTTGACCCACCTGCGCAAAGACTGCTTTGACCAGACCCGGCATCGGGGCCTCAATCACATTGGTGTCGCCAGCGGCATCAGCATCGCGGTCCAATGGATCAACAATTTCCAGGACTTGACCATAGTTTTCAAAAACTGTGATCTGCGAACCCGAGACAGACACGCGCGGCATAGGGGCTCCGCCGATCATCCAACCGCCCGGACCGCGCTGGGCAAGGATCGTGTGTTCTCCGACCTGCCAGACCTGACGGTTCTGACCTTCTACCTGAACGTCCAGATCAATATCATCACCTGCCCGCAACTGGACCGCGCGATGCAATGGGGCCCATAGCGAAAACCCGGTTTCCTCATCGGTATCCACCAGCTCCAAAGCTGTCATCGCGGCCGCGACGATCGAAGACGCCGGGATCGGCACTGCACCGGCCAGCGCGTCCAGATCGCGACCAATCAGGCCAGTATCAACATCACCGGCCGCAAAGCCAGGATGCCGTGTCAGTGCGCCCAGAAAGCCAAGGTTCGTGACCGTCCCAGCAACCTCGGTGCCTTTAAGGGCGCGGTGCAGCTGTTCCAATGCGACAGCGCGTGTGGGGCCGTGCACGATCACCTTCGCGATCATCGGATCGTACCAGGGGCTGATTGTGTCACCCGCGCGCACGCCGCTATCGGCGCGGCATGCTGCCGGGAAGCGCAGATGGGTCAGTGTACCGGTCGCCGGCAGAAAGCCCTTTGGCACGTCCTCAGCGTACAGCCGTGCCTCGAATGCGTGGCCCAGGATCGACAGGTCACTCTGTTTCTTAGGCAAGCTCTCGCCCGCTGCAACACGCAACTGCCATTCGACGAGGTCGACGCCGGTGATCGCCTCGGTCACCGGGTGTTCAACCTGCAAACGCGTGTTCATCTCCATGAACCAGAACCGGTCCGGACGCAGCCCGTCCGAGGCATCCACGATGAATTCAACCGTCCCCGCGCCTTTGAAACCGATGGCCTCGGCGGCACGCACGCCCGCCTGGCCCATCGCGTCGCGCATCTCAACGGTCATGCCCGGGGCCGGCGCTTCTTCAATCACTTTCTGGTGCCGCCGTTGCAGCGAGCAGTCGCGTTCAAACAGATGCACCGCATGGGTACCGTCGCCAAACACCTGAACCTCGATATGGCGGGGCTTGGAGACGAATTTCTCGACCAGAACAGCATCATTGCCAAAGGCGGTGCGGGCCTCACCCCGGGCGCTGTCCAATGCCTCGGTAAAATCTGCGGGCCGCTCGACCAGCCGCATACCTTTGCCACCGCCACCCGCGACGGCCTTGATCAGGACCGGATAGCCAATCGTGTCGGCCGCACCCGCCAGATGCTCGGGGTCCTGATTGTCGCCGTGATACCCCGGAACAACCGGCACGCCCGCCTGCTCCATCAATACCTTGGCCGCGTCTTTGAGACCCATCTTGCGGATCGCATCCGCCGAAGGGCCAATGAAGGTCAGGCCAGCCGCCGCGACCGCATCCACGAAATCGGGGTTTTCCGAGAGAAATCCATAACCCGGATGGATCGCCTGCGCCCCGGTATCGAGCGCGGCTTGAATGATCACGTCGCCCTTGAGATAGCTCTCAGCCGGCGCCGCACCACCAATATGAACAGCCTCGTCCGCCATCTGCACATGCCTGGCCGACGCATCGGCATCAGAATACACAGACACGCAAGTTACGCCCATTTTCTGAGCGGTTTCCATCACCCGGCAAGCAATCTCGCCCCGGTTGGCAATCAGGATTTTATTGAACATAGTTTAGCCCTTATCCACCAGGTCTTCGATCAGGCGGAACCGTTCGCAAAGCAATTCCATCTCGGGATCAAACCCGCCGTTACGCTCAAAGTAACGCCGGTGATCCTCGCGCCACCCGTCTAACGTTTCGTTTTCACCTTCGGCCAAGGCGAAGTCTTCGGTCATGTCGCAATAGCGGCAGATCGAAACCTCGATCGTCTCAATCACCAACGCTGGGCGATCATCCCATTCAAGAGCAATGTCGCGCCGCCCAACAACCGGGGTATCAAGGCTGCCTTCGGGATAATCGCGCAGAGCGCCGCAGGTTGCCGTTTTTTGCCCTGCCCGAACCAGCGCTAAAAGCTCGGCACTCAGGATTGCACTGTCGCCGAATTTGAACGTCTGTGCATCGGGGTAACGCGCTTTTATTATTTCCAGGTCGGTGCTCATCTTACATCCTGAACACGCCAAAGCGTGTCTCCTCAATCGGCGCATTCAGTGCCGCGTTCAACGACAAGGCCAGCACGTCCCGGCTTTTGCGCGGGTCGATAATTCCGTCGTCCCACAGTCGAGCCGAGGCATAGAGCGGGTGGGATTGTTCTTCGAACATCTCCAGCGTGGGGCGCTTGAATTCGGCCTCTTCTTCCGCCGACCAAGTTCCGCCCTGACGTTCAATCCCGTCGCGTTTTACAGTGGCCAGAACACCTGCCGCCTGCTCTCCACCCATCACGGAAATGCGCGAGTTTGGCCATGTCCACAGGAACCGCGGTTGGTAGGCGCGGCCTGACATGCCGTAATTCCCTGCTCCGAACGAGCCACCCACGAGCATCGTAATTTTGGGCACATTGGTCGTCGCGACCGCAGTCACCATCTTGGCCCCGTGCCGCGCAATACCTTCGTTTTCGTATTTGCGACCCACCATGAATCCGGTGATGTTCTGTAGGAATACCAACGGGATTTTGCGCTGCGAACACAGCTCGACAAAATGCGCGCCCTTCTGTGCGGCCTCGGAAAACAGCACGCCGTTATTGGCGATGATCCCGACCGGGCAGCCTTTGACATGAGCGAAACCGGTCACCAGCGTTTCACCAAAGCGCGGCTTGAATTCGTCAAAGCGCGAGCCATCGACCAACCGCGCGATCACCTCGCGAATGTCATAGGGCGTGCGCAGATCGGCGGGGACGACGCCCAGAATTTCTTCGGGGTCATAGGCCGGATCCTCGGGGTTGGCCCAATCCACCGTCTGTGGCTTGCGCCGGTTCAGCGATCCGACAGCCCGCCGCGCCAAAGCCAGCGCGTGGGCGTCATCCTCGGCCAGATAATCAGCCACCCCGGACAGGCGCGTATGGACATCTCCGCCCCCCAGATCTTCGGCGCTGACCACCTCACCCGTCGCGGCCTTAACCAAAGGTGGTCCGGCCAAAAAGATGGTGCCCTGTTCCCGGACAATTATCGTTACATCCGACATCGCGGGCACATAAGCTCCACCTGCCGTACACGACCCCATCACCACAGCGATTTGCGGGATGCCCTTCGCGCTCATCCGCGCCTGATTATAGAAGATGCGGCCAAAGTGATCGCGATCGGGGAACACCTCATCCTGATTGGGCAGGTTCGCGCCGCCACTGTCGACCAGATAAATGCACGGCAGTTGGTTTTCTTCAGCAATCTCTTGCGCGCGCAGGTGCTTTTTGACTGACATCGGATAATAGGTGCCGCCCTTCACGGTGGCATCGTTGCACACCACCATGACCTCTTGCCCCTGCACCCGGCCAATCCCTGCAATGACCCCGGCACAGGGCGCAGCGTCGCCATACATCCCGTGCGCCGCCGTCGCGCCGATCTCAAGGAACGGCGACCCCGGGTCCAGCAAGTTCGCCACCCTACGCCGCGGCAGCATCTTGCCCCGCGATTCATGCCGTGCGCGGGATTTCTCGCCTCCGCCCATGCGTGCGACGTCGGCGGCGTCGGCGATTTGCGCCAACGCGTCGAGATGAGCCGCGCGGTTTTGTTGAAAACCTTGAGACGAAGGCAGAGCAGCAGATTGCAGCTTCATTCAGAGTACTCTCTTATCAAGTCGCGAAATGGATTCTCACCCGAGCCAAGTTCCTGCAAAAGCTCGCCATAGCCTCGGGATACGTTTTGAGGGCAGACAGCGTTCAGCTTTTCGATCTCTGGATCCTCAGAAATCGTGTCAACGCCCATCAGCGGGTAAATCAGGTAATAGTCGAACGGCAGCATCTCAGCAGCACGTTCAATAGAGGCTTGCGCACTTGCCTGGTCACCGCGACACAAATAGGCAAGCGCAAGAGTATGGAACGCACTTTCCAGCCCCTCAAAGTCGCTCTCGACTTCGTACTGATGCACCGCGAGGTTAAGCCGCCCGATGACCTGGGCATCAAAGAATGCATCGTCTCCGCGGGCCTCCGGCAGGAACATCGAGACGTATGCGAGGTATTCATCATGCCAACCGTCGGTCTGCATTTCGGTACTGAATACATCTTTAAGCAACCGGATTTCCGGTTCGTATTTCAAGGTGTTATCTGACTGCGCAACCGCGTCCAAATAGTTGTCATAAAATGCAATTTTGCGTTTGTTGCCGCCTTCAAGACCGGAAATTCTATCGCTGATCAGCTTGAGTTCTGAGATGGCCTCGTCCGGATAGCCATAATAAACCAGAAGGTCAGCCAGTTGCAGTTGCTCAAGTATGACAACCTTGTTTTCGACCGCGTTATCGATCGTGTCCTGCATCCAGTTTTCGAAATACGCCTTGCCTGCCCATACAGCGCCAATGACCGCAATTGCGGTGGCGCTAAATTCAATTCCCGTTCTGACGCTGGATTTATCCGGCATGACATTCCTCCTCAGACGCGCGACGTTTCAATTCCTTTCGGATTACTTTTCCGGTCACGGTCAAAGGCAACTCTTGCACAAAAGCCACTTCACGAGGGTAAGAATAATGCGCAAGGCGAGATTTAACCCAGTCTTGCAACTCTCGTTCCTCAGCCTCAGCATTCGGTTTCAACACCACATATGCCTTGACGATCTCGGTCCGCAGCTTGTCAGGTTTTCCGACCACACCGACCGTCGCCACCGCCGGGTGGGTCAGCAGGCAATCCTCGATCTCTGCCGGGCCGATACGATAACCGGACGAGGTGATGACATCATCGTCGCGCCCTACGAAACGCAGGTACTCACCCTCCCAAACGCCACGGTCGCCGGTGATCAGCCAGTCGCCACGAAACTTCTCAGCCGTTGCCTCGGGTCGGTTCCAATATTCCAAAAGCATTGAGGCCGAGCCTCGCCGGATGGCCACGTCACCCTCATCAGCGGTCCGGTTACCGTCCTCGTCGATCACCGCAATTTCGTGGCCCGGGACCGGTTTGCCTATGCAGCCGGGCCGCACCGGGAAGTCATCTGAGCAGGAAGAGACAACCATGTTGCATTCGGTCTGCCCGTAGAATTCGTTGATCGTCAGACCAAACGCCTGTTGCCCCCAGGCTAACATCTCGGCCCCCAGCGGCTCCCCTCCCGACGCTACAGAGCGTAGCCCGGAAATCGCCTGATCTGAGGCCTTGAGCATCCGAAGGGCCGTTGGGGGAAAGAACACGTTCCGCACACTGCCGCGCGCGATCACATTGGTGCAGGCTTCGGGGGTGAACTTGTCCAGCCGGGCCGCCACAACCGGAACGCCCAGCGCAAGACCAGGCATCAGCACATCGAACAACCCACCGATCCAGGCCCAATCGGCCGGTGTCCAGAGGCAGTCGCCCTCTTGCAGGTTGTTATGGCTAATCGAAACCCCCGGCAGGTGGCCGGTCAGCACCCGGTGGCCATGCAACGCGCCTTTCGGGCTGCCCGTGGTCCCGGACGTGTAGATCAACACCGCCGGATCCTCTGGCCCGGTGTCGGCAAAAGGCACAACGCCCCCGTCTTCACCAATCTGGTCCGCCATGAGCGGTTCTGCCAAGTTGCTTACCAGCGTCGCGCCGTCCGGGTCGGTCAGCACAACCTGCGCCCCGGCATCACCCACTCGGGATCGCAAAGCATCCTGCTTGAACAGTTTGAACAAGGGAACCGAGATGGCGCCGATCTTCCAGATCGCCAGATGCGCCGCCGCACACCACGGTGACTGGCTGAGCAGCACGCCCACGCGATCCCCCGGCTGCACTTTCTTCGACAGTGCGCGCGCGATGCCGTCTGTCATTTCAGCAAGCTGCCCGTAGGTGACGCGCCGCTCTTCGATTCCGGTCAAGTCGATCACTGCAACCTGATCCGGTGCGTGATCAAGACACTGGCGCGCCATGTTCAAACGAGATGGCACGTCCCAGCCCCCCGCTGAACGCAAACCCGGTATGCGATTAGCTTCTGGCACGCTGCAATTCCCTTATTTTCAAGGGCCTTACCGGAGAAGCCTCCGATGACCCCATCACACAAACTTGATGCAGATCAGAGTGCGCGGACCGCGCGGCTGTCAATTCGATCTCATCAACTGAACCAAAGGCAAGACCATGACCAACAAACTCGCCGCTTTGACACTTTCCACCGCGCTGGTGGCGCTTGCCGCCCCCGCCTTTGCCCAATCGCAGGGGGATTGGACCGTCGGTGTCGGTGTCGGTTACCTCAACCCCAAATCCGACAATGGCACGTTGGCCGGACAAAAGGCCGAGATCGACTCGGACACCCGCCCGATCTTCACCGCCGAGTATTTCATCCGTGACAATCTGGGCATCGAACTGCTGGCCGCGACACCGTTCAAGCACACTGTGACCTTGGGCGGAAGCGCCGAGGCCGGAACCGTCAAGCACCTGCCGCCCACCTTGTCGCTGAACTATCACTTCCCGACCAACAGCGCATGGAAGCCCTATGTCGGCGCCGGTCTGAACTACACCATCTTCTTCGACGAGAAATCCGCACTGGGCGATCTGAAGGTTGATGACTCTTTCGGTGTCTCGCTGCAGGCCGGTCTGGACTACATGGTCTCGGACAATGGTGCTGTCCGTCTGAACGTACGTTGGTTTGATATCGATACTGACGTCAAACTGAACGGAACCAAGATCGGCAAAGCCGATATCGATCCCTTCCTTGTCGGTGTATCCTACGTTCATAAGTTCTGATCCTTACAAGGAAAGCGCTTCGCAGTTCCCTCGTCTGCGAAGCGTTTTCTTCTCTCAGCGCATCTCGTTCATCAGTTCACGCCCGATCAACATCCGGCGGATTTCGCTGGTGCCCGCGCCAATCTCCATCAGCTTTGCGTCGCGGAAGATTCGGCTGACCGCCGAGTCGGACAGAAAGCCCGCCCCGCCCATCGCCTGAACGGCCTGGTGCGCCTGCGACATGCCCTGTTCTGAAGCATAAAGACAGCACGCCGCCGCATCCTGACGGGTTACATCCCCCCGGTCACAAGCCTTGGCAACCTCATAGACATAGGCCCGCGCCGAGTTCATCGCGGTGTACATATCGGCGATCTTGCCCTGCATCAGTTGAAAGCTGCCGATCGGTTTGCCGAACTGCTTACGCTCGGCCAAGTAGGGCATGATCTCATCCAGACAGGCCGCCATGATGCCGGTCCCGATCCCGGCCAGAACCACACGTTCGTAGTCCAGCCCGGACATCAAAACCGCAACGCCTTTGCCCTCTTCGCCCAAAACGTTTTCGAACGGCACCTCGACATCTTCAAAGATCAGCTCGGCCGTGTTCGACCCGCGCATCCCCAGCTTGTCGAAATGAGGCGAGGTCGAGAAGCCCTTCATCTCTTTTTCAATCAGAAACGCGGTGATGCCCTTCGATCCGGCCTCCGGGTTGGTCTTGGCATATACGACCAGCGTATCCGCGTCCGGCCCGTTGGTGATCCAGTATTTGTTGCCGTTCAACCGGTAGTGATCATTGCGTTTTTCAGCACGCAACTTCATCGACACAACGTCGGATCCGGCGGAAGCCTCGGACATGGCCAACGCACCAACATGTTCGCCCGAGATCAGGCGCGGCAGGTATTTCGCCTTTTGCTCGTCACTACCGTTCAGCTTGATCTGATTGACGCACAGGTTCGAATGCGCGCCGTAAGACAGAGAGACCGAGGCTGACGCACGCGCAACCTCTTCCACCGCAACGGTGTGGGCCAGATAGGACATCCCTGCCCCACCGTATTCCTCGGACACAGTGATGCCGAGCAAACCCAGATCGCCCATCTCTTTCCAAAGCTCGTTTGGAAATGCGTTCGCGGCATCGATGTCAGCCGCCATCGGCTTGACCCGCTCCTGCGCCCAACGGTGCACCATTTCGCGCAGGGCATTCACGTCCTCGCCCAGATCAAATTGCATGGCCGCCGTGAACATAAGCGATCTCCTCTTTCGCATTAATGAACAGTTGTTCAATAAATAGCAGCGAATCTGAATTGGGTCAACGACGGCGTCCCAAAAACAAACCGCCGCCCTGATCGGGGCGGCGGTTTCATACAAATAAAGCGTGCGCGTCGCGCGCACTCGATTGGATTACGACTGAAAGACAGCGCTGACTTCGGACCGAATAATCCGTGCGATCAGCACACAATCCTCAAGCGAAAAGGTCAGCGGAACACGCATGTCGACGATCCCGGCGAGGATTCGATCACTTTTGGGCATAGGCGCGCTGTCGGCATATCGCCAGCTGTCATAGCGCGACGTAAAACCGCTCGGCTCAGCCCCGCCGAACCACTTAAGTTCGACCCCGCGTGCCGCGCATCGCTGGATAACCTCGTTTACCCGCTCTGCCGACCAATCGAGCAGCAGGAACTGGATCGAGGAACCGACAAACGTCTCGGCCTCTGGCCGGTCAACAACGCTCAGACCCGGCGTATCGCGCAGGCCTTTTTCGATTTCAAAATAGCGCTCGTTCCAGCGTTCGATCTGCCGATCCAGATCGCGCAATTGCGGGCGAAGGATTGCGGCCCGCAGATTGTCCATCCGACCCGAGACATTCGGGGTGTGATATTTGATCCGCTCGAACACCTCGGGGTCTGGTGCCGCCAAGTGCCGTTCGTAGAGCATATATGACCCTGATAACATCGTCGCCTTCGCCGCCAGCTCCTCGTCATCGGTGACCAGCAATCCGCCCTCGCCCGAGTTGACGTGTTTGTAAGTCTGGCAGGAATAGCAGCCAATCGCGCCTTGCCGGCCCGAAACCTGCCCACGCCATGCAGCGCCCATTGTGTGGGCGCAATCCTCGATCACCGTGACACCTGCGGCATCGCACATCTGCATCAGCCGATCCATGTCACACAGATGGCCACGCATATGGCTCAGCATCAAAACGCGGGCCTGATCCAGTTTGGTTTCGAGATCGTCCAGATCAATCGTAAGGTCTTCGGTCACGCCCACAAAAACCGGGCGCGCACTGACCGAAGCAATAGATCCGGGCACAGGTGCCAGAGTGAACGTGTTCGTCAGCACCGGGTCCCCCGGTTTGACCCCCACGGCCCGCAGCGCCGTTGCCATCGCATAGCCGCCCGAGGACACGGCCAGACAGTATTTGGCACCTGTCTGGCCGGCAAATTCCTGTTCCAGCAAGGCGGTTTCGCCCAATTCGCCAGGTACGACGTTATAACGATGCAGACGCCCGTGGCGCAGTACGGCCAGAGCGGCCTCAACCGCCTCTTCTGGGATGGGTTCCTGCTGGGTGAAACTGCCAGTGAATATCTCGGTCATAAGAGTGTTCTGGTCCTGCAAAACGTTCGGGTCAAGGGATTACGCGGCCAAGCCAATCAACTCTGCAACCAATTCTGGCAAATCATGGAAATGGTGCAGCAGAGCTTCGGGTTCCAGCGCGGCCATATCATCGCCGGACGGGCCGAAGGTAACCAATACCGACGGCACACCCGCGGCACGGGCCGTGTTTCGGTCAGTGTCGGAATCGCCTATCAGAACACATAAATCAGGATGACCACCCGCCCGGCGTGCAGCTTCGCGCAACGGCTCCGGATCAGGCTTGCGCACCGACAGCGTGTCTGCACCAACTAAAGAGGCAAACAGGTCACGCACTCCCATCTGCGTGAGCAACTGATGGGCCAAGGCTTCAGGCTTATTGGTACAGATGCCAACCCCGTAACCTGCGGACTTCAACTTTTCCACTGCGTCCAGCGCGCCAGGGTAGAAATGGGTATGCGTGTCGATATCGTCGGAATACGCTTCAAGCAGCATCGGGTAGTAGTCTTGAACCGTTGCATCGTCATAAGCGCCCACCCGTTTCAACCCATGGGTCAGCATCATTCGGCCACCGCGCAGCGCAACGCCCGCATCTTCGCCGTGAACCAACACATCCCCATGCCCCATATGCCGAAAACAGTGGTTGGCGGCGGCCAGCAAATCGCCCGATGTATCGGCCAAGGTCCCGTCCAGATCGAAGATAACCGTACGCATTTTGCCCCCTAATTCGGCGAGACTTCGCCATAAGTGTTGCAAACGGCAATCTTGTTTGATGCCCGAACCGCTTGCGACTTTGAACTCAGCGGATAAAACGGGCCGCAACAAAACACAAAGAGAAATCGTTTTTATGACCATCGCCCTTGTTATCCTTGCCGCCGGAAAAGGCACCAGGATGAATTCGGATACCCCGAAAGTTTTGCACCCGATTGCCCAAACGCCGATGTTGGTGCACGCGATGCGCGCCGGTGCGGTGCTGTCACCCGAACGAACCGTTATTGTCACTGGTCACGGCTCTGAGGAGGTTGCTAGGACCGCCACTTCCGAGGATGAAGCCGCGCAGATTGTCGTTCAGAAAGAACAGCTTGGAACAGCGCATGCAGTTGCGCAGGCGCGGGATGCACTGGCCGATTTCGATGGCGATGTGATCATCCTTTACGGCGACACGCCCTTTATCGACCCCAGAACACTGGAGCGTATGATTGAGGCGCGCGCATCCTTTGATCTGGTCATGCTGGGCTTTGATATTGCCGAAGTTCAGCCCCGCTATGGCCGATTAATCATGGATGGCGAAAAACTGGTCGAAATCGTCGAGTACAAAGACGCAACCGAAGAACAGCGCACCATACGCTTTACCAACAGTGGATTACTGGCCTGCAACGCAAAAGTACTGTTCGAATTGATTGACGCGGTCGGCAACGATAACGCCTCGGGTGAATACTACCTGACCGAAATCGTGGCACTGGCAAATGCGCGCGGTCTGTCGGCAACTGCCATCAAATGCGATGAGGCTGAAACGCTGGGCGTGGACTCTCGTGCTGATCTGGCTGCGGCCGATGCCGAGTTTCAGACCCGTGCGCGCAATGAGTTGTTGGCTTTGGGCGTGACGCTGATGGCCCCCGAAACGGTTTATCTGTCCGCTGACACGATCGTAGGTCGAGACACGGTGATCGAACCCAACGTCGTCTTCGGCCCCGGCGTTACCGTCGAAAGCGGCGCGACGATCCGTGCATTCTCACATCTGGAAGGCTGCCATGTTAGCCGCGGCGCCATCGTCGGCCCCTACGCGCGCCTGCGCCCAGGTACAGAACTGGCCGAAAACACCCGTATCGGCAATTTCGTTGAGACAAAGAATGCCCAGATCGCTGAAGGCGCTAAGGTCAACCACCTCAGCTATGTCGGCGACGCCTCTGTTGGAGCGTCGACCAATATCGGCGCGGGGACGATCACCTGTAACTATGACGGCGTGATGAAGCACCAGACGACCATCGGAGAGAACGTCTTTATCGGCTCCAACACTATGCTAGTTGCCCCCGTTTCTGTCGGTGACGGCGCGATGACCGCAACAGGTACAGTCGTCACGCGGGATGTAGAACCCGACGCGCTGGCCGTGGCACGTGCCAAGCAGGACAACAAGCCCGGCTATGCGCGCAAATTGATTGAGATGTTGAAGGCGAAGAAGGCTCGCCGCAACAAGGGAGCCTGAGTTATGTGTGGAATTGTAGGTGTACTGGGTGAGCATGAGGCCGCGCCAACTTTGGTCGAGGCGCTAAAACGTCTTGAATATCGTGGCTATGACAGCGCCGGAATTGCCACGGTCAATGGTGGTACGCTTGGACGTCGTCGGGCGGTCGGCAAGCTGGTCAACCTAAGCGATCTGCTGGTGCACGACCCGCTGCCCGGTAAATCCGGTATTGGTCATACCCGTTGGGCTACCCATGGCGTACCGTCGGTGACCAACGCGCACCCGCATCAGGCCGGCCCTGTGGCGGTTGTTCATAATGGTATCGTCGAAAACTATCGTGAGTTGCGGGCAGAACTGGCCGAACATGGCATCGGTTTCGCGACCGAGACGGACACCGAAACCGTCGCCCTGATGACGGAGTATTACCTGAAGACAGGCCTGTCGCCGGTTGAGGCCGCCTTCAAGACCATCGATCAGCTCGTTGGTGCGTTTGCGCTGGCCTTTCTGTTCGACGGTCAGGACGATCTGATCGTCGCCGCGCGCAAGGGATCACCTTTGGCTATCGGTCACGGAGATGGTGAGATGTACGTGGGCTCAGACGCCATTGCGCTGGCCCCGCTTACGGATCGCATCACCTATCTTGAGGAAGGCGACCGGGCTGTTCTGACCCGAACCTCTCTGGAAATCCGCAACGAAGCCGGTGAATTGGCTAATCGCGAGACTCGCCAGATCAAACTGGACCACACACAGACCGAAAAGAACGGCCATAAACACTTCATGGCCAAGGAAATTGCCGAACAACCCATCGTGATTGCCGACGCGATCCGGTCATACCTGCCAAGTGGTGGTGATCAGGTAGTTCTGCCTGGCGCCGATCTGGATTTCACCAAACTGGATCGTTTGACCATGGTGGCCTGCGGTACCGCATTTTACGCCTGCCTGACGGCGAAGTACTGGTTCGAGCAATTGGCCCAAATGCCCGTCGAGGTCGATATCGCCAGCGAGTTCCGCTATCGCGAACCTCCGATCACGGGGCGCACGATGGCGCTGTTCGTCAGTCAGTCGGGTGAAACTGCCGACACTCTGGCGGCACTGCGCTATTGCGAAGGCAAGGCGGACAAAATCGTCTCGGTCGTCAACGTCCCCGAAAGTTCGATCGCCCGCGAAAGCGATATCGCCCTGCCCATCCATGCAGGCGTTGAGATCGGCGTGGCTTCGACCAAGGCGTTCACGTGTCAACTGAGCGTTCTGCTGATGATGGCGCTCAAGGCGGCTGCGGATCGTGGTACGCTGACCGACGACGAGCTGGCCGACCACTATGCTGCGCTACGCGGCCTGCCAACGGTGATGAATGCAGCGCTGGATCAGAATCCTGCCATCAAGACGTCCGCACAACGCCTGTCCGAAGCCCGCGACGTTCTGTTCCTGGGTCGCGGCCTGATGTATCCGCTGGCGATGGAGGGGGCGCTGAAGCTCAAGGAAATCAGCTATATCCACGCCGAAGGTTATGCTTCGGGTGAGCTGAAGCACGGACCGATCGCCCTGATCGACAAGAATATGCCTGTGGTGGTCATGGCCCCGCGCGACGCCGTGTTCGACAAAACGGTGTCGAACATGCAAGAGGTGATGGCGCGCAAGGGCAAGGTCATTCTGGTCTCGGACGATGACGGGATTGCCGAGGCTGAAGATGGCGTCTGGAGCATCATCCGGATGCCGCATGTCCACCCCAGCCTGGCGCCGATCCTCTACTCGGTCCCGGCGCAACTGCTGGCCTATCACACGGCGGTGGCCAAAGGCACGGATGTAGACCAGCCGCGCAACCTGGCAAAATCGGTTACAGTGGAGTGAGACATGGCCAAGCAATTTCCGGAACTGGACGACGGGCAGCGTAAATTCATCGAAGAACAGCACATGTTCTTCGTCGGCACTGCGGCACCCAACGGACGGGTCAACATCTCGCCCAAGGGCATGGATTCGCTGCGCGTTCTTGGCCCGAACCGGATTGCCTGGATGAACCTGACCGGCAGCGGCAACGAAACCGCCGGTCATCTGCTTGAAGCGAACCGCATGACGCTGATGTGGTGTTCGTTCACGACCCGCCCCATGATCCTGAGAACGTATGGCACCGCGCGCACGCTGCATGTGGCGGATGAGGGCTGGGATGAATTGGCTGGCCTGTTCCCCGATCACCGTAGTGCGCGTCAGATCTATGATCTGGATATCGATGTGGTCCAGACTTCGTGCGGCTATGCCGTGCCGTTCATGGAATATCAGTCCGAACGCGACACGATGCAGAAATGGGTCGATGGCAAGTCCGACGAGCAGATCCAATCCTACTGGGTTGAAAAGAACCATCAGACCATTGATGGCAAACCCACGCGCACCCGACCCTGAGTTTATTGATGATTGAAGCCTATCTGGACCAGATCAAAGCCCATTCCGATCCCGAGCGCGCCGAACAAATGGCGGCCTACCACAAGGCCGACCGCCCCCATCTGGGCGTGGCAAACCCGATCCTGAATGATCTGACCAAAACCTGGCGACAGGAGTTGGATTTGGCAGCGCGCGTCGAACTCGCAGATGCGCTGTGGCAAACCAATATTCACGAAGGACGTCTTGCCGCCGCAAAACTGCTGACACAGGCGCGCATCCGACCGGATGATACCGTTTGGGACCTGCTGCAAAGCTGGTTGCCGGATTTTGATGCCTGGGCCGTGGCGGATCACGCCTGCATGGCGATGCAAAAGCGCCTGTCAGCCGACCCTTCGCGGCTGGATCAGGTGGAAAGCTGGACAAAATCGGACCACATGTGGACCAGGCGCGCGGCGCTGGTGGCGACCCTGCCCTGGACCAAACAGAACCACCCCAAACCGGAAGACCTGCAACGCCGAGACCGCATTCTGGGCTGGGCTGCAGGCTATGTGCCCGACCGCGACTGGTTCATCCAAAAAGCCGTCGCTTGGTGGCTGCGCGAATTGTCCAAGCACGACCCGGACCGGGTCATCGCCTTTTTGAAAACACGCGGCGACGCGATGAAGCCATTTGCGCGAAAAGAGGCCGGCAAGTATTTGAAAGGTCAGTTGGAATAAACTTCCAGCTCAACCAGTTCATCAAATGGCAGCAGCAGGGCCCGCATCGCATCCAGCGAAAGGCGGCTGCCGCCCCCGGTTGGCCCGGATGCCGGAATCAGCGTGATATAGGCCTGCGCGCCCGTCCGCGGTACAACCACGCGCCCGGTGAATTCAGTCTCCACTAAAGACGTTTCCAGCCAACGGCCGGGTGTTGTGGGGTCTCCCAGACCGGCAATCGTGGTTTTTGGACCAACCCAACCAGTGGCGGCTACCGCGACAGGCTGCGGCTCGACCACCTCTTCTACAACGGCGGGTTCTGCCTCTTCAGGGGGCTTGTCACCACCAAAGACACGATCGGTGGTCGACCGCACGGTGTCACATCCCGCTACCAGAACACAAAAAGCCAAAAGCGCATATCTCATGACGCAAACCTAACCCCCTGCGTGCATCTGTTCCAGCGCAAAGCGCAGTTCGCCCTTGTCGGAGGGCGGTTGCAGCTTTACCTATGTCGCATGACAGCTCCGCTTATCGACCCGTTCGCACGTGCCATCACCTATCTCCGCGTTTCCGTTACGGATCGCTGCGATTTCCGCTGTGTCTATTGCATGTCCGAGGACATGACCTTTCTGCCAAAGAAAGACCTGCTGACACTGGAAGAACTTGACCGCATGTGCTCGACCTTTGTGAACATGGGCGTGGAAAAGCTGCGCATTACTGGCGGCGAGCCACTGGTGCGCCGCAATATCATGACGTTTTTCAATTCGATGACCCGTCATCTAGACAGCGGCGCCCTGAAAGAGCTGACGCTGACCACCAATGGCTCGCAACTGCACAGATTTGCCGATGATCTCTACGCTGCCGGTGTTCGTCGCGTGAACGTATCGCTGGATACGCTGGACGAAGACAAATTTGCCAAGGTCACCCGTTGGGGACGCCTCAAGCAGGTGCTGAACGGGATCGACGCCGCGCAGAAAGCGGGTCTGCGGGTAAAGATCAATGCGGTCGCCTTGAAAGGGTTCAATGAACCCGAATTGCCAAAGATCACCGAATGGTGTGCCGAGCGTGACATGGATCTGACCTGGATTGAGGTCATGCCCATGGGTGATATAGGAAACGAAGACCGCCTGGACCAATACTGGTCTCTCGAAGATGTGCGCAAGGAATATGAAAACCACTATTCCGTGACGGATCTGGCCGAACGTACCGGTGGACCTGCGCGTTATGTACGGCTTGAGGATACGGGCCAGAAAATCGGCTTTATCACACCGCTGTCGCATAACTTCTGCGAAAGCTGCAACCGCGTGCGCCTGACCTGCACCGGTGAGCTGTACATGTGCCTTGGGCAAGAGGATATGGCCGACCTGCGCGCGCCGCTGCGCGATCATCCCGACAGTGATAAATCATTGGAAGAGGCAATCAGGTCCGCGATCACCCTCAAGCCCAAAGGGCATGATTTCGACTATTCCCGTCAGGCGGTCGACGGCCAGATGAGCCGCCACATGAGCCACACGGGCGGCTAAAGTGCCAAACAACCCCGACCAGCCAACGCTGCTGTACAAGCTGTATTGCGGCCTGACTTCCGTTGCCGCCCCGCTGGCATGGCGCACGGTTCGCAACAAGCTGCGGGCGGCGGGCGTTCCGGAAACGCGCCAGCAGGAACGCCTTGGCCACGCCACGCAAACCCGCCCGGATGGGCAGCTGATCTGGTTCCACGCCGCCAGCGTTGGCGAAACTCTGTCGGTCATCAGTCTCATCAAGCGTCTGGGCGAACGCCTGCCCAAGGCTGAGTTTCTGATTACCTCCGGAACCCCAACTTCGGCCGCGCTGATCGAAAAACGAATGCCACCGCGCGCACGCCACCAATACCCACCACTGGACACAGCCGGACCGGTGAAGCGGTTTTTGGATCACTGGCACCCAGACGCCGGTGTCTTCGTCGAAAGTGAAATCTGGCCGCGCCTAATTGTCGAAGCATCCCGGCGCGAGGTTCCGCTGGCGCTGCTCAACGCGCGCCTTTCGGATCGCTCGGTCGATGGGTGGAAGAAGCGACCCCAAACCGCGCGATTTATTCTGGACCATTTTACACTGTTCCTAACCCAGAATGACAAGACGGCAGCAAATCTAGTCGACATGGGCGCACGCTCCGATCGGGTACAGCCCGGCACCAACCTCAAGGCGATGTCGGACCCGCTGCCGGTCGATCAGACAACGCTGGGCGATATCCGCGCTCAGATCGCCGACCGCCCGGTCTGGATCGCCAGTTCGACCCATGCAGGTGAGGAGGAAACGGTTCTGGACGCGCATGCCAAGCTGTTGCAGCGCTGGCCCGATCTGCTGCTCCTGCTGATCCCCCGGCATCCCGAACGACGGTCAGAGGTTGCAAGTCTGCTGGAGTCCGCCGGACAGTCCGCTGCTTTCCGAACCAAGGGCAACAAGATCGCGCCTCAGACTCAAGTTTACGTCGCTGACACACTGGGCGAAACCGGCACATGGTACGCATTGTGCCCTATTGTGTTCCTGGGCGGCTCGCTCAAGGAAATCGGCGGTCACAACCCGTTTGAGCCCGCACAGGCCGGTGCCGCTGTGATCACTGGTCCGGGGTACTTCAATTTTTCTGAAACCTTCGCGCCACTAATCGAAAGCGGTGGCGCGGCCGAGGTCAACTCCGCCCCGCAACTCGCGGATGCCGTTGCAAATTTGTTGTCAGACGACACCGCGCTGGACAAAGCGCAGGCTGGTGCGAAATCCTGCGTAAATCTCCAGAAATCCGCGTTGGACGATGTGATCAACACCTTGTGCGAGACACTCAACCTCGCCTGACGCAGTAAGGGTCCACCTTCAAGCCAAAAATAACCCGGTGAGCGCGAGGGGCTGGTCCCTCGCGCTCACCACCTCTTTATCAGGCCGCGGGCATCCGTTGTTCCACGATCCCGGCCCACCAACTGCATCCAGCCGGAATAGCTTCGTCGTTAAAATTGTATTCAGGATGATGCACAGCAGCTGTGTCGCCGTTGCCAACCAGGATGTACGCTCCGGGCCGTTCTTCCAGCATAAAGGCAAAATCCTCACCGCCCATGATCAAGGGCGCTTCGTCACAGTTTCCAGACACCGAGCGCGCGACATCCGCGGCAAAATCGGTCTGCTCGTCGCTGTTCACCATCACCGGATAGCCTCGATAATAGGTCACCTCGGCCTGACCACCAAAAGTGGTGGCGATACCTGCGCAGATTTCCTGAACGCGCTTTTCAGCCAAGTCGCGCATTTCCTTGCTCATCGTGCGCACGGTCCCTTTGATCTTCACCGATTGGGGGATCACATTGAACGCGTTTGACGATGTCTCAAACGACGTGACCGAGACCACAAGACGATCAATCGGGTCAGCATTGCGCGATGCAATGGTCTGCAGCGCCAAGACAGCCTGAGCCGCCATCACAGTGGTGTCGACCGTTTCATGAGGCTTGGCGGCGTGCCCGCCTTTGCCTTCGAAAGTGATGTCGAACTGATCTGTAGCCGCAAAAAAGGCCCCAGGCCGAATGGCGAAACTGCCCACCGGGCGGCCGGGCCAATTGTGCATGCCGTAGACCTCTTGAATGCCCCAGCGGTCCATCATGCCGTCTTCGCACATCTCGCGCCCGCCACCGCCGCCTTCTTCAGCGGGCTGGAAGATCACAACCACGGTGCCGTCAAAATTGCGCGTCTCGGACAGGTATTTCGCGGCCCCCAACAGCATGGCCGTATGCCCGTCATGCCCACAGGCATGCATCGCGCCATCGGTTTTTGAGGCATAGTCCAGCCCGGTCGCCTCGTGGATCGGCAGCGCATCCATATCCGCCCGTAGCCCGATCACCTTGCCGCTTGTGTCCGTCTTGCCCTTGATCACGCCGACAACTCCGGTTCGGCCGATACCTGTCACCACTTCATCACAGCCAAAGTCCCGCAACCTGTCGGTGACCAGGGCACTGGTGCGGTGGGTTTCAAACAGGATTTCCGGGTTTTCATGAATATCGCGTCGCCACTCGGTGATTTCACCCTGCAACTCGGCGAACCGGTTTTTGATCGGCATGTTGGTCTCCTAACTGTTGGTTTTCCGGCCTGCTGCTCTGCTATGGCTCCGCCATGACTTCAATCTGTTTCGGCGGGTCGCAACGAACCCGCCAACAGGACAATGAATACGGCCAGCGGCAACAGCGCCGTGAATGCTATGCGCAATGTAAGCATCTCTGCGAGAAACCCAATAAGCGGTGGGCCAATCAACAGGCCTCCGTACCCCAGCGTGGCGACGCTGGCGATCGCCTGCCCCGGCGGTACGCTGGGATCACTTGCCGCCCGGCTGAACGCCAACGGCATGATCACCGCGTACCCGATCCCCATCATCGCAAAACCTACCAATGCCAACCCTGCCTCGGCAGCGGACACAACACAGAACACACCCAAAGCGGCGCAAGCCCCGCCAAATCGCGCTGTCACGACCGGTCCAAAGCGCGCAATGACAAACCCGCCTGCCAAGCGGAAAGCAACCATGGCCACGGAGAATACCGCATAACCCAGGGCCGCAATGCTTTCGGCGGCGTCGGTCACATCCCGTAGGAAAATCGCACTCCAATCCGCCACAGCACCTTCCCCCAAAGCTCCGCACAAAGCGGTGAAGCCCACAAGGATCAATACGCCTGAAGGTAATGCAAAAACCTTGCCTCCGGACACAGCCGCGCGGCGCGATTCCCACCGCACCCAAGCCAGTGCCAATGCCAGCCCAACGACGATCCCGCCTGCCAGTAGAAAATGTTGGATCACCGTCAGCCCCACTTGCACCGCAGCAAATCCGCTGAGGGCGCCCAACCCTGCCCCAAGGCTCCACATCGCGTGGAAGGATGACATCACGGGTTTCGTGTACGCCTGCTCAACCTCCGCCGCCCAGGCGTTCATCGCTACATCCATCGAGCCATGGAAAGCCCCGAATACAAATAAAAAAGCCGCAAGCGACCAGAAGCCACCCGCGAGGGCCAGAAGGATCAAGGAAACCGTGTAAAAAACGGCAATGTACCGCGTCAGGACCACCGCTCCGAACCTGTCGGTCAGCCGGCCCGTGATCGGAAAAGAACACACAGCGCCCGCCGCCATGAACAAAAGGCCATATCCCAGCGTCTCATGCGTCAGGTCCAGTTTGTCCCGAACCGCTGGAATTCGCGATGCCCAGATGCCGAACAATGCGCCATTCAATATGAACATGGCGGCCACTGCCCGCCACGCCGACACGATTCCAATCACAGAGAATTCCCCGACCCAGGTGTCAAACGCGTTTGTTGTACAGCGCGCGGGTCCAAAGGCAAATACGGATCTACCCCAACCGCTTTCGAATCCTGCGAACGGCAAACCATACCGCCAGGACAACCGGAATCGTCACCGCTGCGCTTAACATCCCTTTACTGATCCCGACACCTGTCAGGGGGTAGAGCAGATAGCTGACCAGCGATACGGCGTAATAGCTGATCGCGACCACGGAAAGCCCCTCGACCGTGTGCTGCAGACGCAGCGCCAGATCGGCGCGGCGATCCATGCTTTCCAACAGGGCCTGGTTCTGCGCGCTGCGCTCAACATCGACACGGGTTCGCAGCAATTCCCCTGCACGGATGGCCCGATCAGACAGGGCTTGCAGGCGACGTTCCGTGGATTTCACCGTGCGGATCGCCGGGTCGTATCGGCGCATCATGAAGTCCGCAAAATTCTGACCGCCTTCAAAACGCTCTTCGCGCAGGACCTCAATCCGCTGATTTACGATGGCCTCATAGGCACCCGTGGCTCCGAACCGAAACGAACACTGCGCGGCCAGAGTTTCCAGTTCGATCGAGGTCGACAGCAAATCCTGAAGCAATTCGTCGGGCTGGGCAGAATTGTCGGTCATCTGCCCCATCAGTCGAGTCAGCTTTTCATCCAGCTTTCCGATGCGAGGCATCAGTTGTTTGACCCGCGCAAAACCCAGCATGGACATTGCCTTGTAGGTCTCGATCTCACACAACCGCTGGACGATCCGTCCCGTCCTGCGCCGACCGGTGCCATTCGCGACAAACAGCGCAAACCGCATGTGCCCTGCCGGATCGATACGAAAATCACTTGCGCAAACAGCTGCGTCATCCAGCACCCGAGCAACAGCCAGGCTTTCTGGTTCGAACCAATCCAGCAGCTTGGATTTGATCACCTCGTCGCCTTCGCGTTCGACAACACGCACCATGGCCGACGTGACCCTCTGACCGGGGCTGGCCATCAACCAGTCGGGGGGAAAAACCTCAAAATCAGCCGGGTTGAACGCACGCTCGCTGACGTTCTGGGCGATGGCCGTATAGGTCACGAACTCGGTATGTTGTTCCCACTTCAACCAATGGCGGCCGATTTGTCCGGCATAGTGCGTGGCGTCCGGCTGCGGATGCTGTGCACCGTGGCGGTCGAGAAGATCGATCAGGTGGTCCAGATCTTCGCGGCGATCCCGTGCGACGGCGGCGACAGATTTCTTGATCGCAAGAAAGACCACAGTACAGGGCATTGCCGCCACCGGAAACGGACGGGCGTGCAATTCATTGGCCAGCGCATAGCGCAGCGGATGGTCATCTATCGGCGTCATCTTGGGCTCCGTTTCGTCCGAGGCACTATACGACACCTATAAAAATCATCAATTCTCTTTTTATTTCATATACTTACAAGGATACTACGGTATACAAACCCGCTATCTCATTGATTTGGCTGCCACAGCTCGATCGGGTTGCCCTCAGGGTCATGGATGCGCGCGAACTTGCCAACCTCACTGTCCCACTCTGCGTTAGTTTCAACCTTGATCCCTGCGGCTTCAAGCTGTGCAATCATGGTGGCCAGATCATCGACACGAAAATTGATCATCCACTGCTGCTCGGATCTTCCGAAGTACGCGGTGTCCTGCGCAAAGGGGGCGAAGACTGTGTAACCCTCGCGCTGTTTCCATGGCTCTGGGACATAGTGATTTACGCCCAGGTGCTTTTCGTACCACGCGCTCAAGGCCTCGGGATCACGAGCGCGAAAGAACACGCCGCCTATGCCGTTCACTTTTTCCATCGGGCACCTCCTTTTCAATTCAGGATACACCAAAAACAGAAAAGGCGCCCACTGGGGCGCCTTTCCGATAGTTATCCTGACCCGGCTTATTCGATCATAGGCAGTAGTTTGTCGAGGCTTGCCTTTGCATCGCCATAGAACATGCGGGTGTTTTCTTTGAAGAACAGCGGGTTTTCGATGCCCGAGTACCCGGTGCCCTGGCCGCGTTTGGACACGAAGACCTGCTTGGCCTTCCAGCATTCCAGAACCGGCATGCCGGCGATGGGGCTGTTCGGGTCTTCCTGCGCCGCTGGGTTCACGATGTCGTTCGAGCCGATGACGATGGCCACATCCGTTTCGGGGAAGTCGTCGTTGATCTCGTCCATTTCCAGCACGATGTCGTATGGCACCTTTGCCTCGGCCAGCAGCACGTTCATGTGGCCAGGCAGACGACCCGCAACCGGGTGGATCGCAAAGCGCACATTCTTGCCCTGTGCCCGCAGCTTGCGGACCAGTTCGCTGACCGATTGCTGTGCCTGCGCCACCGCCATGCCGTAGCCGGGGATGATGACAACGCTGTCAGCGTCGTTCAAGGCCGCAGCCACACCGTCGGCTTCGATGGCGATCTGCTCGCCCTCAACCGCCATCTGTTCACCCTGTGGGCCGCCAAAGCCGCCCAGGATCACACTGACAAAGTGACGGTTCATCGCCTTGCACATGATGTAGGACAGGATCGCACCCGACGAGCCCACCAGCGCGCCAACCACGATCAGCAGGTCGTTGCCGAGGCTGAAGCCGATTGCCGCAGCTGCCCAGCCCGAGTAGCTGTTCAGCATCGACACAACCACCGGCATGTCGGCGCCGCCGATGCCCATGATCAGGTGATAGCCGATGAACAGCGCTGCCAGCGTCATCAGGAACAGCGGGAAGAAGCCGCCCGATGCAGTGTACCAGATCAGACAGATCAACGAGAGACCCGCCGCTGCCGCGTTCAACGCATGACCGCCTGGCAGCTTGGTTGCCGCAGACGTCACCTTGCCCGCCAGCTTGCCATAAGCCACGACCGAGCCGGTAAAGGTGATCGCACCGATGAAGACGCCCAGGAACAGTTCGACATGCAGGATCGACAATTCCGCCGGGGTTTTCTTGGCGATCAGTTTGGCAAATCCTCCGAGACCCGTGTACAGAACTTCTTTCGATGCATCCGAGACCGCCATCACCTCGGCGACGTTCAGAACTTCAAAATGCGCGTTGTATCCGACGAACACAGCCGCCAGACCGACCAGCGAGTGCATCGCGGCCACCAGCTGCGGCATCTCGGTCATCTGCACGCGCTGTGCGACGTACTGACCGATCAGACCACCGCCCGCGATCAACAGCAGCGACAGCAGCCACAGACCGGAACCGGGGCCGACCAGCGTGGCGAAGACCGCCAGCGCCATACCGACGATGCCATACCAGACCGCGCGCTTGGCGCTTTCCTGGTTCGACAGGCCGCCGAGCGAAAGGATGAACAGAACAGCCGCAACAACGTAGGCGGCAGTAGTGAAGCCAAATTCCATGTGCCCGGCCTCCTTAAGATTTCTGGAACATGGCGAGCATGCGCCGGGTTACGAGGAAGCCGCCGAAGATGTTGATCCCGGCCATGAAGATGGACAGCGCCGCCAGCAGAATGACCAGGATCGACCCCGATCCGATCTGCATCACAGCCCCAACGATGATGATCGACGAGATCGCGTTGGTGATCGCCATCAGCGGTGTGTGCAGGCTGTGCGCGACGCCCCAGATCACCTGGAAGCCCACAAAAATGGCCAGCACAAAGACGATGAAGTGCTGCATGAAGCTGGCCGGAGCGATCAGCCCCACCAGCAGCATCAGCGCGCCACCGACACCCAGCAGGGTGAACTGCTGCTTGGTCTGCGCCTTGAAGGCCGCAATTTCCTGCGCCTTTTTCTCTTCCGGGGTCAGTTCCTTGACTTCCGGTTTCTTCTGAGCCGCGATCGCCTGCACTTTAGGCGGCGGCGGCGGGAAGGTGATGTCGCCTTCAAATGTCACAGTCGCACCGCGGATCACGTCATCTTCCATGTCGTGATTGATCTGACCGTCCTTTTCAGGCGTCAGGTCGGTCATCATGTGACGGATATTGGTCGCGTACAAAGACGAGGACTGCGCCGCCATCCGGCTGGGGAAGTCGGTATAGCCGATGATGGTCACGCCATTGTCGGTCACGATCTTCTCATCCGCCACGGTCAGCTTGCAGTTGCCGCCCTTTTCCGCCGCAAGGTCAACAATGACCGAGCCCGGCTTCATCGCCTCAACCATATCCTTGGTCCAAAGCTCGGGCGCTTCGCGGTTCGGGATCAGCGCGGTGGTGATCACGATGTCTATCTCGGGTGCCAGCTCGCGGAACTTGGCCAGCTGCGCCTCGCGGAATTCCTCGGATTGAACGCTGGCATAACCGCCGGTGGCGGCACCGTCCTGCTGATCCTCACTGAAATCCAGATAGACGAACTCGGCCCCCATCGATTCGACCTGTTCGGCCACTTCGGGGCGCACGTCGAACGCGTAAGTGATCGCGCCCAGAGAGGTCGAGGTGCCGATGGCCGCCAGGCCAGCCACACCGGCCCCAACGATCAGCACCTTCGCAGGCGGAACCTTACCGGCAGCCGTCACCTGACCGGTGAAAAAACGGCCAAAGTTGTTGCCCGCCTCGATCACCGCGCGGTAACCGGCGATATTGGCCATCGACGACAGCGCGTCCATCTTCTGCGCGCGGCTGATCCGCGGCACCATTTCCATGGCGATGACATTGGCACCCTTGGCCTTGGCCGCTTCCATCCCCTCTTCGTTCCCCGCAGGGTTGAAGAAGGAAATCAACGTCTTACCCTTGGTCAGACGCTTCAGCTCAGCCTCGTTCGGTTGACGCACCTTGGCAACAATGTCGGCCTGCTTCCACAGCGACGCAGCCGTCTTGACGACCTCAACCCCCGCTGCCTCATACGACGCATCCGAAAACCCGGCCGCAGCACCAGCACCCTTCTCAATCAGACACTCATAGCCCAATTTCTGAAGCTGCAACGCTGACTCCGGCGTCATCCCAACACGGTTCTCACCGTCATAATTCTCTCTCGGTGTGCCTATCTTCACTGGCAGTCCCCCTAATTTTCACTCTGACCGAGCGGGTGGTCGGTATTGTTTGTTAAGCAAAGGTGTATCCTGCGCAACATTATTTCGCAAGCGCAGCATATTTACGTTGTGTCATTACCACATCACTTCATATCCATCGGCGGGTTTGGCGTTCATATCGGGCAAAGTCGGCGCGAAAAGTTCTGCGTAAACGGTCCTCTTCGGGCATGATGAAACGACGTTCCAAAAGCCACACGAAAATCGGAATCAGAACCAGTGATGCAACCGCATCAAACCTTAGTATCAGGCCGGACAAGATCAGCACATCGCCAACGTATATGGGGTTTCGGCTACGCTTAAATATCCCCGATTGCACCAGCGATGTCGGCGTTTCATGCGGGATAATCGTGGTGCGATGACGGCGAAATTCGGCTGCGGCCAGAACGATCATGATGACACCGCCACCGATCAGCACGCCGCTGAGCAAATCAACAAACCCATTGTCGAGCGACAGCCCCATCGGCATATGCCGCGCCTGCAGCCATGCCAGCACCGCAAAGCCCAGCAACCACACCGGAGGGACGTCGATTTTTCGCATGTCAGGCAGTCTTTCATATCCGGGCGGGACAAAATGTCGCTTTTGTCCGATGACCTACCGCTTTTCGCTGGAAAAAGCAAAATCACAGTTGGTCGCAGCCGTGCAATCGGCTCGCGTCCGGACATGGTTGCAGAGAGGTCCTTCGATGATGGACAGCTGCTTTTGGATCAGATAGCCATTTTGCATCAACAATTGCCCACACAATGATGAGAAAACGATGACCGACTTTGCCGCGACCAAAGCCATGTTCAACCTTCCCCAAGGCGTCGTTTATTTGGACGGCAACTCGCTTGGACCGCTTCCCCGAGCGGCCGGAGTTCGGGTTAATGACATGATGGTTCAGGAATGGGGGCAGATGCTGATCACCGGCTGGAACAAGGCCGGTTGGATGGCGTTGCCGACCAGTTTGGGTGATCGTGTCGGGCGGCTTATTGGCGCTGAACCCGGTAGTGTCGTTACCGGCGACACTCTGTCGATCAAAGTCTATCAGGCCGTCGCCTCGGCGCTGGAACTGTGCCCGGATCGCAAGGTCGTTCTGTCAGACAGCGGTAATTTCCCATCCGATTTATATATGGTGGATGGCCTGCTGCGCTCGCTCGGGCCGGAATATGAATTGCGCGTTGTCGCGCCAGAAGATGTCGCGGCCAATGTGACCGAAGATGTCGCCGTTCTGATGCTGACCGAGGTAGATTATCGCTCGGGCCGGATGCATGACATGAAGGCACTGACGGAACTGGCCCATGCAAACGGCACTATTACGGTTTGGGACCTGGCCCATTCAGCTGGTGGAATTCCCGTCGATCTGGCGGGGTGTAATGCAGATTTCGCGGTTGGCTGTACCTACAAATACCTGAATGGTGGCCCCGGAGCGCCCGCATTCATCTATGTCTCCCCACGTCTGACGGATCAGGTACGCCCCGCATTGTCTGGGTGGTTGGGCCACGAAGCGCCTTTTGCCTTTGATCTGGATTACCGCGCCGGAAATGGCATCGAGAGAATGCGCGTCGGAACCCCTCCTATCCTTCAGATGACTGCCTTGTCGGCTGCGATGGACATTTGGGATATGGCCGACATACGGGACGTCCGAGCCAAGTCAACTGAGCTAACAGAGCTGTTCATCAAACGGGTCGAAGCCACCTGCCCCGACCTGCAACTGGCAAGCCCACGCAATCCCGCCCAGCGCGGCAGTCAGGTGTCTTTCCGATTTGCCGATGGCTATGCCGCTATGCAGGCCCTGATTGCGCGCGGCGTGATCGGGGACTTCCGGGCGCCTGACATCATGCGGTTTGGCTTTACGCCGCTATACATAGATGAACAGGATGTGGAAAACGCGGCCGAAATCCTGACCGATATCATGCAGAACCGGCTGTGGGACGCGCCAGAATACAAGGTGCGCCAGCATGTTACCTGACCTCTAACCCAGCTCCTATCAGTGCGGCAAACTGGGCAACACGCGTTTCGTATTCCTCTGCGCCAATGGCGCTTGCCTTCAGCCCCTTAAGAGTAGCCGTTATCGTTTTGCCCGTCTCGTCGGCATCCGCCAGTAATCTGACGCGCCCGGCTTTATGTTCGCGTGTCAACCACTCGGAATACAGTCGGGCCAATTCAGCCTCGCCTTGCGAAATGATATCTGACGACATGGACTTGGTCGCATCCAGCATTTCAAGCCCGTGGGGCGATGCAAGGATCATTGCCATCCCCTCGGTTTGCGCTTGAACGGCATCCTTCAACACGTCCGAAACCGAACCCGACACAGTCAGCGCCGCAGCGACGGCGGCGATCTTCTCGGCATAGTAATGCTCGGTCAGGCTGGTGACGATCGCTTCTTTGTTCTTGAAATGCAGATAAACGGCCGGCCGGGACATCCTCGCGCCCCGCGCTATGTCATCCATTGAGGTTTTTCGGAATCCATAGGTGGCGAAGGCCTGAAAGGCTGAGTTCAGGATCGCCTGCTGCCGTGAGTCTTCTGCTGCATCTGCCATTCTTAAACTCGTGACATTTTCTGTTTATTTTGTCAATTGACATACTGACATTTTCCACCAATTATGTCAGAAACCAGCCACAGCTACGAGAGGTGCGCCATGGCGACCGACTTGAAGATCAACGGAAACCAACACCAAATCGACCTTCCCGATGACGTACCCCTTCTTTGGGTTCTGCGTGATGAAGTCGGACTGACGGGCACCAAATTCGGCTGCGGCGTTGCTGCCTGCGGGGCGTGCACAGTGCACATTGATGGCGAAGCAGTTCGGTCATGCCAGGTTGCGCTGTCAGATGTCTGGGGGGATGTTACCACGATTGAAGGGATTGGCACGCCGGACGCGATGGCTGCAATTCAACAGGCCTGGGTGGATCATCAGGTAGCGCAATGTGGTTACTGCCAGTCAGGCCAGATCATGCAGGCTGCCGCTCTGTTGGCAGAAAACCCTGCACCTTCAGACACAGAAATCGATGATGCCATGCAAGGCAACCTGTGTCGCTGTGGCACCTACCCCCGCATCCGCGCAGCTATCCACGACGCTGCATCCAAGCTGAAGGAGGCATAAACGATGGCATCCGTTGGAAAAATCCTCCGTCGTACTTTCTTGATCGGCTCAGCAGCGATTGTCGGGGGCGTGGCCTTTGGCGCTTACTACGTCAGCCGCCCGGCCGCCAATCCGCTGAAACCAGCAGAGGGCGAAACCGCACTCAGCCCCTTTGTTCTAATCGACCAGCAAGGCGTCACTCTATTCGCCCCGCGAGCCGAGATGGGACAGGGCGTGATGACCACGTGGGCGGCATTGATCGCCGAAGAGCTGGACGTGGAACTGGACCAGATCCGCGTTTTACATGGGCCAGCGGCTGCGGCCTACTATAACTCGGCACTTGTTGGTGAAGGGTTGCCGAACAAGGGCTATGACATCTCTGACTTCCAGCACAATCTCGGTGAGGCTCTGGGCGTTCTTGGCCGAACGCTGAGCTTGCAGGTCACTGGCGGGTCGACTTCGATGAAGGACGGGTTCGAGCGTATGCGCGAGGCCGGAGCGACCGCACGCGAAACGTTGAAGCAGGCGGCAGCCGATCGGCTGGGCGTGGATCGTTCCGAACTGAAAACCGAAAAAGGCGCAGTGATTGCGCCTGATGGAACTCGCATTCCGTACACCGAACTGGCGGAAGCCGCGGGTCAGATCGAACCTCCGCAGGTCGAGCTGCGTGATCCGTCCAACTGGCGTTTGCTCGGGCGGAACCTGCCGCGCGTTGATGTGGTCGGAAAATCCACCGGAACAGCCGAATTCGGCATTGATGTGCGCCCCGAGGGTCTGAAATTTGCCTCGGTCCGCATCAATCCCAAACTGGGCGGCGAGATGAAGGGCTTTGATGCCAGCGCAGCCGAGCAGATGTCGGGCGTGGAAAAGGTGGTTGATCTGGGCAATGGCGTGGCTGTGATTGCCAGCAACACGTGGCTGGCCATTCAGGCGGTCGAGGCAATTGACGTGGACTGGGGCGATGCGCCCTACCCACCGGAAACCGACGCTGTATTTGCGGAAATCGCGAAGGCTTTCGACGCGTCACCCAATTCGACAATGCGTGATGATGGGGATGTGGACACCCTGCCCGACGGTGCCACCGAGGTCACGGCTGAATACACGGTGCCCTATCTGGCCCACGCAACAATGGAGCCGATGAACGCCACCGCGCTTTTCACAGGCTCGGCGCTGGAGTTGTGGTGCGGCAACCAGGCACCGACACTTATTCAGATACGCGCGGCCAATACCGCCAACCTGGATAAAGAGGCCGTTCAGATCCACACCACCTATCTGGGCGGAGGGTTTGGCCGCCGGGGCGAGCTGGACTTCGGCGAGATCGCCACAAAGGTCGCAATGGCCATGCCCGGCGTCCCCGTCCAGACCACCTGGAGCCGTGAAGAGGATATGCGCCACGACTATTACCGCCCTGGCGCGATGGCCCGCATGCGCGGCGCAGTGAAAGACGGTCAGGCCGTTCTGATTGACGGCAAGGTCGCGGCGCAATCCTGCACGCAACAAGCGGTTCAGCGCTATACCGGCCTGCCGGCTGGCGGCCCTGACAAAGTGCTGGTCGAAGGGTTTTTTAACCAACCTTACGCGGTGCCAAACTACCGCATGAGCGGGCACATCGCAGATCTGGATATTCCGGTCGGTTTCTGGCGCTCGGTCGGGAACAGCCACAATGGCTTCTTCCACGAGACCTTCATGGATGAGATGGCCCATGCCGCAGGACGAGATCCGCTGGAGTTCCGTTTGGAATTGGCCAAGGCCGAGCACGCTCCATCGGCAGGCTGCCTACAAGCCGTGAAAGAGATGTCCGGCTGGACCGGAGAAACCCCTGATGGTGTCGGGCGCGGTGTGGCGATGACCTACAGCTTTGGCACCCCTGTTGCACAAGTGATTGAGGTCGTCGATGAGGACGGCACTATCCGTATCGCCAAGGCATGGATCGCCTGTGACGTGGGTCTGGCCCTGGACCCCGGCACAGTCGAGGCGCAGATGTTCGGTGGCATGATCTATGGCTTGTCGGCAGCCGTGATGGGTGAGATCACATTTTCGGACGGAGAGGTCAAACAGTACAATTTCCCCGACTACGACGCTCTGCGGATCCACAATGCTCCGGTGACCCAGGTGGAAATTCTGGAAACCAACCACCACATGGGTGGCGTTGGCGAACCGGGGACACCCCCGTCCATGCCCGCGCTCGGCAATGCCCTGTTCGACTTGACGGGTGAGCGCGCGCGCACCCTGCCTTTGATCAATCAGTTCAATCTGCTGGTTTGATCGCGCTGCGCCGGTCCGGACCCTCTCTCTCGGATCGGCGCAGGAGTTACGCGGATTGTTGGACCAACGCCCTATCCGAACCGGTTGCCCATGCATGTACAGCAGCACCGAACGCCTTGAATAAAGGGCGGGACACGGGATCATTTTCAGCATCCCATTCCGGGTGCCATTGCACTGACAACGTGAATCCGGGCGCGTCCTGAATGTATATCGCCTCGGGCGTTCCATCGGGGGCTTGACCATCAATCACAACCCGACGCCCAACCGATTTGATCCCCTGCCCGTGCAACGTGTTTGTCATCACTTCGGTCGCGCCCATCAGGCGGTGGAATACACCGCCCTCGTTTAGCGCAACGACATGACGCAGGGCAAATTTCTCTTCCAGGGTCCCATCGGGCGGCATGCGGTGGTTCATCCGACCCGGCAGCTCGCGGATTTCCGGGTACAGTGTCCCGCCCATCGCCACGTTGACTTCTTGGAACCCTCGGCAGATGCCAAAGAAGGGCTGGCCACGCTCCACACAGGCGCGCACCAGCGGCAATGTGATCGCGTCGCGCGCCCGGTCAAATTCACCATGGGCCTCAGTTGCGGGCTCGCCGTATTCTTCAGGGTGAACGTTCGGGCGCCCGCCGGTCAGCAGAAATCCGTCACAGACCTCTAGCAGCTCATCAACCGAGACATAGCGCGGATCGGCTGGGATCAGCAGCGGCAGACAGTCCGACACATTGGCAACCGCGTCCGAGTTCATCGTCCCACCGGCATGGGTCGGATATTGATCATTCATCAAATACGAGTTGCCGATGATACCGACGACGGGTCGAGACATGCTGCGTTCCTGCGTTTTCTGTTTGTTTTCCAAAAACTATCGACGGCAAGAACAGCGCGCAATAGCACAGGCCCTGCGTGTCAGCGCAAGCTCTTGTTCAACTGTGCACATGATGGAATATGAACGCGCTTTGTCTGGTACTTTGGCCATTGCCCGTTTTTGTGGCGTTGCACGAACATCGCATTGGGTCAGAGAGCCCAAAAGGCTCTCCGCCAGTCATCAGGTTCAGATCTCGCCAATCAAGCCAGCGGTTTCGATCCCGGCCAATGCCGCTGCGGCATCATTGTCAGACGTATCGCCGGTTACGCCGACCGCACCGATCACCGCGCCCTTTTTGTCGCGCAGCAACACACCACCCGGAACCGGCACGACCTGCCCACCATAGACGCCATTCACCGCTGCCATGAAATAGGCCTGCGCTTCGGCCCGCTGCATCTGCGCGGTGCCCGCCATGCCCAGCATCACTGCGCCATTGGCCTTGCCATGCGCAATCGCGAACCGACCCGGGGCCGCGTCGTCTTCGCGTTCGAAAGCGATCACATGACCGCCTGCATCAAGAACGACGACAGAAAGGGGTTTCAGCTCCAATTCGTGCCCCTTCTCAAGGGTCTTTCGGATGATGGTGCGGGCTTTGCGGAGGGAAACTCCCATGTCGTGTCCTATCGTTCCTGATCGTTTAAAGGCTGGCTTTCAGTTCCAGACGGCGAGCATGCAGGACCGGCTCGGTATAGCCCGAGGGTTGCACACGCCCCTTGAAGACCAGATCACAGGCCGCTTGGAAAGCAATTCCGTCGAAACCGGGTGCCAACGGGCGATAGTCTGCGTCGTTTTCGTTCTGGCGATCCACCACTGCGGCCATTTTTTGCATAGCAGCCATGACCTGCCCTTCCGAGGCAACTTCATGGTGCAACCAGTTGGCCAGCGCCTGAGATGAAATCCGGCATGTCGCGCGATCCTCCATCAGGCCGACATCGTTGATATCCGGCACCTTCGAACAGCCAACCCCCTGATCAACCCAACGCACCACGTATCCAAGAATGCCCTGCGCGTTGTTCTCGATCTCGCGGGTGATCTCGTTCTCGCTGAGGTTTCGACCGCCCAGCAACGGAATGGTCAGCAAATCCCCCAGCGTCCCCCGCGCGCCACCGGCAGCCAGTTCATCCTGGCGGGCCAGCACGTCAACCTTGTGATAATGCGTCGCGTGCAATGTCGCAGCTGTCGGCGACGGCACCCAGGCGCACGTCGCGCCGGATTTCGGGTGGCCGATCTTCTGCTCCAGCATATCACCCATCCGGTCGGGCATCGCCCACATGCCCTTACCAATCTGCGCCTTGCCCTTCAGACCGCAGGCCAAACCAGTATCTACGTTGCGATCTTCATAAGACGCAATCCACGGCGTGTTCTTGATGTCGCCCTTGGGCAGCATTGGCCCAGCTTCGATCGAGGTGTGAATCTCATCCCCAGTCCGGTCAAGAAAACCGGTGTTGATGAAAGCCACCCGCGATTTCGCAGCGCGGATGCATTCCTTGAGGTTGACCGACGTGCGGCGCTCTTCATCCATGATGCCCAGCTTCACGGTATTGCGCGGCAGGCCAAGGATGTCTTCGACCATGTCAAAAATCTCGACCGAGAACGCGACTTCTGCCGGTCCGTGCATCTTGGGCTTGACCACATAGACCGAGCCTTGGACCGAATTTCCGCCGTCTCGCTTGAGATCGTGCATGGCGATCAGCGTCGTGCAGAGCGCATCCATCAACCCTTCGCCGATCTCATTGCCCTGTTCATCCAACACAGCAGGGTTTGTCATCAAATGCCCGACGTTGCGGATCAGCATCAGCGAACGACCCTTCAGGCTGGCTGCCCCACCGGATGCTGCAGTAAAGCTCAGGTCCTGGGCCAGTTTACGGGTAAAGGTCTTGCCACCTTTCGCGACCTCTTCTGTCAGGTCGCCCTTCATCAGACCCAGCCAATTGCCATAGGCAACAACCTTGTCCTCGGCATCGACACACGCAACCGAGTCCTCGCAATCCATGATCGTGGACAGGGCGGATTCCAGATAAACATCGGAAATGCCAGCAGGATCCGCCGCCCCGATGTTGCTGGACGGGTCGATCACGATCTTGATGTGCAGACCGTTGTTTTTCAGCAGCACAAAATCGGGGTTCTCAGTCGAACCGCCATAGCCAACAAATCGCGAAGCGTCCGTCAGTGCGGGCACCAATGCCCCCTCTTCAACCCGCAGTTCAGGCGCATTCGCCCACGAGCCATTTGCCAATGGAACGGCGTCATCCAGAAACCCCTTTGCCCAGGCAATCACCCGCGCGCCGCGCGCCGCGTCGTAGTCGCCAGCCGCAGGCAAATCACCCATAGCGTCCGTTCCATAAAGCGCGTCATACAGACTGCCCCAACGTGCATTGGCTGCGTTCAGTGCAAATCGCGCATTGGTAATCGGAACAACAAGCTGCGGTCCGGGGATCGAGGCGATCTCGGGGTCGACATTGACGGTTTCAATCTGGAAATCTGCACCTTCTTCGACCAAATAATCGATCTCGCGCAGGAAAGCCTGATAGGCCTCGGCGTCGTGGTCCTGCCCTTGACGCTCAAGATGCCATGCATCGATCTTGCCCTGAATGTCCTGCCGCTTGGCCAGAAAGGCGCGATTCTTGGGGCCCAGTTCGGCGACCATGCGCGCAAGACCATCCCAGAATGCGTCGGCTGTGACACCTGTACCCGGCAGGGCTTCGCCTTCAATGAACTCGGCCAGAACCGTATCCACCTGCAATCCGCTGCGCGCCTGTCTGCTGCTCATTTTGTTTCTCCCGGGAATGTGCACGACTGTATGCCGTCAGCATTTAGGGCGAAAGTTTCCGATAGGCAACGTGCGTCGCAGCGTCGCGGTCAAAAAGACTTACCAAAATCAGACTTGAGGCATTCCGGCGCGCGGATCGCACCGCTTGCAGCCAACCGCCACAGCCCATACGTTCGCGCAAACACAAAATCACGCGAGGCCCCTGATGCGCGACGCTGCCCCCACGACGATCTATCTGAAAGACTACACGCCCTTTGGCTATCTGGTGGACAGCGTGCACCTGACGTTCGATTTGGCCGCCCACGCAACCCGCGTCACCTCTCGCATCGCATTTCGCCCGAACCCGGAGGCCAGCGACAAGACGTTCTTCCTGCACGGTGAGGACCTCAAGCTGATCCGCGCATCCATTGATGGTGCGGAAATCACCCCCGAGATTACCGACAAGGGCCTGACCGTTGCTGCCCCCGACGCGCCGTTTATCTGGGAAGCCGAGGTTGAGATCGATCCCGGCAATAACACGGCGCTCGAAGGCCTGTATATGTCGAACGGCATGTACTGCACCCAGTGTGAGGCTGAAGGGTTCCGCAAGATAACCTATTACCCCGACCGCCCGGACGTAATGTCCACCTTTACCGTGCGCATCAACGGCGACCTTCCTGTACTGCTGTCCAACGGCAACCCTTCGGGCCAAGGCGAAGGCTGGGCCGAATGGACCGATCCGTGGCCTAAACCCGCTTACCTGTTCGCGCTGGTCGCGGGCGAGCTGATCGCCCATCCCGGCCAGTTCACCACCATGTCGGGTCGCGATGTGGAGCTGAACCTCTGGGTCCGTCCCGGTGACGAAGGCAAATGCGATTTCGGTATGGAAGCCCTGAAGAAATCCATGAAGTGGGACGAAGACGTCTATGGTCGGGAATACGACCTAGACGTGTTCAACATCGTGGCCGTAGACGATTTCAACATGGGTGCGATGGAGAACAAGGGGCTGAACATCTTCAACTCATCTGCTGTTCTGGCCAGCCCTGAAACCTCGACCGACGCCAATTTTGAACGGATCGAAGCGATCATCGCGCATGAGTATTTCCACAACTGGACCGGCAACCGGATCACCTGCCGTGACTGGTTCCAACTGTGCCTGAAAGAAGGGCTGACCGTTTTCCGGGATGCGCAGTTCACCTCGGACATGCGCTCGGCCCCAGTAAAGCGGATTGAGGACGCCATCGACCTGCGCGCGCGGCAGTTCCCCGAGGATAACGGGCCCTTGTCGCATCCCGTCCGGCCTGAGAGTTTTCAGGAAATCAACAACTTCTACACCGCCACCGTCTACGAAAAAGGTGCCGAGATCATCGGTATGCTGAAACGTCTGGTTGGTGATGAGGCCTACACCAAGGCTTTGGATTTGTATTTCGATCGTCACGATGGGCAAGCCTGCACCATTGAAGACTGGATCAAGGTGTTTGAGGACACCACCGGCCGCGACCTGAGCCAGTTCAAGCGCTGGTACAGCCAATCCGGCACGCCGCGCGTAACAGTGAGCGAAGATTGGAATGACGGCACATATACGCTGACACTGGCGCAGCACACCGAAGAAACACCTGGGCAGTCCGAAAAGCTGCCGCAAGTGATCCCAGTCGCTGTAGGTCTGCTTGGCCAAAACGGGGACGAGGTGCGCGCAACCGAGGTTCTGGAACTGACCGAAGCGCAACAAAGATTCCAATTCACCGGGCTGGCGGCAAAACCTGTGGCCTCGATCCTGCGAGATTTCTCGGCCCCTGTGATCCTTGAGCACGATCACACCGACGCCGAACGCGCCTTCCTTCTGGCCCACGACACCGATCCTTTCAATCGGTGGCAGGCGGGACGGTCTTTGGCGCAGGACACGCTGTTGCGCATGATCCTGGAAGACGCAACGCCGGGTGCGGATTACCTGGACGGGGTGTTGGCCGTTCTCCGCGACGGCGATTTGGACCCGGCGTATCGCGCCCTGATGCTGGGTCTGCCTTCGCAATCCGAGCTGGCGGCCGCGTTGTCCGACCGGGGCGAAACACCTGACCCGATGGCGATCTGGACAGCGGTAGAGACACTGCGACAGGCAACAGCCCAGCACGTCCAGGACCTGCTACCGCGTTTGCACAGCGAAACCTTGATCGAGGCAACATACAGTCCCGATGCAGACCAAGCCGGCAAACGTTCGCTTGGCAATGCCGCACTGGCCCTAACATCCCGGCTTGATGGTGCGGCAATGGCAGCCGAGCAATACGCGGCGGCTGGCAACATGACACAGCAACTGAGCGCCCTGTCCTGCCTGCTGCGCGCAGGCAAAGGCGAGGCCGAGCTTTCTGCGTTCTACGATCAATGGCAGCACGACCGTCTGGTGATGGACAAATGGTTTGCCCTTCAGGTCGGAATGGCCTCGCCAGCGGCCACGGCAGACATCGCCCGCACCCTGACCGAGCACGCCGATTTCAACTGGAAAAACCCCAACCGGTTCCGGGCGGTAATGGGTGCACTGGCGATGAACCACGCCGGTTTTCACCGCGCAGATGGTGCGGGTTATGCGTTGCTGGCCGACTGGCTGATCAAACTGGACCCTGTCAACCCGCAGACCACGGCGCGGATGTGTTCGGCCTACCAGACATGGAAACGCTATGACGCGGACCGTCAGGACCTGATCCGTGCACAACTGACCCGCATCGCAGAAACGCCTGACCTGTCGCGCGACACGACAGAAATGGTCTCGCGCATTCTCAACGCATGACGGAATTCACGTTTACGCGTCAGAATCGGGCACCGCGCACCGTCGGTGTTCTGATCTGCGTCCATGCGGCCTTGTTGGCACTTGTGATCCTGTTCGACGCGGCGTGGTGGCTGGTAGTGCTATTGGCGTTGCCTACGTTACCGGCTATTTGGGATATCACACAGAACACCAGCGCAGGGCTGGTTCTTGATCAGAACAAACTGCGCTGGTTTACCGGCACCCGAGAGGCCGAAATTGATCGTTCGGACATTGATTATTTCCGCTTCGACACGCGCTGGGATTTCTCGGTGCGCGTTTCACTGGTTCTGACATCCGGCAAACGGATTCGGCTGCCTGATGAGTCGTCTCCGCATCACAGGGACTTCGAACAGGTCCTGCAACAGGCTGGTTTTCGAATTGAACGTCATCACTTCGTCGCATTTTGAAACAATAGGTTCATTTTTGAAAAATTAGAGGCAAATATTAACCAGTCCCCTTCAAAGACCTTGAATTTGACACCGATTGCGGCAAAGCTCTTACCCTCAAGTTTCTGGTTTGTTTGTTTCGAGTGCCGCCATGTTCTGGTTTTTGAGGGACCGTTGGTCCCGTTCCCGATCTTCTACTACTCATCCCGCTGCATCCGGCGCGTATTTCGCTGACCCGGCTGTTTCGCCCGTGTTGCCGGACCAAGGGCAACTGAACATACCATTGGCTGATGTTCAGGCCCAGGATGAGATTGGGCGCAGCTCGATAGAAAAAGGCCGTTTCCTGGCCAGGCAGGATCGCTGGGCAGAATTGTCCGACCTGATGCGCAAAGCAGACGACGCACGGGACACTGCACCCGACGGAATGCCCGTCGCCGAATTGCTGGCGTTTGGGGCACGAGCCGATGTGGTTCTGGCCGCAGAGCACGCGCTGTCTGACGCCAAAGCGCTATCAGAATTTGATGTCATGAACGGCATTTCCGAATTGGAAGACGAGATGCGCGCGCACTCGGGCGACCCGATGATCGCCTTGGTTGTCGCTTTGGCCCACATTGACATGGCATGGGCATGGCGCGGGACAACGAACGAAGCAACCCTTCCCTCGCTGCACCAATCCCGCTGCGCCGCCCATTTCGATCGGGCAGCTGCAATCCTTCCCGATTGTCGCGAGGCCGCAGCGGAGAGCCCCATTGTCGCCTCGGCTGGCTGCGCAATTTTGGCGGGTCAGCGTAGAGCAAACACACGGGTAGCGGATGAATACGAGCGGTTGATCAAGCTCGACCCGATGAACCATCGACACATGCGCGCGATGGGCACTCACCTGCTGCCGCGCTGGTTCGGAAGCTATGGCGAGCTTGAGGTCCAGGCGCTTCGTATGGCGGCCCAGACCCGGGACATCTGGGGGGCCGGAGGCTATACTTGGGTTCAGTTCGATGCAATTGCTCTGGACGAAGAGGCCTGCGCGCGTCTGGATGTCGATTTCTTCCTGGAAGGCATGCACGATATTCTGCGCCTTCGCCCTGACCAGCAAACCGTCAACATGCTGTCGGCATACTGTGCCATCACGATCCAGAACGGCGCTGGCCAGTGCGACAAGGCTGATCTGGTGCGCAGCCAGATACACCAGGCTGCAAACTGGCTGATCCGCGACCACCTGACCGAATTGCACCCGTTGATTTGGGCCCATGCAGCAAATGGGTTCAACAACAGTGTTCGGATCAATTCACCTGAACGGTTTGCGGCCCGCGGGCAACGCGATGCTCTGCGTGCAATTGGCGATCTGTTCCGTGATGAGCTGCGCAGCGGATTGGATGTGACCTTTACTCCGACGGGTTTGCGCCTATCCGGGCACTGATTCCCCCTTGCCCCTAGGCCGTGCCGGGCCTAATACGCAGGCTTAGACTTCTGCGGAAATGAGGCGCGCCATGCTCGACCTGACATACGAAATGCCCAAACCCAAAACCATTGCCGGGGCCAAGCACGATTGGGAACTGGTCATCGGGATGGAGGTGCATGCGCAGGTCTCGTCCAATGCCAAGCTGTTCTCGGGCGCATCGACCCAATTCGGGGCTGAGCCGAACTCGAATGTTGCATTCGTGGACGCCGCGATGCCGGGAATGCTGCCGGTGATCAATGAATATTGTGTTGAACAGGCGGTACGAACCGGTCTGGGCCTGAAGGCGGATATCAACCTGGTATCGGCCTTTGACCGCAAGAATTATTTCTATCCCGACCTGCCGCAGGGTTACCAGATTTCTCAGCTGTACCAGCCCATCGTGGGCGAAGGTGAAGTGCTGGTGGAAATGGGCGACGGCACAGCACGCATGGTGCGGATTGAACGCATCCACATGGAACAGGACGCAGGCAAATCGATCCATGACATGGACCCGCATATGTCCTTTGTCGACCTAAACCGGACCGGTGTTTGCCTGATGGAGATCGTCAGCCGCCCCGATATTCGCGGCCCCGAAGAGGCGGCAGCCTACATCGCCAAGATGCGCCAGATTCTGCGTTATCTGGGCACCTGCGATGGCAACATGCAAAACGGCAACTTGCGGGCGGACGTCAATGTTTCGATCTGTCTACCCGGTGCCTATGAAAAGTATCAGGAAACGCAGGACTTCTCGCATCTGGGCACCCGTTGCGAAATCAAGAATATGAACTCGATGCGCTTTATTCAGCAAGCGATCGAAGTCGAAGCGCGTCGTCAGATTGCCATCGTTGAAGGTGGCGGCAAGGTCGATCAGGAAACCCGGCTATATGACCCGGACAAGGGCGAAACACGGTCGATGCGGTCCAAGGAAGAGGCGCATGACTATCGCTACTTCCCTGACCCAGATCTGCTGCCGTTGGAGATTGAGCAGGCATGGGTGGACGACATCGCCGCCAAACTGCCCGAACTGCCCGACGACAAGAAGGCGCGGTTTATCAGCGAGTTCGGCCTGACGGATTATGACGCATCTGTTCTGACAGCCGAGGTGGAATCGGCTGCCTATTTCGAAGAGGTCGCCAAAGGCCGCAACGGCAAGTTGGCCGCAAACTGGGTCATCAACGAACTGTTTGGTCGCCTGAAGAAAGAAGACCACAGCATCACCGACTCGCCGGTTTCGCCTGCGCAGTTGGGCGGGATCATCGATCTGATCGCCTCAGACGCCATTTCTGGCAAGATCGCCAAGGATCTGTTCGAGATTGTCTACACCGAAGGCGGCGACCCGGCACAGATCGTTGAAGAACGCGGCATGAAACAGGTCACCGACACCGGTGCCATCGAAACTGCGCTGGACGAAATCATCGCGGCCAACCCATCGCAGGTCGAAAAAGCCAAGGTGAACCCCAAACTGGCAGGCTGGTTTGTTGGTCAGGTCATGAAGGCAACTGGCGGCAAGGCGAACCCCAAAGCCGTCAATGAGTTGGTCAGCAAAAAGCTGAGCTCGTAAACCTTTCGGTTCAAGAAACTGCAACGGAGTGGTCCGTGCATCTGGCGCGGACCACTCCGGCCCCGCGCGCGGGGCGCAACAGACAAAACAGAATTTGCCCAATGGGCGATGATGACTGTTCGAAACCCGACAACATGTTAGATTGCCAGGGATCGGCAACCAGGAAAATCTGATGCAGCGCTACGAATACAAAGTTGTCCCCGCCCCGCTGAAAGGCACCAAGGCCAAGGGCGTCAAAACTGCCGAAGGGCGGTTTGCAGTGTCGATCGAACAGATCCTGAATCAGATGGGGCAGGATGGCTGGGAATACCAGCGTGCGGAACTTCTGCCCAGCGAGGAACGCGCTGGCCTGACCAGTTCCACCGTGAACTGGCGCAACGTTCTGGTGTTTCGGCGTGAGATTGCAGCTGAATTTTCTTCGGAGCGTGAGGCGGTTGAGGACAGCGACGATGCCCCCGTGGCTCAGCCGGTGCCTGGACCAGAAGAAGTGCAGGCCCCTGCACCGATTTCAGAAGAGGTCAAAGATCCGCCATTGACCCTGAAGCCAACAGACCTGTCCGAAAAGGACAAAGAGCAGACCTAAGCGGTCTGCTCGGGTTTTCATAGCCTGCAGCTGAATTTTACTCGGCAGCGCTTGCTGCTTGGCTCAGATCCTGCGCCAGCATCAGTGCATTTCCGTCCGGGTCGTAGAACGTTGCGGTGCTGACCATGCCCTCGATCGTTTCAGTCGCCCCATCGAACCTGACGCCCGAGGATTCGAGCGCCTGACGCGCCGTCGCAATATCCGACACCCCGAACACCGGCACCGTATTGCCAGGCGCAGGCTCGGCCTGTTCACCCAGGCCCAAGGTCACACCGTCGGTTTTGGTTTTCATCTCGCTCCAACCGGCCTCGTCAATATGGTGGATCAGCTCAAACCCCAGCTTGGCCTGATACCATTCGGCACTGACATGCCTGTCTTGCACGGACATGGCGAGCGTGATCGTGTTTTCCAGTGAAACGAGTGGCATTGAACTATCCTTTTGGCGAAAATTAAAGTAACTATACTTTATGGACATAACGATTCTTGTCAAGCTTACATCCCGCGCCTGGTCCCTGAACATTCTGGCGTTGATGCATGAAGGCACGCCGGGACGACAGGCACCGCTACTGGCTGCGACAAGCGCCGGCAGAACCGCTTTTGCACAAAGCCTTGACCATTTGATTCAATTGGGTTTTCTGGAACGGAATCCCGGCCACGGTCATCCGTTGCGTCCCGAGTTTCGATTGACCCAAACGGGTGAAACTGCGGCCGAAATCGCCAGCCGAATCGTGAATGCCGTGCCAGATGACGCTGATTTCGCGTTACTCAGACGCAGTTGGACGGCACCTATTCTGGCGTTGACCGACAGGCCCCAACGGTTCTCGACCCTCAAATCCGGTCTGATCACGATTTCCGATCGCGCACTTTCGACGTCGCTTCATCGCCTGGAAAAGCAAGAGTGGATACAGCGAGACATTGATGCGACGCACCGGCTGCCTTTTCCCACCTATCGCGCGGTGAATCAGGGAATCGCGGTTAACAGGGCCATTTCTCTGGTCGCCTAGGCACCGACCAAAGGGCCTGTTCAGGTATCAATATCCAGCGCCAGCGCATGAATGCGGGGCACGATGTCACCCAGTGCCTTATGTACGGCCCGGTGGCGGGCGACGCGGGATTGACCCTGAAAAGCGCTGGCACGAATACGGACGTTGAAATGGCTTTCGCCGCCCTCTTGAAACCCGGCGTGTCCTCGGTGGCTTTCGCTGTCATCCACGACTTCCAGCTCACGCGGTTCAAAGGCTGCCATCAGGCAGGTTCGGATCTCGTCGGTAACAGTCATTTTTTTGCTCACGGGCGAAAATTTTACCGCCCCCCCTCTTCTACTTTCGGCTGCTTAGACTAAACTGCTGCCTCCGAGTCGAAAAGATGCGTTCTTAAGGATGAGCACATGGTGAAGTCAGACCCCTTCGGATTTGATATGTCCGTATCCACTTCGAAGAAAAAGAACCCGCGCGGGCGTCGCGGAATGTCGGGCGCGTCTGAAACCTCGACGCGTATCTGCGATTACGAAGGTTGCGAAGAACCGGGCAAGTTCCGTGCACCCAAGGCCCCTGACGTTCTGGACGACTTTTTCTGGTTCTGCCAGCAGCACGTTCGCGAATACAACAACAAATGGAACTTCTTTGACGGCACCACCGAGGCCGAGCTGAACGCCCAGCGCTCCAAGGACAAAGTGTGGGAGCGCGAAACAAAGCCAATGGGCGATCCCGAAGCGCGCGCATGGGCGCGTCTGGGCATCGAAGACCCGCATCAGGTACTTGGCGCAAACAGCACCCAAAACAAAGGGCGCACGTCAGGTGGTGGCGGTCGTCGCCTGCCCCCCACGGAACGCCGCGCGATCGAAATTCTGGAAGCCAACGACAGCTGGACCAAGGCCGAGGTGCGCAAAGCGTACAAAAAGCTGATCAAGGTGCTGCACCCTGACATGAACGGCGGCGACCGTTCCCAGGAAGAGCAGTTGCAAGAGGTCGTCTGGGCGTGGGATCAGATCAAGGACAGCCGGAACTTTAGGTAGTCGTCTTATCGACGACCGTACATGCGCAAAAGCGCCTCTGTTTCGGGGCGCTTTAGGCACCGCACGCGAGTTTGTTCCAAAGTGGGTTTAAGGCTGAAACGATCCGGGAATAGCATACCAAGCTCCTCGACATCTTCGCGATCGAATGACAAAAGCGCCATGTCGCCCAGAAACAAGCTTTCTGTCGGCAAACCATGCGAAATCAGTATCGCATGGCGATCACAGGCAACGTGGAAATACGTCACGGCCTCATCGGGCCGCACTTGTCGAATTGTTTTGTCATTGACCAAATGAATTGCCGCAGCAAAAACTCTGGGCTCTCCAAACAGCAATTCGGCGCGCCACCCTTCGAGAACAATCCTATGCTGTGGGGACACGTATAAATCACGATCAGGCAAACCGTCCCCGATTGCCCCTTTCTGGATGCAAACAGGGCGCAATCGCGGGTTTCGCTGCAACGCTTCCGCGCTCATGGTCTTTTTGCCAATCCAAAGGATAGGCAACAGCGCACCGCTGGAAACGCGAACTTTGTCCCCAACCGACAGTTCTTCGACAGGGCGAGGGCCTTTTTCGGTTTCTATCAAAGTGCCCTTTACGAAACATGGCACTGTTCCGGCAGGAAGGTCGACTGTCACACTGAGAGAGGCATTGTTACCATTTCCCGGATTTCCCGTCGTCGCGCGTATTAGAACCGTGAGTTGCGTATTCGGGGGAATGTCTGCCCCCTCAGTAAGCTCAACGGTCAGAACTCCGCTCGGTGAAATCGAAACAGTGTAGTCGGAAGGATCCAATCCACCATTGCCAGTTACGGTCACGCTCCACGTCACAGCTTTGGTCGCGGTATACTGCTCCGCAACCGAGCTCGACCCACTGGGGATGGAGATAGAAGTCGGACCTGAGATTACTAACGACATTTTTACCTACACTCTTAAAAACAAAATCGGGAACCGCTTTTGCACAATCATATATGCATATTTAACTCATCATATCTTACTATTGCAATGTTAATGCTTCACGGGACTGCGTGGCGGCGTTCTGGACCCAAAATTCGTGCTGTCCAAGATTTGAAAGATTAGCTCGAGACATTGGACGCAACGTCGATAAGGCCAGTTTCAAAGAAACATCCGCCTAAGTACCTACCAGCACGGCTTTCCCTTGCCCTTGCCCGCAATATGTTGCACCACACACGAGTTCAAACCCGGCAACGCGGGGCAAAGGATAAGGACAAGGCGAATGGCTGACGGATCGATCGACGTAAACGCAAAACCCACCGAAGAAATTTCGGTCCGTGACGTGTTCGGTATTGAAACCGACATGGCGATCAAGGGCTTTGCTGACCGCAGTGACCGCGTACCCGCGATCGACCCGACCTACAAGTTTGACCCGGAAACCACACTGGCCATTCTGGCAGGCTTTTCCCACAATCGTCGTGTGATGATCCAAGGCTATCACGGCACGGGCAAATCGACCCATATCGAACAGGTCGCAGCCCGCCTGAACTGGCCCGCCGTGCGTGTGAACCTCGACAGCCACATCAGCCGGATCGACCTGATCGGCAAGGACGCCATCAAACTGCGTGACGGCAAACAGGTCACCGAGTTCCACGAGGGTATCCTGCCCTGGGCGTTGCGCAATCCTGTCGCCATCGTGTTCGATGAATACGACGCGGGCCGTGCCGACGTGATGTTCGTGATCCAACGTGTGCTGGAACACGACGGCAAGTTGACCCTGCTGGACCAGAACGAGATCATCACGCCGAATCCCAATTTCCGCCTGTTCGCCACGGCAAACACTGTGGGCCTGGGCGATACAACTGGCCTCTATCACGGCACGCAACAGATTAACCAGGCTCAGATGGACCGCTGGTCGCTGGTCTCGACGCTGAACTACCTCAGCCATGATGCCGAAACGATGATCGTTCTGTCCAAGGCGCCGCACTACAATACCGAGAAAGGCCGCAAGACCGTCAGCCAGATGGTCACTGTTGCCGACCTGACCCGGACCGCCTTCATGAACGGTGACCTGTCCACAGTTATGAGCCCTCGGACCGTTATCAACTGGGCCCAAAACGCCGAGATTTTCCGTGATGTGGGTTACGCTTTCCGCCTGTCCTTCCTGAACAAGTGTGATGAGCTTGAGCGCCAGACCGTGGCCGAGTTCTATCAACGTTGTTTTGATGAGGAACTGCCGGAAAGTGCAGCGAGCGTAAGCTTGGGGTGAAAGCCTTTTTTGTCATAGCATCGATCTGGGTCGTTTTTGATTCATTTTGGCTATTTGACAAAGTAGGTTGGAAAAAGTCGGCGCCTTCAGACATGACGGCGTCGCAATATGTTCACCTGATACGGCTGCGTTGGGAGTACGCAATACTTTTCCTAGCAGCAATGATCTGGAGTACGTTCATTGTCTAAACCTAACGACAACCCCGCCGATCCGTTCAAGAAGGCCTTGGCCGAGGCCACCAAGGTTATGGCCGACGATCCAGAGCTGTCTGTAAGCTATACGGTCGACCCCTCGGGGCTGTCGGGCGAGTCGATGCGTTTGCCGCAGGTTTCTCGGCGGATGACTCGCGAAGAGGTTTTGCTGGCGCGCGGTACGGCGGATGCTTTGGCGCTGCAGCGCCGATATCATGACGATGCGACCCATAATCGCTATGCACCTCCGGGTGATATGGCGCGGGATCTTTATGAGGCCATGGAAGTTGCCCGGTGTGAAGCGATGGGCGCGCGGGATATGCCCGGCACCGCATCAAACATCGATGTCAAGATCGGGCATGAGGCGCTGCGCCGTGGGTACGACCAGTGCAAGCAACCCGCAGATGCCCCCTTGTCGGTGGCCGCGGGTTATCTGATCCGCCACTTGGCAACCGGACGCGACCTGCCGCCTGCGGCCGAGAACATCATGAACCTCTGGCGTGGCTTCATCGAAGAGCAGGCTGGTGGCACGCTGGAAAACTTGCAGGACATCCTTTCGGATCAGGCCGAGTTTGCCAAATTTGCCCGCCAGATGATCAAGGATCTGGGGTATGGCGACCAGTTGGGCGAAGACCCGGACGAACTGGACGAAGATCAGGAAGATCAGGCTGAGGACGACGCCGAAGAACAGCCCGATCCCGACAGCACCGGTCAGGATGATCAGGACGAACAGGACGCCGACGCGACCCCTGAGCAAACTCAGGAAGAGCAGCAGGATCAGTCCCAGGCCCAGGTCTCGATGGACGAGATGGCCGAGGATGAGATGGGCGAAGAGGCCGAGATGCCCGAGGGCGAGGCACCGTTGGAGCCACCTGCCCCACCGCCAGCGTCCGAGGCCGACCCGGATTATAAGGTTTACCTTGGAACCTTTGACGAAGAGATCGCAGCCGAAGACCTGGCCGAGCCTGCCGAATTGGAACGGCTGCGCGCCTATCTGGATCAGCAGCTTGAGCCGCTTAAGGGTGCCGTCAGCCGTCTGGCGAACAAACTGCAGCGCCGTTTGCAGGCGCAACAGAACCGCTCTTGGGAGTTTGACCGCGAAGAAGGTATTCTAGATGCCGGGCGACTGGCGCGTGTTGTGGCCAACCCGACCACGCCGCTGAGTTTCAAGGTCGAAAAAGACACTGAGTTCCGCGATACGGTGGTGACACTGCTGCTGGATAACTCGGGCTCGATGCGCGGTCGTCCGATCTCGATCGCGGCGATCTGTGCCGATGTTCTGGCCCGGACGTTGGAACGTTGCAACGTGAAGGTCGAAATCCTTGGCTTTACTACGCGCGCTTGGAAAGGTGGCCAGGCACGTGAGGCATGGCTGAATGACGGTCGCCCGCAACAGCCGGGGCGTCTGAACGATCTGCGCCACATCATCTATAAAGGCGCGGATGCCCCGTGGCGTCGCGCGCGACCCAACTTGGGTTTGATGATGAAAGAAGGCCTGCTGAAAGAGAACATCGATGGTGAGGCGCTGGAGTGGGCGCATCGCCGGATGCTGGCGCGACGCGAACAGCGTAAGATCCTGATGGTGATCTCGGACGGCGCGCCGGTTGATGATTCAACGCTCAGCGTTAACCCCGCGAATTACTTGGAAAAACACTTACGCGACGTGATCGGAATGGTCGAAAAACGTAAGATGGTCGAGCTTTTGGCCATTGGTATCGGCCACGATGTAACCCGATACTACGACCGCGCGGTAACGATCACGGATGTCGAACAGCTGGCAGGTGCGATGACTGAACAGCTGGCGGCATTGTTCGACAGCGATCCTCGGGCACGTGCACGCGTGATGGGGATGAAGAGGGCCAGCTGACGCTGGCCCTGCCTCCGGCAGAAGTATTTTTCAAAAGATGAAGGGGCAGCCCCCCGTTTGCGAGAGGTGTCACATGTTTCAATCCTTTGCAGTCACTGCGCGTCCGGAACAGGGACCGCCCAGGCTGGCCGCTTTGCGATCCCAGATGGCACAGGATGGGTTGGACGGTTTTCTGATCCCACGCGCAGATGCGCATCAGGGCGAGTATGTGGCCCCACGCGATGAACGTCTGGCATGGCTGACGGGTTTCACCGGGTCGGCCGGTTTCTGCGCAGTGCTGTCCGATATTGCCGGCGTTTTCATCGATGGCCGGTATCGCACGCAGGTCAAGGCTCAGGTTGCGGCGGATTTCACGCCTGTGCCCTGGCCTGAAACCAGTTTGGGCGTGTGGCTTAAAGAACAGCTGCCCAACGGCGGCAAGGTTGGTTTTGATCCTTGGCTGCATGCAGCAGGGCAGATTACCAGTCTGAAGAAAGAGTTGAACGCAAGCGGCGTCGAACTTGTTCGTAGCGACAATCTGGTGGACAGGGTGTGGTCGGATCAACCGGACGCCCCGATGAACCCGGTCAAGGCGCACCCGATTGAGTTTGCAGGGGAAACAGCCACAAGCAAAATTGCGCGGGTGGCGGAGGATCTAAAACAGAACGGGTGTGATGCGGCCATCATTACATTGCCGGATTCGATCATGTGGCTGCTTAACATTCGTGGATCAGATATCGGGTATAACCCGGTAGCGCATGGGTTTGCCATTCTACACGTCGATGGTCGGGTTGATCTGTTCATGTCGGCGCAAAAACTGGCCGGGGTGTTAGATCACCTTGTCGAGCAAGTTCAGGTTCACGACCCTCGGTTTTTTCTGGATGCGGCCGCGGATTTGGGCGGCGCGGTTCAAGTCGATTTGGGAACCCTGCCGCAGGCAGTTGCGGATGTGCTGGGTGACAAAATGATGGATGCAGGTGATCCCTGTGCCCTGCCCAAAGCTCGCAAGAACGCCGCCGAAATCGCAGGCAGCGCCGAGGCGCATCTTCGTGACGCGGTTGCTGTTATTGAAACCCTGTGCTGGTTGGACGCACAGACCCCGGGCACAGTGGCGGAAACGCAGGTGGTCACGCAGCTTGAGGAAAACCGCCGCCGGGATAACGCGCTACAGGATATCTCGTTCGACACGATTGCGGGCACCGGTCCCAACGGCGCGATCATGCATTACCGGGTGACCGAAGAAACCGACAGCCGGCTGGAGAATGGTCACTTGTTGGTTTTGGATAGCGGAGGTCAGTATCTGGATGGCACAACCGACATCACCCGCACCATTGCAATCGGAGAAGTGGGCGTTGAGGAAAAAGCCTGCTTTACCCGCGTGCTGAAAGGGATGATCGATCTGTCCATGCTGCGCTGGCCCGCCGGGCTGGCCGGACGAGACATTGAATGCATCGCACGCGCCCCCTTGTGGGCAGCGGGGCAGGATTTCAATCACGGGGTCGGCCACGGGGTCGGCGCATACCTGAGCGTCCACGAAGGGCCGCAGCGCTTGTCGAAGGTCAGCCATGTTCCGCTTGAGCCGGGGATGATCCTGTCAAACGAGCCGGGATATTACCGCGAAGGCGCATTCGGCATTCGCATCGAGAACCTTGTTGTGGTTCAAGATGCCCCTTCCTTGCCCACGGCGGACACCGAGCGTGCGATGCTGAACTGGCGGACGCTCACATACGTTCCAATTGACCGGCGGCTGATTGTAGTCGATATGCTTACGACAGAAGAACGCGCGTGGCTTAACGCATACCACCGCGACGTTGCGGAAAAAGTTCGTCCAAGGCTGGGCGACAACGCTCAACTGTGGTTGGATGCCGCAAGTGCGCCGATCTGACACTGGACTGTCACATAAACCGGGCAGAGGAGTGATCCGTACTAAAGACGAGGGAAGAAGCAGAGATGACAGACATAACGATCCGCAAAGCAGCTGGTAAATGGAGCGTTCGTTCCGGGGGCGCCGTTCTCGGAGAGAGCATGAATGCGCTGGAGCTGCTGGAAGGTGATCTGGAGCCGGTGATCTATTTCCCTCGCGCCGATATCGGAATGGCATTTCTGGACCGTACAGAAAAGGTTACGCACTGCCCGCACAAAGGCGATGCGACGCATTTCTCAATTGTCAATAAATCATCCGTGACCGAAAACGCAGCGTGGAGCTATGAGGACCCGGTCGCCGCAATGGCCGAGATCAAGGGTTATGTCGCGTTTTACCGCGTCGATTCCGTTAAGGTCGAACAGATTTAAATCCCTCAGATGGCCTCTCTGACCCGCTCGGTCGCGGCCATGTCGTGACGCACACGCCCATAGGCCTGTGCCATGGATGCCAGTGATCTTAGGTGGGCTGCTGCCGTTCGTACGCGACCAAGAAATCCCTGGCCGGGCCTCCCTGGCATGGCCAGAATTTCGAACCCATTGCAAAATTTATCGTTTTTGGCATCGTGACAAAAAATATCTGTGAATTTTTTTGGATACGACTAACCGGCAAATTTCACGATAACATGCAAGCATATAGTCTTCGCAGGTAGCTCAACAGCGCGCTCGCAACTGACAAGGCTTGATCACGATCCAATCACGGGGCTGTTGCATGCATTTGAGGCATCAAGCGTGCACAATGCCACCAAACACCGCCCAGAGGATGCCATGTCACTTACCCGTCGCAGTTTCGCAGGATCATTGGGGGCCGCGCTCTTGTTGCCTAGCGCGTTGTCCGCGCAACAAGACCCCGTGCTTGATGCTGTGCGTTCCACACTGTTTGGAAGCAACGCAGAGTTTGAGCAAGGCATGGCCTTTCTCGTACAACGCGGCAACCCGGATGTGGTGCCTGCTTTGCTGACCGGTATGCGATACGCCAGACGTCGCAGCAGCGACATCGTGAAAGTCATGCAGACCCTGACTGGTGAGAATACCGGTCAAGACTGGTTTGAGTGGATGCTCTGGCAGGAAAAGAACCCGCAAATCGTGCCACACCCCTCGCTCATCCCGTTCAAGCGCGAGGTTCTTTTGGGAATTGATACGAATTTCGATGACTTCCTGAAACCAAAGTATTTGCAGCGCGACAAGATGAAGATCCGGCTTGAAGAGATCGCGTGGGGTGGTGTGAACAAGGACGGTATCCCATCGCTGGACAATCCGGCTCTGATCCCTGCCGCGCGTGCAGATTACCTTAAGGACGATGACCTGGTCTTTGGCGTTTCGATCAACGGGGACGAACGAGCTTACCCGCTGCGGATCATGGGCTGGCATGAAATGTTCAACGAGGTGATTGGCGGAGTTCCGGTGGCCTTAGCCTACTGTACACTGTGCGGATCCGGAATTCTGTTTGAAACGCAAGTGCCGGGTCGCAGCAAACCCCTGATCTTCGGCTCATCGGGGTTTCTGTACAGATCGAACAAACTGATGTTCGATCGTCAGACGCATTCCCTGTGGAACCAATACACCGGCAAGCCAGTCGTTGGCGCGCTTGTCGGCAGCGGTATCGAATTGAAACAACGCCCGGTGGTCATCACCACATGGCAAAGCTGGAAAACATCTCACCCCAAGACGAAGGTCCTTTCAATGAACACCGGTCACCGGCGGAATTATGGATCGGGTGTCGTGTATCGGGAGTATTTCGCTTCGTCCGAATTGATGTTTCCGGCGCTGGTCGATCAGTCCAGTCACAGACAGAAAGATTATGTTTTTGCCATCCGGCAATTTGGCGCGGCGCGAGCATGGCCCCTGGACGCGTTCGGCAAGAGCCGAGTAATCAACGACGCCATCGCCAACCGGCCGCTGGTGCTTATCGGAAACGACGAAAAGCGCGCAGTGCGCGCCTATGAACGCGCATCCCACAAGTTCGCTGCGTCTGGCGGCGATTTGGTGGACGAAACGGGTCAGAAGTGGACCATGACCGAAGAGGCGCTGGTTGGACCGGGAGGCGCGGAGTTGCCCCGGGTCGCAGGCCATATTTCGTACTGGTTTGCTTGGGACAACTACCTGGGCGATACCGCGACCGTGTATAAACGCTAAGAGTGCTCTTCAGCCGCAGTGGCAGCCAAGGCGCGGTTATACGCCTTCAGTGCATCGACGTGGTAAAGCGCTCCGACCGGGTTTTCACTACCATCCTCTTCGACAATCACCACCGGAATACAGGGGATGTCATCCCTGTCGAAATAGGGCATCGCTGCCTCTAGTGTAGCGCTAGCCTGAACACAAAGCCCCTGTTCGATCAATTCGACCGCCTGTTCTTTCGTGATCGAGCGCGGGTCGCCCAAGGGGCGCATGACTGCCCCGGTCCGCAGCATCGCCAGCAGATAGGCTTGCGGCCCGGCGGCCAGATGCACGTTGCGACGTTCCAGCTGGGTCAAGAAGAAGGACCGATCCACAAGACGCGAGGCCAGCGCTGTCGACATCGACACCGAAACCATCACAGCCAGGCCGATTTGCCAATCTCCGGTCAGTTCAAAGACGATCATCGTTGTCGAAATCGGCGCGCCCAGAACCGCGGCAGCAACGGCCCCCATTCCGGCAAAGGCATAAAGCGTATGCGTGCCCGACACATCCGGCAGCAGCCCGGTTGCGATCAGGCCAAAGGCCAGCCCGGTCAACGCCCCAATCATCAGCGATGGGGAAAACACCCCGCCGCCCATACGCCCGCCCATGGTGATCGCCACGGCAACCGTCTTGATCACCGCAAACAGGATGGCAAAACTCAGGGTCAGGTCACCTGCCAAAGCGCGGATCGTCGTTTCATACCCGACGCCGATGATATGCGGGAACCAGATCGCCAGCAGCCCCAGCATCGCACCTGAAACAGCTGGGCGCAGCCAGCCAGGCAAGGCAAGCCGGTTCTGGATATGGTTGCCGATATCTTCGGCAAAAAAGATCGACCGCATGAGCAGAAGCGAAACCAGGCCGCAGATCAGGCCAAGTAGCAGAAAGGCAGGCAGTTCCACGTAGAATTGCAGGGAACCGGGTGTATCCAGAACAAACTCGGTCACATCGCCATATTCCAGCCGGTTGATTACTGTCCCGGCAACCGAAGCAATCACGATTGGCGCAAATGCATGCACTGCAAAGTGACGCAGCACGACCTCAAGCGCGAACAGCGCACCTGCGATCGGTGAGTTAAAACTGGCCGAGACGGCGGCGGCGACAGCGCATCCCAACAGGTCGCGCCCGGTGATGCCATCAGCATGGATGCGGTTACTGACCCAGGTTGAGATCACACCAGCCATGTGCACGACCGGCCCCTCTCGGCCCGTGGACCCGCCTGTGCTGAGCGTGACGAGCGAGGCAAAGAAAGACGCGATACCCGCCTTGCTTTCCACGCGACCATCGGTCACCGCGGCCCCTTCGATGACGTCAGCGACGGATCGCACGCGTCCGTCGTCGGTGAACTTATTCAGGATCACGCCCACGATAAGCCCGCCGATGATGGGAATGATCAGGATCAGAAACCAAGGCAGCTTTTCCGCGTGGCTGTGCAAAAGCAAAATGTCATCCGTATCATAGACATAGGCCTGCAGCGACCGGATCGCCTTGCGAAATCCCAATGCCATGAAACCTGCCGCGATCCCGATCGCCAGCGCGATGAACCAGAATTGAATCTGGCTGGGCCCACGCCGCCGCATCACCCGCCAGGCGTCCTTTATCGCGGCCAGAGCCTGATTGAGCTGGTTGCGCAGAACGGTGCGGGTTGATTGGGTCATTTGCCCTCGGGGATCACGTCTTTCCCCTTAGTAAGCCACGGAGCGCCCTTATAAAAGTGGGATCGCGACGGATTGAACACAGGAAAGCGGCAGAATTACCTCAGGCCTGCAAAAGGGCTCGGGCCGCAGCGCGGGCCTCGTCCGTTATTGTGTCACCTGCGACCATACGGGCGATTTCATCCACGCGGTCGGGTTCGGCCAGCGGCACAACGGTCGACAGGGTATGCCCGTCGGTGACGTGTTTTTGAACCCGCCAGTGATGCGCCGCGCGGGCCGCCACCTGCGGAGAGTGGGTCACAACCAGCACCTGACCGCCATGCGCTAACGACGCAAGGCGCCGCCCGACAGCATCAGCGGTCGCGCCGCCGACACCTCGGTCGATTTCGTCGAAAATCATCGTGCGCGCGCTGTCATCACCGGCCAGACAGACCTTGAGCGCCAAAAGAAAACGACTGAGTTCACCGCCTGAGGCGATCTTGTTCAGCGGTCCCGAAGGCGCGCCGGGGTTGGTGGCAACCGTGAACGCCACAGCGTCAATCCCCTCGGGGCCCGGGTCTGCCACCGTGATTTCGGTTTGGAACACAGCGCGTTCCATCTTCAACGGGGCGAGTTCGGTCATCACGGCGGCATCGAGTTGCCCGGCGGCCTTTTGCCGCGCAGCACTCAGTTTGGCCGCTGCGTCGTCATAAGCCGCCTGTGCCGCGTCTACCGCCGCCCTCTGATCGGCCAGATCCGCATCGCCCGCGTCAAGCCGGTTCAGGCGGTCGCGCAAAGTGTCGGCGAAGGTGCCCAGATCATCTGGCACGACGTCATGTTTACGAGCCAGCGCACGAATAGCGAACAAGCGTTCTTCGGCCTGCTCCAACTCAGACGGGTTAAAGTCCAGTTTTTGCAGGCAGGCATCGACACCATCCTGCGCCTCACCCAACTCGATCAAGGCGCGTCCCAATGCGGCGATCGGCTCTTCCAATTGGCCGCCCGCACTATCCGACACCCCTTCGAGCCAGCGCACGGCGTCAGCCATCGCCCCCTCGGCCCCGTCCCCACCCAGCAGAGCGAAGGCACGGGCAACGTCATCGCGGATACGCTCGGCCCCCTGCATCATGCGACGACGGGCGTCGAGCTCGGCGTCCTCGCCCGGCTGCGGGTCCAGCTGATCCAGTTCGGATACCGAATGCCGCAAGAATTCCTCTTCTGCACGCATGGCTGCTAGGGCCGATTCCGTCTGCGCAAGAGCTTTGCGCGCACGTGACATCTCGGACCATGCTGACCGCACCTTTACTAGATAGGATTCTGCTCCGGCGTAATCATCCAGCATTGCCCGGTGACCTCGCGGGTTCAACAGGCCGCGATCATCGTGTTGGCCATGCAGTTCGATCAGGGTCTCGGACAATGCCCGCAGCACCTCGCCCGAACAACGACGATCATTGACCCACGCGGTCTTACGCCCCTCGGCCGTATTCACCCGCCGCAGGATCAGCTCTTCTCCGTCGGGCAGGCCCGCTTCGGCCAGAATTGCATGTGCGGCGTGATCTTCGTTCAATTCGAACTCGGCCACGACTTCACCCTGAGCGGCGCCCTGACGGACCAGTTCTGCCCGACCACGCCAGCCCAGAACAAATCCCAGCGAATCCAGAAGAATCGACTTGCCCGCACCGGTTTCACCGGTCAACGCATTCAGGCCCGGCTGAAACGTCAGTTCCAGCCGATCGATGATCAGCATGTCACGGATATCGAGGGCGCGCAGCATCGGGTCTTAGCGTCCCACCCCATTGGCCATGGCGATTACAACCACTCACCTTTGACAGTCTGACGGTAGATCGTGCTGAGCCAGTTGTTGCCACGGCTCTTGAGATCCAATCCGCGTGACGTCAGCAGCGAATAGCCCGCATCGTACCATTCGGACGACTGATAGTTGTACCCCAGAATGGCCCCCGCCGACTGTGCCTCATCCACAAGACCCAGTGCCAGATAGGCTTCAATCAAGCGGTACAGAGCTTCGGCGGTGTGAGATGTGGTCTGGAAGTCTTCAACCACCACACGGAACCGGTTGATGGCTGCAGTATAATGGTCCTGGCGCAGATAATAGCGTCCAATTTCCATCTCTTTGCCAGCCAGGTGGTCAAAGGCCAGATCGAATTTCAGCACCGCAGAGGTCGCGTATTCGCTATCCGGGTAGACCTCGATCACGGTGCGCAGCGATTGCAACGCCTGAAAAGTCAGGCCCTGATCGCGCCCGACCTCGTCAATCTGGTCATAATAGCTGAGCGCCAGAAGATATTGGGCATAAGCCGCATCTTCGTCCGTCGGGTAAAAGTCGATGTACCGTTGTGCGGCGCCTCGGCTTTCTTCGTAGTTTTTGTCCGAGTGGTATGAGAATGCCTGCATGATCAGCGCACGCTTGGCCCAATCGGAATACGGATACAGACGTTCAACTTCTGAAAAATACCACGCCGCATCATCCGAACGATTCTGCGACAGCTCATATTCGCCGCGCGTGAATATCTGTTCAGGAGTGAACCCTTCCAGGTTCTGATTGCGGTCTGCGCCTTTTCCAGCGCATGCCGTCAAAACTGCTGTCAGAAGAATCGCGCTTGCGAACCTGACTGCCGCTTTGGTGCCAACCATTCCGCCTATCCTTGTCGTATTACTTGACGGGGTTAAGCCCCGATTTAGGCCAAGGTCTAGCACATAAAATTCCGGTGCAAAACGCCTTATGCGCCCGTTCGCAGAATTGTCGGAAGAGTTGATCCAATCAAGCGACTTCCGGGATTTCGTCCCGGACCAGGCCCTGCCCCGGAAGGCGGGCTGCCTGTTCAGGCGTGCACAGGATCGGACGGACCGCACCCGGCGTCTCGAACAGCTTGCGCAGCAGAGTATTGGTCATTGAATGGCCGGATTTGTCACCGGTAAAGTGACCAAAGATCGGACCGCCTGCCAAATACAGGTCACCAAGGGCATCCAGCATCTTGTGGCGCACGGCCTCGTCCGCGCGGCGGAAACCACCCGGCGTAAGGACTTCGTCACCCTGAACAACGACGGCATTTTCCAGCGTGCCGCCCAAAGCCAGCCCGTTTTCGCGCATCGCCTCAACATCAGTACGGCGGCAGAACGTCCGGCAGTCACACAGCTCACGTGCGAACGAACCGTTGCGCATATCCAAGGTCTTGGTCTGGTTGCCAATGGCACCGTCTTCGAAGTCGATATGAAAGTCGATGATCAGACCGTTTGCAGGCGCAATCGAAGCGCTAGCACCTTCGCGCACAGCGGTCACCGGCTTAAGAACCTCATAGGCCAGAACCGGGCTGGCTTGGCGACGCACGCCCTTCGCCATGATACCGCGAACGAAATCAATCGAAGACCCATCCATGATCGGAACTTCGGGACCATCAATCTCGATCAGCGCGTTATGTATTCCGCAACCGGCCAACGCGGCCATGATGTGCTCGACCGTGGACACAGACACACCCGCGTCGTTGATCAGGCGGGTGCACAGCGGGGTGCGCTCGACCACATCATAGATCGCAGGGACAAGGGCATTGCCCAGCTCAATATCCGTCCGTTTGAACCAGATGCCGTGACCGGCGGCTGCCGGTTTCAGGACCATCGTCGCAGGCTTACCGCTATGCAGTCCGACGCCTGTAAACGTGACCGGAGATTTGAGCGTATGTTGCAAGGTGAACCTCGAAGAGTGGTGTCCGGCCTCGGTTGGCCGTGTTGGACACTCAGTTAAGGAAGGCGGCGTCAAGGCTCAACTCACTCTTTGCAACCGAATGAAACATGTATGTGACAGATCGGCAAATCCCTGCTTACACTTCCTCAAACATTTGTAAAACAAAAGAAAAGGGCCGCCCTTTGGCGACCCTTTGCATTCACTTTGTTACCGCGATCAGTTGGCCTGACGCCGCAAAAAGGCGGGAATTTCGATCCGGTCCTGTTCGGGGTCGACCTCATCCCTTGCAGGTGCCGTAGCGTCAGATTGGCGCATAACGGGCTGCTGGCGGGGTGGTTGCGCCGGAGTATCTGCTGCGTGGCCGGTCATCCGGTCGATCAGGCGGTTAAAGCCAAACCGGGGACGATCATGCGCTTCTTCCTGCGGCACAGCGGTCGGCTGCGGGGTCGCGGGGCGGACCATCGAAGGGCTCCGCTCGGACGGCGGAACGTTCTGGACCGCGGCCTGCAAGCGCTGCAGTGCTTCGGGCGACGGTGTTCCCGCTGCCGGTTGAGGCTGCGGTGCGACGTAGTTTTCGGACGCAGGCTCAACCGGTTCGGGGGTCGGCTCGAATTCGGCAACGCGCGGCTGATAGGCCGGCGGTGGCAAACCATCATCATCCTGTTCGACACGAGACTGGAATTGTGGCTGTGCAGGCTCTGTCGGTGCTTCAAACAGCGAGGGTTCGCGGTTCATCTCTTGCTGAGGTGCTTGCTCAGCGACTGCTGTAACAACCGGGGCCTCTTCCTGCACCGACTCTTCTGCTGAAACGGTGCGGGTCAGCGGTGCCGACATTGAACGGCGCGCGACAGGGATATCTTCCTGCTTTTCACTGGCATCGATACCGGTTGCGACAACCGATACACGCATGCCGCCTTCCATCACAGTATCCAGGGTCGAACCGACGATGATGTTGGCCTCGGGATCTACTTCTTCGCGGATGCGGTTGGCGGCTTCGTCCAGTTCGAACAGGGTCAGGTCGTGCGAGCCGGTGATGTTGATCAGAACGCCCTTGGCACCTTTCAGGCTGATTTCGTCCAATAGCGGGTTGGCGATCGCCTTCTCGGCGGCCTGAACCGCGCGATCTTCGCCGGTGGCCTCACCGGTTCCCATCATCGCTTTGCCCATCTCGTCCATCACGGCGCGAACATCTGCAAAATCGAGGTTGATCAGGCCCGGACGGACCATCAGATCGGTCACGCCTTTTACGCCCTGATAGAGAACATCGTCCGCCATCGAGAACGCCTCGGTAAAGGTGGTCTTTTCGTTGGCCAGACGGAATAGGTTCTGGTTCGGGATGATGATCAGAGTGTCGACGACCTTTTGCAGCATCTCAACGCCGTCTTCGGCCTGACGCATCCGCTTGGCGCCTTCAAACTGGAAGGGCTTGGTCACAACACCAACAGTCAGAACGCCCAATTCCCGCGCGGCCTGCGCGATGATCGGAGCGGCGCCGGTGCCAGTACCGCCACCCATGCCGGCGGTGATAAAGCACATATGCGCGCCGGCCAGGTGATCAACGATCTGCTCAATGCTTTCTTCGGCTGCTGCCGCACCCACGGTCGGACGGGCCCCTGCCCCCAGACCTTCGGTGACTTTCACGCCCAGTTGAACCCGTGCCGAAGACTGGCTTTGTTGCAGTGCCTGCGCATCGGTGTTGGCGACCACAAAATCGACGCCGTCCAGCTGTTTCTCAATCATGTTGTTGACAGCGTTGCCGCCTGCACCACCAACGCCAAATACTGTGATCCGAGGCTTCAGTTCGTCGTGCCCGGGCATCGAAAGATTCAATGTCATGCTCTGTCCGCCTGTTTTTTTGTTCCCGCCAAAGCGGTGTTTTTCTTACCTATCCACTAACAATCCTACCGTTTGAAACAGCAAACGTCACGCCAAAAATCGCGTAATTCCACAAAATATGGAGGAATTAAGGCGCTGACCGGCAGTATTTCGCAAATACCGCCAGATGTTGCGTAAAAATCTCAATGTAGCACAAAACAGGCGATTTGCACGCGGCACTCAACCGACGCATCACCAAAGGGACTCATAAACTGTCAAACTGCGGAAAACTGCTCAGGTCCTGCCGCGGGCCTCTGTTGGGCCTTGTGGATATCTTGATGGATAAACGAGTCAGCTGCAACCCATTTCTTTAGCTGATCGGGGTACTTGGGCAATTCAAACCGTCCTCGGTGATGCTGCGCACCTCTTGGATTTCGCTGTCTGCAAAAGTGGCCAGTCGCACCATCAACTTGCCCTTATATTCGAAAGGCCACCAGCAGACCGGGATACCATCCGGGTCATCATCATAAAGAAAGCAGATTTGACCATCAGGTGTGGTGATCTGACCATAAACACAACCGCGCCCCACCATGCGCCAGACCGACAGCACAGGGCTGAGGAACTCTTCAGTTCCTACAAGCTCGCCCGTCGAAAAGTCGTGGAACGTGACAGTCTTGCCCTTTACTGCATCCAAAAACGCCTCAGGTGTGATCCGGGTTTGCGCCTGAGTGGTCAGCGGTACCAGGGCCAGCAGCGCTGCGACCCCCAGCTTACCAATTGTCACGGAACCAACGCACGGCCCGCTTGAACGGGCGCGCGGCATAGGTGTCGACCGGGATTTCAAAGTCCCACCATTCGTCCTGCGGGTGCGCTGCAAACAGGCTGAGCCCCACTGCGGAGGAGAACCCCGGCCCGGTCGCCGATTGCGGTAGACCATGCACACGCAGCGGCCGGCCAAGGCGAACACGCTGCCCGAGGATGCGGGTGGCCAAACCATCCAGCCCCATGATTTGGCTGCCGCCGCCGGTCAGGACGATCTGCTGGCTCGGCATATGCTCGAACCCGGCGGCATCCAGACGAACACGCACCTCTTCCAGGATCTCTTCAACACGCGGACGCATTATCCCGATCAGTTCAGCTCGGCTAACAGTTCGGCGATCATGCTCCCAGTCGCCGGTATCGCCGCCGATATCAATCAGGTCGCGATCATCCGCTCCAGTGGCATGGACGCCGCCATTGAAGGTTTTTATCCGCTCGGCGACCGATGCGGGAATGCCCAACCCCATCGAAATGTCCGAGGTTACATGATCACCACCCATGCGCACGCAGTCGGCGTAAATCATGTGCTTTTTCATAAAGATCGACACGCTGGTCGTGCCGCCACCCATGTCGATACAGGCCGCGCCCAGTTCCTGCTCATCCTCGACCAAGGCGGAAACACCAGACACATAGGCCGAGTTTGCAATTCCGGCCAATTCCAGATCGCAGCGTTTGATGCAGCGCACGATGTTTTGGATCGCAGTCGCGTCAACGGTCAGCATGTGCATGTCGACGGCAAGGCTCTGCCCCATTTGGCCGCGCGGATCGATCAGACCTGAGCGGTTGTCCAAAGCGAAATTGACCGGTTGGGCATGCAATACCTCGCGCCCTGCCCCGTAATCCGGCACATCACAGGCGTTCAGGACACGGCCAACCTCTGCCTCGGTCACGACCTGACCCTCAAGATCGACCTGCGCGTCCAACCCGTAAGAGCGCGGGTTCGCACCCGAGAAGCTGGCTATCACATGATCGACCCGGATATCGGCCATCTTTTGCGCCGCCTGCAGGGCGGTTCGGATCGCCCGTTCCGTTTCCTGCATGGCGGTGACTTCGCCAAATTGAACGCCCCGCGACCGTGTGGTCGCAGCACCAATCACCCGGAACCCGGTCTGCCCGGCCATCGACCCGATGGTGTTGTCCTCGCTCAGGCGGCCGGTCCCATCAAAGCGCAATACAAGACAGGCAATCTTGGAACTGCCAACATCGAGAATGGCGACAACACCGCGTTGCATGGCTTGTCTGCGCATCTGCCGCATGGCGCGCTGGGACTGATAAAGATCGGTCATCATGGTCGTTACTGCTCGCTACCCACTGTCACTTTTGTATTCCACCAGTCTTCGCTGGCAGCTTTGGTCATTCTTATTGTCGGACGTTGCCCAAGGCGCATGTCGACCACCGCGACGTCGCGTTCCAAAAGGTCCTGCACCTCATTCACGGCCAGAACGCGTTCCAACGCGCGTACGGGGCGTTCGGTTGGCAACATGATGCGCTGGCCGCGGTCCATAACCAGGTCCCAGCGACGTTCACCAATCCGGACCAGCCCGCGCACACGACCGCCGAGGCTGCGGGCGGTTGTCAGCAATTCAAGCGCCTCACCTACGTGACCGTCTGCACCTTTGCCCGCGATCAGAGGTAAATTAGAGTGATCCTTGCGCGACGCGATGCGTTCCACATGCGCGCCGGTCTCATCCAGCAATTCGATCCCACGGCGCGTACGCCAGACGATGACGGGCTGACGCTCGACAACATCCACCTGCAGAATGCCGCCCGGGCGCACCCGTACCGTGGCGGATTTGACCGGATTCAGCCCGGTAATCGTGTCGCGGATTTGCTCAACATCCAGATCCCATGAGCTGACAGGGAAATCCAGCGGTACGACCTCACGAATATCCTCGGACAGGTTGGTCCCTGCCCCGTCAATGGCCATCAGATTGACCATGAACTCTGGCCGTTGCTGGATCGAAGTCTTGATGTCGATGACATAGGCCACTACCGCATCGCGACGCTCTTGCGAACCGAAATAGATGCCAACTGCGGCGCAAACGGCAAACACCGGCAGGCCAATCTTTAGGCTGCGCCGAACGCCCCGCGTCAGCATCCAGCGCTGCAGGCGGTAGCTGAGACGAGACGGGGCCGGGTCGAGGCGATCGCCCTTGCCACCAAACATACCACGCAGCCGCAATTTGGGTTCGACTCCGGTATGTGCGCCGGATTCGAAATCAGCATCGGGACCGGTCAGTTGTTTGGGCCGGTGAACCACAGGCGCTCGGGTGGCTCTTAGCGGTCGCATGATGCGTCCTCCACCATCCAGGCGCATAGCTGCCCGAAACTCATCCCCAGATGTGCGGCCTGTTCAGGCACCAGGGACGTCGGCGTCATGCCGGGCTGAGTGTTGGTCTCGAGAAGGAAAAGCCCATCGGCACCCATACTGTCATCCCAGCGGAAATCCGTACGGCTTACGCCCTTGCATCCCAGCGCAGAATGAGCGCGCAATGCGTAGTCCATGCACAGGGCAAAAATTTCGGTCGGTACGTCAGCGGGCAAAACATGCCACGATCCGCCGGGCTTGTACTTGGCGTCATAATCGTACCAACCGCCATCGGTCATGATCTCGGTAACCGTTACGGCCTTGTCGTTCATCACCGTTACAGTCAACTCGCGTCCGGCAATGTATTTCTCGACCATAACCTGATCGGGCATTTCATGCGACAGCTGCGGAGGGCCATTAGACCCTTCATGCACGATGTAGATCCCAACGCTGGAGCCTTCGTTGTTGGGCTTGGCCACGTAAGGAGGCTCCATCACATGAACCTTAACTACCTCAATCTTTGGTACGATCACGCTGGCAACAACGGGTAGGCCTTCGGCCTCAAACACTTCTTTGCTGCGCTGCTTGTCCATCGCCAGCGCCGAGGCCAGAACACCAGAGTGCGTGTACGGAATGCGCATCCATTCCAGCAGACCCTGAACGCAGCCATCCTCACCCCAGCGGCCATGCAGGGCGTTGAACACAACGTCTGGTTTGATTTCCAAAAGGCGCGCATAGAGGTCAGGACCTGCGTCCAGCTCAACTACTTCAAAGCCTTCTCCCACAAGGGCGGCCGCGCATTCGCGCCCAGAGCTGAGAGACACCTCGCGTTCCTTCGAGGGTCCACCCATCAATACCGCCACTTTGGGGTTTGTCCTGCTCGACATACCCAACGTGCGCCTCAATGTCCCCGGACCTTATGTGGTGGTCCGTACTGCGTTTATCTCCTTGATCCGTCGCCTTAATTTGCCTGTTATGGTCTGACGGTCAGGGCTTTATTCTGTCAACGGATCACCGACCCGCATGATTTCCCACTCTAGCGTGATGCCGCTTGTTTCGTAAACCTTTTTTCGCACCTCTTCGCCCAGACCTTCGAGGTCCGCGGCAGAGGCATCACCGGTATTGATCAGGAAATTCGAGTGCTTTTCGCTCATCTGTGCTCCGCCGCGCGTCGCGCCGCGCATGCCCGCATCGTCAATGACCTTCCATGCCTTAAGGTCGTGTACATCATCCGCCCGCCCGGTCGAAGAAAACCCTGCCGGGTTGCGGAAGGTTGACCCGGCGCAACGGTCTTTGGTCGGCTGGGTTTCGTCGCGTTTTTGCAACTGCGCGGACATCCGGGCGTACAGCTCTTCCGGATCGCCGGATGGACCTTCGAAAGTGGCCGAGATTAGTACCGCGCCTTCGGGCAGATCGGACTGGCGATAACGAAAATTCAGGTCTTCCGGAGTCAGTTCCACAAGCTCTCCCTGCCGGGTGACAATGGTCGCCTTGCGCAGCACGTCTGCCGTGTAGCTGCCATAACACCCTGCGTTCATCCGCACCGCACCGCCGATTGAGCCCGGGATGGTGCGCAAAAAGGTCAGGTCCACACCCTCATCCGCCGCCTTGCGCGCCACATGCGCATCCAACGCGGCAGCTCCGGCGGTGACGATGTTTCCCTCAACCGAGATAGCATTGAACCCCCGCCCCAATCGGATCACAACTGCGCGCAAGCCGCCATCGCGAACGATCAGGTTTGACCCGACGCCCATGGGAAAGACCGAGACGTCGCCGGACAGATCACGGAGAAAATCCTGCAAATCCTCGGTGTCAGCAGGTTGAAACAAATAGTCAGCCGGGCCGCCAACACGCAGCCAAGTCAAGTCATTAAGAGCCCGTTTTTTCGAGAGTTTGCCGCGTGGCTTGGGAAGCAATTGATCCATGGTGCTCTGGTAATCTGCTTGAACGGTTTTGTCACCCAATTGCTTAGAATTGTTCTTCCACCGCGCCAGAACGCGGTGCAGTCCCCCGGTGACAAACCCAACGCATAAGGCGGCAATCAACGGAATGGAGACCGCAAGCACGTAGATCACAATCCAAGCGTCTATCGTTGCGGTTTGTTTATCGATAGATACTGGCTCGAAATGTATACGGGTAACAAAGCCGTAAAGTCCCGACGCGATCAAAAACAAAATCAAAATGAGTGGGCCGCGAAGTTTGCCTGCTTTCGTACGTAGATGCGAATACATCGCGACCATAACAGAAACTAAGGTAAGCCCGCAGAGAAACGCGAATATTCTGGGGTCCAATTCTATTCTCCGACCATACGCCGCACCCACCGCCCCAGATAGATCACAGGCCAACGCAGTACCGACATACCCGCCGCCAGAACGATCAGCCCGATCCACGGGCCGTTCTGCAAAGTGACGTAACCCAGTATTGGAATCCCCACAGCGATCAGGACATAAGCGCGGGTCCAATGGTTGTCCTTGCTGGGGATCATCGCCAGCACATTTGCGGCGATCCCCCACAGAGCGGCAAGGGCGATCGACCAGTTCACTCCTCGACCTCCTGCCCGGTCCAGCGGCGCCAGTAATAGCGAATGGGATTGCGGAACATGGATGCAAAAGCAGCAAAGGCCAGCAACGAGAAAAACCAGCCAAAGTCATGACCCAGCCAGACGATCAGCGCAGGAGCGGAAACGAACAGCACAATGCCCGGCGGAAATTGCAGGCGCATTGGCAGCATGGCGACGATCGTTGAGGCCAAAACCCACAAGCCAGCAAAAAGCACCGAATATACCAACTGCCCCTCCGAGGACGATCATTGCTGCAACTGCAAAATCACACTTTAAAGTTGCAGTGCTAGAGAGTCCATTCCATCAAACGGCTTGTTTTTGTCGCAGCCTTTCAGGCAACCCATTGGCCCAGGCGCTAATTGTACCGGCGCCAAGGCAAACAACCATGTCACCGGGACGGGCCTGTTCGCGAACAAGGCGCTCCAGATCGTTTTCGTTCAGCAATGCACGCGCGTGGCGGTGACCGTGACGGATCAGGCCTTGCACCAGATCATCTCGGCTGGCTCCTTCGATCGGGTCCTCTCCGGCAGAGAAAACATCAGCGATGGCTACAACGTCCGCGTCATTGAAGCAGGTGCAGAAATCGTCAAACAGATTGGACAGGCGCGAGTACCGGTGCGGTTGGTGCACGGCGATCACGCGCCCATCGGTGGCCTGGCGCGCAGCTTTAAGAACGGCTGCAATCTCTACCGGATGGTGGCCGTAATCGTCGATAATGGTGACGCCATCGACCTCGCCGACCTTAGTGAAGCGGCGGTTGACGCCGCCAAAATTAGCCAGCGCATCACGGATTTCCGAGGCCTTCATACCCAGATGGCGGGCGACGGCCACTGCAGACAGCGCGTTTGAGACATTGTGGTCGCCGGGCATCGGCAATGTGCAGCCCTCGATCATCTTATCTTCGTACTGAAGGTGGATGTCGAAATGCGCCACGCCGCCCCTGTAGGTCAGGTTCAACGCACGAACATCAGCCTGCGCATTGAACCCATAGGTCCGGACCCGGCGGTCGGTGATACGTCCAACCAACGTCTGCACCTCTGCATGGTCCGTGCAGCACACAGCCAGACCGTAGAATGGCAGGTTCGAGACGAACTCGTAGAACCCGTCGCGCAGTTGGTCGAAGTCACCCCAATGCTCCATATGCTCGGGGTCGATATTCGTAACAATGGCAATGGTCGCGGGCAGTCGGTTGAACGAACCGTCGGATTCGTCGGCCTCGACCACCATCCATTCACCCTGCCCCATCCGTGCGTTCGAACCGTAGGCATGGATGATGCCGCCATTGATGACGGTCGGATCGAAATCGCCGGCCACCATCAGCTCGGCCATCATGGTGGTCGTGGTGGTCTTGCCGTGGGTTCCGGCAATGGCGATGTTGGATTTCAGGCGCATCAGCTCGGCCAGCATGTCGGCGCGACGAACAACCGGCAGGCCTTGCGCCCGGGCGCCGTCCAGCTCGGGGTTGCCAGGCTTGATCGCGGTCGACACCACAACAACGGCCGCGTTTTCAAGGTTTTCGGCACGCTGGCCGACAAATATCTCAGCCCCAAGGCTCGCCAGACGATCAGTGATCTTGGACGCCTTCAGGTCGGACCCCTGCACGCGGTAACCGAGGTTCAGCAAAACCTCGGCAATGCCCGACATCCCAATTCCGCCGATCCCCACAAAGTGAATCGACCCTACGTCTTGCGGCAGTTTGGTTGCAGGATTCATGTGGTCTCCTTCTGCGCCAGTTGTTCGACAAGGGCCGTCAGACGTTCAGTTGCGTCGGGGGCACCGGTCGAGAGGGCGGCATGGGCCATCTTTTGGGCGGCTTCGGGGTTGGTAAGAACGGCGGTGATTTGCTCTGTCAGCGAGGGAACGTCAAGTGCGTTTTCCGGGATCATAATCGCGCCGCCTGCCTGAACCAATCCTCGCGCGTTCGCAGTTTGATGGTCGCCTGCGGCTGCGGCAAACGGGATCAGGATCGATGGACGTCCGATGACCGAGATATCCGCCACGCTGGATGCGCCGGACCGGCTGATGACAAGTTGTGCATCCGACATGCGACGCGGAACGTCGTCAAAGAAAGGTTTGACCTCGGCCCGGATACCATGTTCGGCATAGAACGCCGTAACACGTTCCCCATCCTCGTCGCGGGCCTGATGTGCAACACGGATATGGCTGCGCAAGTCGTCAGGCAAGGCAGCAATCGCGCCAGGGACAATATCGCTGAGAATGCGCGCACCCTGACTGCCGCCCATAACCAGAATAGACATAGGATAGTCGCCCGGTGGGATGTAACCTGCGGCCTCGCGCTCAAGCACGGCGGCGCGGACCGGGTTTCCGGTGTGGATTCCATTGGCCCCTTCGGGCAGATCGGTCGGCCAGACACCACAGGCGACGTTGGCAACACGCGTGGCAAACAATTGGTTCACGCGCCCCAGAACCCCATTCTGTTCGTGGATCATGCGCGGAACTTTCAGCATCGTCGCGGCCCCCAAAGCCGGGATCGACGGGTATCCGCCAAAGCCCACGACAACGTCCGGTTTGTCCCGCATCATCTGGAACGCCATGCTGCTGACGCCGCCCGCAATCCTGGGGCCGACCAATGCCTTAGCGGCCAGTCCGCCGCGCGCGAAGGTGGCAGAGGCAACCTCGACAATCTCGACCGTTTGCGGAAAGGCGCCTGTGTAGCGCGCGCCACGCTCATCCGTGGACAGGCGCACGCGCCAGCCTTTATTCAGCATCGCTTCGGCCAACGCCTGCGCCGGGAACATATGGCCCCCGGTGCCGCCAGCCGCAATCAACAGGTAAGGTTTCCCCATTATCCTCTTCCGCGCAGAATATCGCCAAGTTCGCCCTGTGGGCGGCTTCTGGTGAAGGCCAGCAACATACCAACAGCGATGCCGCCCGCAATCAGCGACGACCCACCATAGCTGACAAAGGGCAGCGTCATGCCCTTGGCAGGCAGCAGGCGCACAGCCACACCCATGTTAATCATGGCCTGAACGCCGAACATGCAGGCCAGACCGGTCCCGGCCAGACGGATGAACATATCGCGCTCGCGCATCAGCCGCAGAAGCGAACGTACAACGATCAGTGAATACAGCGCGATGATGATCAGCACCAGGATCAGCCCGTATTCTTCGGCCGCAACGGCGATGATGAAATCCGTATGGGCATCGGGCAAGGACCACTTCACCTGTCCCTCACCCACGCCGACACCGAACAGACCGCCTTCGCGGATGGCGTTGGTGGCATAGCCAAGCTGAGTGGTCGGGTCGACCTCCTGGTTCAGGAAGCCATCAATACGGCGGGCAAAGTGTTCCGAATTCGAATAGGCGAACATCCCACCTAGGACAACGACCCCTGCCATGCCAACCAGCAGCAGCATCGGCGCGCCGGCCACAAAGTACATCACACCCCATCCAAACAGGATCAGGCAGGCCTGACCGAAGTCAGGTTGCAAAACCAGCATCGCCACAATTGCAATGCACAACGCAAATGACCACAACCGACCCGGAGGGCCGTTGATCTGTTGCGACGCAGCCAGCAGCCACGCGGCCACGACGACAAATCCGGGTTTCAGAAATTCCGACGGCTGCAAAGATGCAAAGCCCAGCGAGTACCAGCGCACTGCCCCTTTTCCGAAATCCGTTCCGAAGACGGGCAGAAAGGCCAGCGCCACAAACGAGGCAAGGAACCCAAGTACTGCCAAACGGCGCACCAGTGTCGGCGACATCATCGACGTCAGCAGCATCGCAATCAGCGCCAGTCCGCCGAACAGTGCCTGCCGTTCGACATAGTGGAACGGATCAAACCCGTTGCGCCCTGCCAGCGGTGGTGATGAGGCCAGCCCCAGCAACAATCCGATGACAAACAGGATCAGAACGCAGGACATCGTCCAGCGATCAATTGTCCGCCACCATTTCGGAAGAATCGGTTCTCCGCGCTGGTCCTGGACCGCGCCATACACCATCTCAGTCATGAGATACCGCCACTATCTGCCTCGTTAACGTCCCGTTTTTCAGGATCTGACTGAGAGTCTACAGGCATTTTTGCGTTTGGGCTAGCGGAATGACACGGCAACAGGGGAAATTGACACCTTCAAGCCGGTGATCCGACCCGGGCTTTCCCTTCCAAGATGTACGGATCACCTAGGTTACAAGATCGTAGTGCTTTATCGTTCTGGATTCGACCAACTCGGCCTCTGCCGGATCGATATGTGGACTTTGGTAATCGTCACCAACAAAAGCTACTAATGCGTCCAGGCTGCTCCAAATCATAACAAAACTGAACTCACGCGGTGAATCCGAACGCGGAGCACCCGGCAGGACCTGAACAATGCCTTCGGTGCTTTGCATCAAAGGGATCGCAGTCTCGTGGAAGAACTTTGAAAATTCCGCCTCTTTGCCCGGTCGAACTGTGACTTGGAAAATGCGCATGATCATTGAACCGCCCTCCTGTGCTGTGCATCAAGATGAGTTTTCTTTCCGCGAGCATTCTAACACATGATATCGCGGCCAAATTCGCAAAGGCCTCAGCGACCGCTTTAAATCCCTTTCCCAGAACTGGCAAAAAGGACAAGGACTCACCACCAAACAGACTTACACGACTTGTGTTTTCGTCTAGCCCTTGCCTTCCCTATTAATCCAAGCCATGCGCAGCACATGACTTATGACACGATCATCCTTGGTGCCGGTGCAGCCGGTATGATGTGCGCCGCCTATTGCGGCGGGCGCGTTTTGGTGATCGACCACGCCAAAGCTGCCGGAGAGAAAATCCGCATCTCAGGAGGTGGGCGCTGCAACTTCACCAATATGTACGCGGGACCGGGAAATTTCCTGTCGCAGAATCCGCATTTCTGCAAATCCGCGCTGGCGCGGTACACGCAGTGGGATTTCATTGATCTGGTCGACCGACACGGCATCGCGTGGCATGAGAAAACGCTGGGGCAACTGTTCTGCGACGGATCGTCAAAACAGATCATTCAGATGTTGCTGGATGAGATCGAGCGTGCCGGGGCCGAATTGTGGATTCGGACCGACGTAAAAGACCTGCGCAAGACCGATGGCGGATTTGCTGTGGACCTCGAACGTGAAGGGCAGCGGCTTAGCCTAAGCTGCACCAACCTCGTGCTGGCTACTGGCGGCAAGTCGATCCCCAAGATGGGCGCGACCGGGCTGGCCTATGAGATTGCGCGCCAGTTCGGATTAACGATAACCGAAACGCGGGCCGCGCTCGTGCCGTTTACGTTTTCGGATGGTAAATTCAAGGACCTGTCTGGCGTATCCCTACCCGCGCGGCTGTCGAATGACCGGACCAGCTTTGACGAGGCTCTGCTGTTCACCCATCGCGGGCTTAGTGGACCATCGGTTCTGCAGTTGTCTTCCTATTGGCGCGAAGGCGAGGCGGTCCGCGTAAACCTGATCCCGGATCTGCCGCTGTTAGATTTGCTGCGGGATCAGCGGCAAAGCGGCGGACGCAAGGCGCTGACCACGGAACTCGCGCGCCACCTGCCCGGGCGTCTGGTCGAGTACCTGAGCCATCATATCCCCATGCCAGGCAATCTGGCCGATCAGTCGGACACCGCGCTGTCCGAACTGATCGCAGCACTGTCCGACTGGCAGCTCACCCCCTCGGGCACCGAAGGGTATCGTACAGCCGAGGTGACGCTGGGCGGGATCGACACTGATAGCCTGTCGTCAAAAACGATGGAGGCCAGGGATGTCCCTGGCCTCTATGCGATTGGCGAAGCGGTGGATGTCACCGGTTGGCTGGGCGGCTACAACTTCCAATGGGCGTGGTCCTCGGGCCACGCCGCAGGAATTGCAATCGCCGGGCAGAGTTAGCCGACGACGTTGTAGCCACGTCCGCGCATGCAGTTGCGCACGATAACTTCTTTGTTCTGGTTTTTGTTAATCACGTCTGCGCCGGCGCCAACAAGCGCACCGGCAACTGCCGCACGGCCCAGATTGTCGCTGCTGTCCTGAACAATCCCGGTTACAGCCGCCGCACCTGCCGCGCCTATCGCTGCGTTTCCTGCGGTAGAGCCATCAACGCTGGCTTGTGATGCCGCCAGTTGTTGGCACTGCTGAAGGTCTACGTTGTAGTTCGGGCCGATCGGGCCGTCGACGATTGGTTGATAATTGGCACCTGTGTTGGTGCAGGCACCGGCAACGAGAATGGCAGGCAGGATCAGAGAAAACTTACGAAATGGCATAGTCATAACCTCGTGTTGAATTTGCAGGCAAGCAAAACCAATAATGATGGCGCGTCAAGCTGATAGCATCGCAGCTTGGCCCAACCGGCGGTCTATTGCAAATGGCTATTCCGGAAGCCGTTGCCTGACTTCCGCTACAAAGTCCTCTCCGCGCTGCTCGAAATTGTCGTATTGGTCGAAACTGGCCGCGGCTGGCGCAAGCAGGACTGTCTCGCCGGGTTGGGCATCCTTCATGGCTTGCTCAACAGCCTCGGACATGGTGGTGCAAACCAGCGCATCGGCCTTTAGTTGCATGGCGAAATTCGCGGCCTCGCGACCAATGACATAAGCTTTGACCACCTGGTCTGCGGCTGCGTTCAGAGCGGCGACACCGCCTTCCTTCTCAAGCCCCCCACAGACCCAGCGGACCTTCCTGAAGGCGCTCAACGCCTTGAGAGCGCTGTCCACATTGGTGGCTTTTGAGTCATTCACATAAGTAATACCGCCTACCTCGGCGATGATCTGACTGCGATGCGGCAGGCCCGGATAGCTGTGCAGCGCGTCTTCGATCACGCGCGGTGCCAGCCCAAGCGCGCGACAGGCGGCATAGGCCGAACAGGCGTTTTGGTGGTTATGTGCGCCGGGAAGGCCCGTGATTCCGCGCAGGTCAATCGAGCCCGCTTGCCGTCCCTTGCGGTATTCCGACAAGAACCCTTTACGGGCAAACACCTGCCACCCGGGTCCCGTCAGCTTGCGCGCAACCGACACGCGGATGACGCGATCATCCGCGCGGCCTTCGGCAAGTTGACCGGCTAGAAACGCGCCCTCTTTCTCGTCAATGCCAATCACGGCGCGGTCCGGGCCGCCCTCGGCGAACAACCGACGCTTGGCGGCAAAATAGCCCCCCATCCCGCCGTGGCGGTCAAGATGGTCGGGCGACAGGTTGGTGAAAACGGCCACGTCCGGGGTCAGGGCGCGGGCCAGTTCTGTCTGATAGCTGGACAGTTCCAGCACAACGACCGAACCGTCACCGCCCGGATCAATATCCAGCACCCCACGCCCGATATTTCCCGCCAGCTGTGCCTCGCGGCCGGCTTCGGTCAGGATATGGTGAATCAAAGCTGCGGTGGTCGACTTCCCGTTCGACCCGGTCACTGCGATCACACGCGGCGGAGAGTCATAATTGTTCCACTCAGGCCCTGCAAAGGATCGGAAAAACAGCCCGATGTCGTTATCGATCGGGACACCGGCCTCAAGCGCCGCAGCCACAATTGGATTGGGGTCAGGATAGAGATGAGGAATACCGGGCGAAACGATCAGCGTGGCGATATCGTCAAAAGCGCCATGACGGCGCAGATCGACGCAGACGAACCCCTCGGCCTTGGCCTTTTCCTGGGCGGCAGGATTGTCATCCCAACACACAGGCTCAGTTTTGCCTGCCTGCAGGGCACGCGCCGTGGCCAGCCCCGACCGGCCTAGCCCCAGAACCGCAACCTTCTGCCCTGAAAACCCTTTGACCGGGATCATACTGCCCACCTTTTTTGACGTAAATTTAGCCGCCACACTGCACCGAAGAAATCACTGATGGCAAGGGTGGCAAAAGGCTCGCGCGTCAGCGCGAGCCGGGCCCAACAGGTGGCAGGCGGACCGCAGGTCCGCTGAACCTGGCGGGAGCTTTACCGGATCTTCAGCGTTGCCAGACCGATCATCGCCAGGATCAGCGAGATGATCCAGAACCGGATCACGATCGTCGGCTCAGCCCATCCCTTTTTCTCATAGTGATGATGGATCGGCGCCATCAGGAACACGCGCCGCCCGGTGCGTTTGAAGTACAGCACCTGGATGATCACGCTCAACGCTTCGACCACGAACAAACCGCCGACGACTGCCAGCACCAGCTCATGTTTGGTGGCCACCGCAATGGCACCCAAAGCACCGCCTAACGCAAGCGACCCGGTGTCGCCCATGAACACCGCAGCCGGAGGTGCGTTGTACCAAAGGAACCCAAGGCCCGCGCCAAACAAAGCCGAGGTAAAAATGAAAATCTCACCGGTTCCCGGCACGTAATGAACGTCCAGATATTCGGTAAAGTCGACCCGTCCCACGGCGTAGGCAATCACGCCTAGCGTCGAGGCCGCGATCATCGCCGGCATGATGGCCAGACCATCCAGACCATCGGTCAGGTTCACCGCATTGGCCGCGCCAACGATCACGATGATCGAGAAGGGAATGTAGAATATGCCTAGATTGATCAGTGTATCCTTGAAAATCGGCAAAGCCAGCTGGTTTTGCAGCGCCTCGGGATGATGCAGCGTAGCCCAGGCCGAGGCCAAAACTGCGATTATCACCCCTAGCGCCATACGCATTTTGCCCGAAACGCCCTTAGTGTTCTGCTTCGATACCTTTGCATAGTCATCTGCAAACCCGATCGCCGCATAGGCCAGTGTTACAAATAAGACCATCCAGACGTAAGGGTTGTCCCACCGAGCCCAGACCAGGGTCGATGTCACCAGCGCGCCTACGATCAAAAGCCCGCCCATTGTCGGTGTGCCCGCCTTCGAAAAATGCCCCTCTGGGCCGTCATCCCGAATAGGTTGGCCTTTGCCCTGTTTTTTGCGCAGTACATTGATCAGCGGCTTCCCGAAAAGAAAACCAAAGATCAACGCAGTCAAAAAGGCGCCGCCAGCGCGGAACGTGATGTATCGGAAGAGGTTAAAAAAATCCCCTCCGTCCGACAGGGCGGTCAACCAATAGAGCATTACAAAACCTTTCTCACACTGAGGTCGCGGGCGCGGTCATCAATCAAGCGCGCCCCCTTGCCCCATTTTACGCAAACCGTCAACAATCTGTGCCAATGCCATGCTCAGCGATCCCTTGGCCAACACAGTGTCACCGGTCTGAACAAGCTCTGACATATGCACGGCCATCTCGGTGCTGGTCTCGAACCAAAGCCCGCGTTTGTCCGCCGAAAGTGCATCGTGCAGCGCCTTCATCAGCGGACCAACGCAATGCACTTTGTCCACGCGTTGCATGGCCGAAACATCCGCCATCGCCGCATGCATGGCAATTTCCTCCGGCCCCAACTCCTTCATATCCCCAAGAAAAGCGATACGACGCTGACCTTGCGCGGCGGCCAGAACGTCCAGTGCGGCCTCCATCGACGTCGGGTTAGCGTTATAGCTGTCATCCAGCAATTCGATCCGACCGCCATCGGTCAAAGCGATCTGTTCGCGCACCCCGCGCCCCTTGACCGGCGACCATCCGCTGAGACCTGCAATGGCTTGATCCAGATCGACGCCCATTTCGACACATGCAGCCAATGCCCCCAGTGCGTTCATGGCGAAATGCGTGCCGGCTGACTGCACGTCAAACGCAAACGGGCGCCCTGCGACTGTTGCCTTTGCATGAACCGAGTCAGCCTCTTGGATTACATCGGTCAATGTGTAGTCGGAGCCATTGCGGCCGAAATCCACCGTTTTCGCGCCTAAATCTCGCGCACAGTCGCGCAGGATGTCCACATGCTCGATATCTGCGTTCAGGATGGCCGCACCGTCCTCCGTCAGACCGTCAAAAATTGCGGCCTTCTCATGTGCAATACCGGCCACCGATTCAAACGCTTCGAGGTGTACTGCCGCCACAGTCGTGACCAGCGCCACATGCGGGCGGGCTTGCTGCGCCAGCGGCGAAATCTCTCCGGGGTGGTTCATACCGATTTCGATCACAGCAAACTCAGTATCGCGCGGCATCCGCGCCAATGTCAGGGGAACCCCCCAATGATTGTTGTAGCTGGCAACGCTGGCATGGGTTTTCCCCTGCGTTTCCAATATGGTGGCCAGCATTTCCTTGGTTGACGTCTTGCCAACGCTGCCTGTGACGCCCAGCACACGCGCTTCGGTTCGGGCACGACCCGCCCGACCCAGCGCTTCCAGCCCGGTCTGGACATCTTCGACCACCAACAAGGGCGCGTCTTCAGCCACGCCTTCGGGAATGCGGGATACCAAAGCCGCACCTGCGCCTTTCTCCAAAGCTTGCGCTACAAAATCATGCCCGTCCCGCGCAGCCTTTAGCGCAACGAAAAGATCGCCGGGCTGGATGGTGCGCGTGTCGATCGACACACCATTGACCGCCCAATCCGAAGTGACGCGTCCACCGGTTGCCTCGGCGGCCTCGGCTGCAGTCCACAATGTCATGCCACCCTCCCGTCCAGTGCGGCCACGCTGATGCTGGCCTGTTCGACATCATCAAATGGCAGAACCTGATCGCCAACGATCTGGCCGGTTTCATGCCCTTTGCCCGCAATCAAAAGCGCATCCCCGGGTTGCAGCGCGTCTATCCCGCGCAAGATGGCCTCGGCCCGATCGCCGACCTCGGTGGCCTCAGGCGCCCCACCCATCACGGCGGCGCGTATCGTGGCCGGATCTTCACTGCGCGGGTTGTCGTCGGTGACGAAAACAACATCTGCGTGATTGGCGGCGGCTTGCCCCATCAGCGGGCGCTTGGTCGCGTCGCGATCACCACCCGCGCCGACAATAGCTATCAGGCGGCCCATCACATGCGGGCGCAGTGCCTTGAGCGCGGTCGCCACTGCGTCAGGTGTATGAGCGTAATCTACAAAAACCGCTGCCCCATTCTCTCGCGTCGCGGCCAGCTGCATGCGTCCACGAACCGTCGTGAGATGCGGCAGGGTTTCGAAAACGTGTTCAGGCTCTTCCCCTGCAGCAATAACCAAACCGCAGGCCAACAAGATATTTTCAGCCTGAAAACCGCCGATCAGATTCAAACGGGTTTGGAATATCTTGCCCTGCCAAGAGAACCGCAGGTCCTGACCTGTTGCGTCAAACCGCTGATTCATCAGGCACAGGTCTGCTTCCCCAAGCCCAACGGTCAAAACCTTCTGCCCCCGGTCTTTGGCAATCCGGAGGACCTGAGCCCCCTTGGGATCGCTCATGTTGACGACAACGGTGCCGTCTTGCGGCAGGACCCGATCAAACAGACCTGCCTTGGCGTTGAAATACGCTTCGAACGTTTCGTGGTAGTCCAGATGGTCCTGAGTGAAGTTCGAAAACCCCGCCGCAGCCAGCTGTACCCCATCCAAGCGACGCTGTTCCAACCCGTGCGAGGATGCCTCCATCGCAGCATGAGTCACTCCGTTCTCTGCAGCCTTGGACAGGCAACGATGCAAAGTGATTGGTTCGGGCGTTGTATGGGCTAGTGGTGCGGTCCATGCGCCCTCGACCCCTGTCGTCCCGAGGTTCACCGCGGCGTGACCAAGTTCAGTCCAGATCTGGCGAACAAATGTCGCGACCGAGGTTTTGCCATTGGTGCCGGTAACCGCAACGATGGTCTTAGGCTGCGCTCCGAACCACAGCGCGGCGCACCCGGCCAACGCCTGACGCGGGTCCTCGACCACGATCAGCGCCGCATCTGATGCGGCCAGTTCGTCGGTTGCGATCTCTGCCCCTTCAGCATCCGTCAGGATGGCCGCGGCCCCCATACGCAAAGCGTATTGAATGAACTCACCGCCATGAACACGTGTACCGGGAAGTGCCGCAAAGAGGAAACCGTCTTTGACTTCGCGGCTGTCGACCGCCAGCCCTGTGACATCAGGATTGGTGCCACCTCGGGCGGTCAGGGCCAGTTGGCTCAGTTTCTTTGTCCTTGCGCCCATGACCCACCTCGTTTGGACAGCCTAATTTGAGGTCAGCGTTATAGCAGCGCCGGCCTCAGGCTCAACCCGAGGACGCAGGCCCAGCAACGGTGCGATGCGCCCGATCAATTCTGCGGCCACGGGAACCGCTGTCCAGCCTGCCGTACGGCGCTTTTCGCCATAAGCAAGGATGGATGGTTCGTCCAACGTTACGATCAGGACGTATTTTGGGTCATAGGCGGGAAAGAACGTCGCAAAGGTCGCAATCACCTTGTCGTCGTAATAACCACCACGCGGCTTGGGCTTATCCGCGGTGCCGGTCTTACCGGCCACATCATAGCCTGCCACATCGCCAAAACTGGCGGTGCCATCTGTTACCACCCGGCGCAACATGTTCTGCGCCTGTTTCGCGGCGTTGTCGGACATTACCCGAGGACCGTATTGCGGCCCATTTTTGCGCAGGATGGTCGGGCTGACGTAATGCCCGCCATTGGCAATCGCCGCGTAGCCCGCAGCCAGATGCATCGGGCTGGTCGACAGGCCATGACCATACGAGATGGTAACCGTGCTCAGTTCGCCCCATTTCTTGGGCTTCAGCGGCTCACCACCCTTGGCTTCGACGATTTCGAACGGGGTCGGATCGAACATACCAAGCGATTCCAGGAAATTCTGCTGGCGCTGCGCGCCGATCTGCAACGCCAGCCGCCCGGTGCCTCGGTTCGAGCTGTGGACGATCACATCCGCGACGCTGATCTTGCCATAGTTCTTGCCGTTGAATTCACCAATCGGGAAACGGCCGATCTTCATTGGCCCAGAGGTATCGATTATCGTGTTCGAATTCACCAAACCCAACTGAACCGCCTGCGCGGCGGTGAAAATCTTAAACACGGACCCCAGTTCGTAAACGCCCTGTACATAGCGATTAAACAGCGGACTGTCGGAGGGGTCGAACCCCGAGGTCGGCGGGCGCGGACGATCATTGGGATCGAAGGACGGCAATGAGGCCGCCGAGATCACCTCGCCCGTATGCGCGTTCATCAGAACCGCCGACGCCCCCTTGGCGTTCATGATCTTCATGCCGCCATATAGCACCTGCTCAACCGCGGCCTGAACGGTCAGGTCTAGCGAGAGCTGTAGCGGCTTAGTCCCATTCGCGGGATCACGCAGGTAGTCGTCGAATTGCTTTTCAACACCGGCCACACCGATCACTTCGGCCGCGCTGACGCCTTCGCGCCCAAAGCTTGATCCGCCCAAGATATGCGCCGCCAGACGGCCATTCGGGTACAACCGCATCTCACGCGGGCCGAACAGAATGCCCGGGTCACCGATATCGTGCACGGCTTGTTTCTGCTCGGGCGAGATACGCTTTTTGATCCACAGGAACTTGCGGTTGCCGGTGAAGTCCTTGACCAGGCGTTCTTTTTCCAGATCTGGGAAAATCGCGACAAGTTGATCAGCAGCAGCAATCGGGTCGATCATCAGCGGCGGCTGCGCATATACAGAATAAGTATCCAGATTGGTCGCAAGAATGCGTCCTTCCCGGTCGACGATGTTGGCCCGCTGCATCGCAATGGCTGCACCCGGGGCCGAGGCCACAGGTTCTTGCGCTTCGGACGTGGCCAACATGCCCATCCGGACGCCTACGACCGAAAAAGCGCAGAAAAAGAACAGACCCAGCACCAACAAGCGGCCTTCAGCACGAGTGCGGCTGCGGTCTTTCATGTCTTCGTGACGCTTGCGGATATTTTCGCGCTCAATGGCTTTGGGATTCTCGCCCCGCGAACGCGCGTCAAGGATTCGGGCCAGAGGGCGCAGTGGCGTGCGGGTCATGGGATCTGCACCTCACCCAGCGCCTGAATATTGGTGATGGCCTGCAGCTCGATCGGATCGACGATTGGCAGGTCAGGATCTTCCGCATAGGCAATCTGATCGGCGCGACCGAACTGCTCGGCCCGCAGGGGCAAAAGGCCCAGCCGTTCAAAGTTCAGATCAGCAAGCTCACGCAACCTGTCGGGGCGGTTCAGATAGGCCCATTCGGCGTTCAAAACCGCCAGCTTCACCTGCGCCATACCAATTTCGCGCTGCAGCTTCTGCGTTTCCTTCACCACCTGCTGCGTGCGATAGTTTTCCTGATACGCCCACAGCGCCAGTCCGAACACGGACAGAGCAGTCAACACATACAAAACACTCTTCATTTTGCTCTTCCCCCTAGTTGCGGCATACCAACGGCGCGGGCATCAATTTCCCCCGACGGCGCATCCGTTCGAATTGCAACGCGCAGCTTTGCCGAGCGTGAACGCGGATTTTCCTGCAGCTCCTGATCATCCGGCCCCACGGCTTTACGAGTCTTGAGCGTGAACTGCGGCAGCTCCTGTTCAATCTCGGGCGCATACCGATTGGCCCGGCCCGTCTTGCCCGCACGAGACTGAAAGAACCGTTTGACCATCCGGTCTTCGATCGAATGAAACGTCACGACTGCCAGTTGCCCGCCCGGCTTCAACGCACGTTCCGCAGCCATCAGTCCTTGATACAGCTCTTCATATTCAGCATTCACTGCGATCCGCAGACCCTGAAAACTCCGCGTTGCAGGGTGGGACTGCCCGGGCTTGGGTCGCGGCAAACAGGATTCGATGACCTGGACGAGGCGCAGAGTCGTTGTAATCGGCTCTTCCGCACGCGCTTTGGCGATGGCCTTGGCAATGCGGCGGCTGGCACGTTCCTCGCCATAATGATACAGGATATCGGCAAGTTGTTCCTCGGTCGCGGTGTTGACCAAATCAGCCGCGCTTTCGCCTTCCTGACTCATTCGCATGTCGAGCGGGCCGTCTTTCATGAAAGAAAAGCCGCGTTCCGCCAGATCCAGCTGCATCGACGACACGCCCAGATCCAGAACGACACCATCCAGATCCTGTGCGTATTCGTCCATGCGTGAGAATACACCTTGCTGCATCACAAGCCGGTCGCCATAATCTCCGACCCAATCCGCCGCCATTTCAAACGCCAACGGATCACGGTCCACGCCGATGACCTTATCTGCACCAGCCTCCAGCAGGCCCCGTGTATATCCGCCTGCTCCAAACGTTCCGTCCAGCCAGACACCTGACACGGGCGCCACAGCTGCCAGCAATGGACGCAGCAGAACGGGAATATGAGGTTTATCGGAAGGGATGTTAGCGCCGGCCATGCCGTTACGCATCCCCGGTGCCGTCAAGGAACTCCAAAGGATCGAAATCCTCGGGCTGTTCGTCCAACCACTCTTCGGCTGCAGCGAGTTCTTCGGATTCGTAAGTTTCCGGCTTCCAAATCTGGAACGTGTCACCCGCGGCGATAAAGAATGCCTCACCTTCAAGGCCAATCTTGTTACGCAGCTTTGCCGGCAGCACCAGTCGGCCGGTTTCATCCACTGTGGTCGGAAAGGACTGACCATGGAACATGCGCTGCAACATCTTCCGCTGCATCGATCCGCGCGGCAGCGCGTCGATCTTGGCATCGACCTCTTCGATCGCTTGCATGGTATAGCATTCCAGAAATTTGCGACGGTGGTCGCCGTAGACAATTACAAGCTCAGGTGTGTCGCCGGGCTGCCAGTTCGGGTCCGAGGATTCAAGCACACGGCGAAACGAAGCCGGGATCGATACCCTGCCCTTCGTATCCACCTTATGGTGGCTTTCACCTCTAAACCTGCGCGCCAAGACGACTGTCCCTTCCGCTTGCGCCCCACTTAAAATTCACTCCCCCAGATGAAAAACGGCGGGTTGATCTGCTGCCACTGATCAACCCGCCGCATTGACCCGCTGTGCGGGATGTCCAGCTGCGCGCGCCACCTGGGGGGATGTCTGCTCGCCCGCGCGCCGGATCTCTTGATTGATGAAAGCGAGATGCCTGTATGAAACCTGATTTTTGTTGTTTCGGGGTCGTTTGGTGCCCCATGTGCCTCGTCCTCATCGGATGAATTAGGGATGACATGGGAATTCATGGAAATCAACAAAAAATTTGCAGACCTTATGTTCAGACTCGCAGTTTAGCCAACGCGATTGAGAAAGAAAACCACCCTGTGGACACCAATTGTAGATAATTGCGGCAATGGTTGCACTAAATAAGCCAATTTTGAACCCACTCCAACTATTCCCATAATTTCCCAGATATTTCCTCAAAGGGCGAAGGTTTATGATGAGCGTAGCGAAAATGGGCCACTTGATTAGCGAATCACTCCAGCTTTAAACCTCAACCACATGTGGATTCTTCGCCGCTCCAGCTGACGCCCATGAATTCCCACGAACCGAAATCAACATGTCAGCCGCCGCGCGCCTGGCCCATCCAATACACAAAGCGCACAAGAATTGACAAACTCCGCTCAAAAGACGCGCAAACACGAAAATCCAGAAAATCTTGTTGAAACCTTCCTTTGGGGAAGCATCAGCTGAAGGCCTTATTTTACTGCCCCTTCCCAACCCTCATCGACAACCAGTTGATATCTATGCACTTGCTGCATAGCAGCATTGACGTTGTCGGGTATTGTGCAATTGCAGCATTTGCTTATTTTCAGTCTCAAGCAAGCGCCGGACAACACCGGCAACAACGAATACATCGAGTAAAGCAAATGGCTGCAGCAACACATAACACCGCGCTCAAAGGCGCACCGGCAACTAGCCTGGCTTCGCTATTCGAGGCGGCAAAGACCCGGTTCATCCAATATCGCGTCTATCGCCAGACAGTTCACGAACTGTCTGATCTGTCGAACCGCGAACTGGCTGATCTGGGGCTTCACCGCTCGATGATCCGCCGCCTGGCTCAGCAAGCGGCCGAAGAACACGTCGCACGTTAAGCGACACAGAAACACCGAGATCAGGTCCTTCCTCCTCCCTTTTGGACCTGTATTTCAGCGGCGGCATCTCTCCTCCTCCCTGATGTCGCCGCCCCTAATACCGGCCCTGATCGCCGGAAGCAGACACACCGGGTACTCCTCCTCCCTTTCCCGGTGTTGAAAGCGCGCGGCGACGTCTCTCCTCCTCCCTGACGTCGCCGCGTCTTCCTCATACCGGGATCAAACCCGGGTTCGGATACATCGGGGCTCTCCTCCTCCCTGCCCTGATGTTGAAAAGAACGGCGGTTCCCTCTCCTCCTCCCTGCGAACCGCCGTTTTTGTTTTTCGTACCGAGATGTAAACTGAAGCCCTGACCAGAATTTCAGGAGTTTCCGATGGCCGCATATTTCATCGCCCAGATTTCCATTCACGACCCTGACGGGTACCAGAAATACCTTGAAGGTTTCATGCCGATCTTTGACCGGCACGGAGGTCGCCTGCTGACGATATCCTCCAAGCCCGTGGAACTGGTCGAGGGCGTATGGCCCGAAGACGGAATTGTGTTGATGGAGTTCCCATCTCTTGCTGCGGCCAAGGCGTGGAAAGACGACCCAGACTATATCAAGCTGGCGGAAATTCGGCACAAAACCGCGACGGCGAACATGGTACTGGTTGAAGGGCTATAGCGTTTAGAACGGCACATCATCCTTGGCGGACAGAAAGCGAGAAACCACTTTTTTCAATCCAGCTTTTTCGAAATCGACCTCAACCTTGTCACCTTCGATGCCGATCACCGCGCCATAGCCGAATTTCTGATGAAACACGCGCTCGCCAAGGGTGAAACTGGCAACAGCAGTCGTGTCGATCACCGTATTGCGGCTTTCGCGGGGTTGGGACGTTCCATACTGCCCCTGCCGGGCCTGCAACCGCCGCCAACCGGGCGAGTTATAGACATTGGCCTCGGCCGCACGGGTTTCGATACCGGCAGTCGGCTGACCACCCCCGTACAGCCCTGGCGGCGTCAGAACTTCGACATGATCTTCAGGCAACTCGTCAATGAACCGCGACGGCATCGCGTTTTGCCATTGACCAAACACCCGACGATTGGCCGCAAAGGAGATCGTACAGATCTCTTCCGCGCGGGTGATGCCCACATAGGCCAATCGCCGTTCTTCTTCGAGGCCCTTGATCCCGGATTCGTCCATTGATCTCTGTGACGGGAACAGCCCGTCTTCCCACCCCGGCAAGAACACGGCCGGAAACTCAAGCCCCTTTGCCGCGTGCAGCGTCATGATGGAAACCTTGGCCCCGTCACCCTCTTGCTCATTGTCCATGACCAGGCTGACATGCTCAAGAAACCCTTGCAGATTCTCAAAGTTGTCCAGCTGATTGACCAATTCCTTGAGGTTTTCCAACCGACCCGGAGCTTCGGGTGTTTTTTCGTTCTGCCAGTGTGCCGTGTAGCCGGATTCGTCCAATATGATCTGTGCCAGTTCGATATGTGAGACCTCGGGCTCACCAAACCGCATCGGAGCGGAGCCGTCATCAATCACAGAATCATCGTCGACTTCGATCCGGGGCCCGCGCGTCATCGCGTTCCAACGCGCCAACCCGTCGATCAACTCGCGTAGTGCTTTGCCGCCTTTGCCTTTGATCAGCCCATTATCGACAGCGATCCGGGCGCCATCGACCAGCGACACGCCATTTTCCCGCGCCGTCATCTGAATCGTCTGCTGCGCCTTGTCACCCAGCCCGCGTTTCGGAGTATTCACGATCCGCTCGAATGCCAGATCGTCACCGGGGCTGACCACCAGCCGGAAATAGGCCATCGCGTCGCGGATCTCCATCCGCTCATAGAATCGTGGGCCGCCTATGACCTTGTAGGGCAGACCGATGGTCAGAAAACGGTCCTCAAACGCGCGCATCTGATGGCTGGCCCGCACGAGAATCGCAATTTCATCCAGATTAAAGGGCCGCGCACCACGCGTTCCCCCCTGCATCGCGTCGATCTCTTCACCGATCCAGCGGGCCTCTTCCTCGCCATCCCAATGACCGATCAGGCGGACCTTTTCTCCGTCCTGCGCATCGGTCCACAACTCCTTACCCAGCCGACTCTCATTGCCACGGATAACATTGGACGCCGCCGCCAAGATATGGGGGGTCGAGCGATAGTTCTGCTCTAACCGAACGACATAAGCCCCTGGAAAATCCTTTTCAAACCGCAGGATGTTGCCCACTTCGGCCCCGCGCCAGCCATAAATTGACTGATCGTCATCTCCCACACAACAAATGTTCTTGTGCGCCCCGGCCAGCAGCCTCAACCACAGATATTGGGCAACGTTGGTATCCTGGTATTCGTCCACAAGGATGTAGCGGAACCAACGTTGATATTGCTCCAACACATCCTGATGGGTCTGGAAGATCGTGACCATGTGCAACAGCAGGTCGCCAAAATCCACCGCGTTCAGCTCGCGCAGCCGGGTTTGGTACTGAGCGTAGATCTCAATTCCCTTGTGGTTATAGGCACCGGAATCGGCAGCAGGCACCTTGTCGGGCGTAAGCGCCCGGTTCTTCCAGTCATCGATGATGCCGGCCAACATCCGCGCAGGCCAGCGTTTGTCATCGATATTGGCCACCTGAATCAGCTGTTTGAGCAGCCGCAACTGATCATCCGTATCCAGAATGGTGAAATTCGATTTCAGATCGACCAGTTCCGCGTGCCGTCGCAGCAGCTTGACGCAGATCGAGTGGAATGTGCCCAGCCACGGCATCCCCTCGGCTGGTTGCCCCAACAAACGGCCCACGCGGTTCTTCATCTCGCGCGCAGCCTTGTTGGTAAAGGTAACGGACAAAATCTCATTCGGGCGCGCCCGCCCGGTGCTGAGCAGATGCGCGATTCGGGCTGTCAGTGCCTTGGTCTTCCCAGTGCCTGCACCGGCCAGCATCAGGACAGGACCGTCCAACCTCTCGACCGCGTCGCGCTGCGCCGGGTTCAGCTCATCCAGATAAGGCATGGGGCGCGCGGCCATGGCGCGCGCGGACAGGGATGCGCCCTCAAAGGCGTCCATTTCGTCGAAACTGCTCATCTTTCCAAACTACGCTGGATGTTGGCCGAGGGAAAGGGTTTGTTCACCCCTTGTTCGCACAGATTTTGTTACACCTTTACGATCAATTCTAATCAAGCGACTTGGACTGAGAACGGGTTCATTAACCATCTGTAAAACACCCGCCGCGATGATCAGTAAATTGCTGTGGGAGCGCGAAGGTATGACTCAGGATAATCGGGGGGCCGTAAATCACCGGCTGAAATGGATCGGTATCAGCATGTTGCTGATTTCTCTGGCAATTGGATGCGGTTGGGGAATTTACAAATTGCCTGCGCCGCTGGTCGACGGGATGCTAAAGGTCGACATTCTCAAGCAGGCCGAACTGTGGAAGCGCCGCGTCGTCTTGCATCTAGAGGACCCCGAGACCGCGCTTAAGACGGGCGTGATTGATGCGCATGACGCCGAATTTCTGGCCGCGATGCCCGAAGCTTCTGATGTTTACCGCTTCAAATTGCTCGACTCGAATGGGCGTGTCACCTGGTCGACTCGTCCGACAGAGGTAGGCAGTGTTGAAACCCGGGATTTCTTTCGCAGCGACGTTGCCAGAGGAATGATTCACTACATTCAGGAAGTTGTTCCACTGTCCGAGATCGACGGGCTTGATCTGCATACCGACAACATCCTGAACGCGACGCAACATCATGTCGCCGAAGTCTTTATGCCGGTGGCCAAGAATGGGCGTTTCATCGGCGCCATCGAATTCTTTACTGATATCTCCGACTTGCGCACCACGTTCATCTCGCGGCTTAGGATTTCTTTGACCGTTCTAAGCGGCATCGCCCTGCTTGCGCTTGTTGCCGTGTCCTTTGCCAGCTACAGGGCGAACCGCTTGCAATTGCAGGCCCTGCAAAAACAATCCGCAAAAGAGCGTGATCTGATGGAAGATCAGCTGCGCCTGGCCCGCGAAGTCCGATTGCTGGGCGAATTGAACGAGTGGTTGCAATCCAGCCGATCCTTGGACGAGCTGTTCGATATGGTCTCGCGCTTCATGACCCATATCCTACCCGAGGCTGAGGGCAGCGTTTACGTGTATTCCAACTCGCGCGACGTCCTGGATGGCTGTGCCAGTTGGAATGGCGGGACCCATAAGGCGCACATCCACCCCGAAGGGTGTTGGGGGCTTCGGCGTGGCCGAACCTATGAATACGGCGCGTCTGAGATCGACTTTGTCTGTGAACACGCCGAACCACATGACGGACGGCCCTATTTCTGCTTTCCAATTCTGGCGCATGGGGAGACGGTCGGCCTTCTGCATCTCCGCGCCCTTGAAGGGACAGATGAGGCGTTTCACACGAGTAAAAAGCTAGCACAGCTCAGCGCTGAACAGATTAGCATGGCGATTGCCAATGTACGGATGCGCGATCAGTTGCACGACCAGTCCGTCCGGGACCCCTTGACCGGGCTGTTCAACCGGCGGCATATGCTTGAAACCCTGCGCAAATCAATCAACCGCAGCCAGCAAACCGGCGCACCGCTCAGCCTGATTGCCGTAGATGTGGATCATTTCAAGAAATTCAACGACACCCATGGGCATGATGCCGGTGACATGGTGTTGCGTGCAGTTGGTGCCGCTTTGGAACAGAGCTGCGACCGGGACGAGGTTGCCTGTCGCATCGGTGGCGAAGAATTCATGCTGATCCTGCCCGACAACACATCTGACGATGCGGTTACGCGTGCCGAACAATTGCGGCAAGCGGTCGAGGCCGTCTCGGTGCGCTACGGTGAGAAATCCCTACCCCGTATCACGATCTCGGTTGGGGTTTCGCATTATCCGGCGCATGGCACCATGCCACAGGATCTGATGCGCGCCGCCGATGATGCGCTATATAAGGCAAAAGATAAAGGTCGCAATCAAGTTCAGGTCGCCGGCAGCGAGGATGACACACGGCAGATTTCAAAGCTCAAAAAGCCAATAAAAGCCGTTAGCGGGCAATCAACGGCTTAAAATCCTTGCCGAATCGCACCTTAGGTCCGATCAATCCCCATGGACCTTCATAGTCGTTTTCCCGGCATCGCCGATCTGAAACACCGCGCCCAGCGCAGGATACCTCACTTTGTATGGGAGTATCTGGACAGCGGAACCGGGGTTGAGGCCACGCTGCGCCGCAATCGCAACGGTTTGGACCGCGTCGGTTTCCTGCCGTCGATCCTGCATGGACCATTGGAATTTGACACTTCGACCGAGTTCCTGGGTCAGACCTACCCATTACCGTTCGGCGTTGCCCCGATCGGTATGGCCGGCCTGATTTGGCCTGATGCCGAAGCTCATCTTGCCCGCGCTGCCGCAAGCGCCGGTCTGCCGTTTACCCTATCCAACGTTGCCTGCCTAAGCCCCGAGGACGTCGCGCCGCATCTGGGTGACAACGCGTGGTTTCAGCTTTATCCGCCAAAGGACCCGGACATTCGCAAGGACTTGCTGGATCGGGTTCGGAACGCTGGTTTTACGACGCTGGTGATGACGGCAGACGTCCCGGTTGCATCCCGGCGCGAGCGCCAAACACGCTCGGGTCTGACCAATCCACCGCGGTTGACGCCACGCCTTCTGGCCCAGATCGCGATGCGGCCGGAATGGGCGCTCGGAATAGCGCGCAGCGGGCCGCCGCGGATGCGGACACTGGACAAGTATACGGACAACTCCAGCAACCTGCCCCCGACAGCCCATGTTGGGTACCTGCTGCGGACGTCCCCGGATATGGAATATGTGCACTGGCTGCGCGATGCCTGGGATGGCCCGCTGATCGTGAAAGGCGTCCAGCGTCCTGAAGATGCCGAACCGTTGCAGCAAGCGGGAGTGGACGCTCTCTGGCTTTCGAATCACGGCGGTCGGCAATTTGATGGTGCCCCGGCCAGCATCGAAGCCCTGCCCACCATCCGTGCGGCTACGGACTTGCCCCTTATCTTCGACAGTGGGGTCGAAGGTGGTTTGGACATATTGCGTGCTAAGGCCCTTGGCGCCGATTTCGTGATGATGGGGCGCGGCTTCATGTATGCCCTCGCCGCCCTGGGTGCCAAAGGCCCTGCCCACCTCATCGACATTTTGCGGCAGGACATGCACGCAAACATGGGCCAATTGGGCGCCGAGTCGCTGAATCACCTTCCGCCCACTACACCGCTTGTTCATGCCGCGATGCAGCGCTATTAGAAAGATAGCGCTAACAGGGGGCGTTTGCGAGCGTTAACATGCCGGTTCTACCCAGAACGACTGATATACGTACGCGTATTGTCCGCCTATCAACACGGCCAAACAAGTAGGACCGGGACCCGACATGACTGATTTCAACAAGATCCTGATCGCCAACCGCGGCGAAATTGCCATCCGCGTGATGCGCGCCGCCAATGAGATGGGCAAACGCACCGTTGCCGTCTTTGCCGAAGAGGACAAGCTGGGCTTGCATCGCTTCAAGGCGGACGAGGCCTATCGCATCGGCGAAGGCATGGGGCCTGTTGCCGCCTACCTAAGCATCGATGAGATCATCCGCGTCGCTAAAGAGTGCGGAGCAGATGCGATCCACCCCGGCTATGGCTTGCTGTCCGAGAACCCGGACTTTGTTGATGCCTGCGTTCAGAACGGCATCACCTTCATCGGTCCCAAAGCCGAAACCATGCGTGCACTGGGCGACAAGGCCAGCGCACGCCGCGTGGCCATCGCGGCAGGTGTGCCGGTGATTCCGGCGACCGAGGTGCTGGGCGATGACATGGATGCGATTCGCGCCGAAGCGAAGGAAATCGGCTATCCTATGATGCTCAAAGCCTCCTGGGGCGGCGGTGGACGCGGCATGCGCCCGATCCTGTCAGAAGATGAACTGGAAGAGAAAGTTCTGGAAGGCCGTCGCGAAGCCGAAGCCGCGTTCGGCAATGGCGAGGGCTATCTGGAGAAAATGATTATCCGCGCCCGCCATGTCGAGGTGCAGATCTTAGGCGACAAGCATGGTGAGATCTATCACCTGTACGAACGCGACTGCTCGGTCCAGCGCCGGAACCAAAAAGTTGTCGAACGCGCCCCTGCCCCTTACTTAAACGAAGATCAACGCGCCGAGATCTGTGAGCTGGGCCGCAAAATCTGCGCGCATGTGAATTATGAATGCGCAGGCACGGTTGAATTCCTGATGGATATGGAAACCGGCAAGTTCTACTTCATCGAAGTGAATCCGCGCGTGCAAGTCGAACACACGGTTACTGAAGAAGTCACCGGTATCGACATCGTTCAGGCTCAGATCCTGATCGCCGAGGGCAAAACCCTAGCCGAAGCCACGGGTGCTGCCAGCCAGGCAGACGTGCATCTAACCGGCCACGCGTTGCAGACCCGGATCACTACCGAAGATCCGCAAAACAACTTTATCCCCGACTATGGCCGCATCACTGCGTATCGCTCGGCTACCGGCATGGGCATCCGTCTGGACGGTGGTACGGCTTATGCAGGCGGGGTGATCACGCGGTACTATGACTCGCTGCTGACCAAGGTGACCGCCAAGGCACCAACGCCCGAAGCGGCGATTGCCCGGATGGACCGCGCCCTGCGCGAGTTCCGTATTCGCGGCGTCAGCACCAATATCGACTTTGTCATCAACCTGCTGAAGCACCCGACTTTCCTGTCGAACAAGTATACGACCAAATTCATCGATACGACGCCGGACTTGTTCTCCTTTAAGCGCCGCCGCGACCGGGGCACCAAGGTTCTGACCTATATCGCCGACATCACGGTGAATGGTCACCCCGAGACCAAGGACCGCCCAGAACCACGCGCCGATCTTAAAGACGCAAAGCCTCCGGCACCGAAGTCCGAACCGCAGATGGGCGCACGCAACCTGCTGGAACAAAAAGGCCCGCAAGCCGTTGCTGATTGGATGAAGGCGCAGCGCCAGCTTCTGATCACCGACACAACCATGCGCGACGGCCACCAGTCTTTGCTGGCGACCCGGATGCGGTCGATCGACATGATCAAGGTCGCGCCAACCTATGCAGCTAACCTGCCGCAGTTGTTCTCGGTCGAATGCTGGGGCGGTGCAACTTTCGACGTGGCCTATCGGTTCCTGCAAGAATGCCCTTGGCAGCGTCTGCGCGACCTCCGCGAAGCGATGCCGAACCTGATGACCCAGATGCTGTTGCGCGGTGCGAACGGGGTCGGCTACACCAATTACCCTGACAACGTTGTGCAAGAGTTCGTACGTCAAGCATCGCAGAACATCGATGTGTTCCGTGTGTTCGACTCGTTGAACTGGGTTGAGAATATGCGCGTCGCGATGGACGCCGTGGTTGAGAACGGCAAAATCTGTGAGGGCACCGTCTGTTACACCGGTGATATTCTGGACCCGGACCGCGCCAAGTATGACCTGAAATACTATGTCGGCATGGCGAAAGAACTGCGCGATGCGGGTGCTCATATTCTTGGCCTCAAGGACATGGCGGGGCTATTGAAACCAGCCTCGGCGCGCATCTTGATCCGTGCACTGAAGGAGGAGGTTGGGCTACCGATCCACTTCCACACACACGACACAGCCGGCATCGCCAGCGCGACCATCCTGGCCGCATCCGAGGCAGGTGTGGACGCGGTGGATTGCGCGATGGACAGCTTTAGTGGCAACACATCACAGGCGACTTTGGGCACAGTGGTCGAAGCGCTGCGGCATACCGAGCGTGACACCGGGCTGGACATCAAATCCATCCGCGAGATCAGCGATTATTTTGAGGCGGTCCGCGGGCAATATGCGGCCTTCGAATCCAGCCTGCAGGCTCCGGCTTCTGAGGTCTACTTGCACGAGATGCCCGGCGGTCAGTTCACCAACCTCAAGGCGCAGGCGCGTTCGCTGGGGCTGGAAGAACGTTGGCACGAGGTCGCTCAGATGTATGCTGACGTGAACCGGATGTTCGGTGACATCGTGAAGGTGACACCGTCATCCAAGGTGGTCGGTGACATGGCGCTGATGATGGTCAGCCAGAACATGACCCGTGAACAGGTCGAAGACCCGAATACAGATGTGGCCTTCCCCGACTCGGTGGTCGACATGATGCGCGGCAATCTGGGTCAACCTCCGGGCGGTTTCCCCGACACCATCGTCAAGAAGGTGCTCAAGGATGAAGCCCCTAACACCAATCGCCCCGGCAAAGACGTCCCAGCAGTCGACTTGGAGGCGACCCGGGCGGACTTGTCCAAACAGCTTGAGGGCAAAGAAGTCGATGATGAGGATCTGAACGGCTATCTGATGTATCCCAAGGTGTTCCTTGACTACATGGGGCGCCACCGGGCTTACGGACCTGTACGCACACTTCCCACGCGCACCTTCTTCTATGGCATGGAACCGGGCGAAGAGATCACGGCTGAGATAGACCCCGGAAAAACGCTGGAAATCCGCTGTCAGGCCATCGGTGAGACCGATGAAAAGGGCGAGGTCAAAGTGTTCTTTGAGCTCAACGGCCAACCGCGCGTGATCCGGGTTCCAAACCGTCTGGTGACCTCAACCACGCAGTCCCGTCCCAAAGCCGAGGCGGGCAACCCCAACCACATCGGCGCGCCGATGCCCGGCGTGGTGGCCACCGTTGCCGTGACCGCGGGCCAGGAGGTCAAGGAAGGCGACATGCTGCTGACCATCGAAGCGATGAAGATGGAAACCGGCATCCACGCCGAGCGCGATGCGACGGTCAAGGCCGTGCACGTTCAGCCGGGCAGCCAGATTGACGCAAAGGACCTACTGGTCGAACTGGAATAAACGACCTAACCTTTTCGGGAACAAGGGCCGTTCGGGGAACCGGGCGGCCCTTTTTTGATCCTGAAAGGAGCAGACCATGCTGTCCATCACCCCAGTCTATGCCGCATTGCTGGCACTTCTCTATGTCGCGCTCAGTGTGCGGGTCATCCTGCAGCGCCGCGGCGACAAGATTTCTTACGGCGACGGCGGCAACACCGACATGCTCAAAGTGATGCGCACGCATTCCAACTTTGCCGAATATGCACCGTTTGCCCTGTTACTAATCGCTATGGTCGAGCTGCAGGGCGCCGGTGGCTGGCTGGTCAATCTGTTGGGCCTTGGCATTCTGGCCGGGCGCGTGCTGCATGCCTATGGGTTCGGCCGCAAACCGCAGATTGTGATTCTGCGCCAGATCGGCATGTTGCTGACCTTTGCCGTGATTGTGGTTGCGGCGATAGCCAGCCTTTTGATGGCGCTGTGAACGGGATGGCGGGGATTACCCCGCCAAAATCCGCGTTTCGATTCGAGGGGATCCCGTAAAAATTGATTCGACATCGCCCTTTCGATTCTCACCTTTGCCAGACACCGCGATAGCCAGCAAAATCATCGCCGCCAGGGCCGCCATCTTCAGGTCCTTAATATACGCCATTATTGTCACCTCCACCGTTCTTATTCTTGGATGCTCTGGTTCTTGAACGGTTAAGAGGCGGGCTTCCGTCGCAAAGAATTTTCCTATTTTTTGCTTTTTCCGCTTGCAGGCATGCGTGGGAATTTATACATCCCTCCTCACTCAACGGCGCGGGCGTAGCTCAGGGGTAGAGCATAACCTTGCCAAGGTTAGGGTCGGGCGTTCGAATCGCCTCGCCCGCTCCATTGAGAGACCGAAAGGTCGAAAATATGTATCTGATGCGGGCGTAGCTCAGGGGTAGAGCATAACCTTGCCAAGGTTAGGGTCGGGCGTTCGAATCGCCTCGCCCGCTCCAGATACAAACCTCTCTGAACATGCTGGTTCTTTGTCTGGTGTTGCGGCATTCTCGAATGGCACGCAATCACGACAGAGGTCCGCCGATGCCCGAATATGTTATTCGCGCTTTGACAGAAAACGAAGTTCAAACCGCCGTCGACTGGGCCGGTCAGGAGGGGTGGAACCCGGGCCTGCACGATGCGGTTTGTTTCCGCAGTTCGGACCCAGAAGGATTCAAGGGTGGATTTCTGGATGGGCAGATGATCGCCTCTGCGTCCGCTGTGAATTACGACGATAACTACTCGTTTTTAGGCTTCTATATCGTGCAACCCGAGTATCGCGGATCGGGATATGGGTTACAGGTTGCCGAGGCGGTCAAGGCGCATTGCCAGCACCGGAACATGGGCATGGATGGCGTTGTCGAACAGCAAGACAATTATCGCAAATTCGGGTTCGAGCTGGCCTATGACAATTATCGTTTTTCGGGCACGGTCGGTGAGATTCTAAACCAATTGGGCCGGTCCCTTCACGATCAGATCACACCCCTACGCGCCCTGACGGATCAACTGAAAACGTATGACCGGGGCTTGTTCCCTGCCCCGCGCGACACGTTTCTTCACGCTTGGTTCGGCGCGCCCAGCCACGTCTCTCACGTCTTCGAAGAAGATGGTCAGATCAAGGGCTATGCAACCCTGCGGCGGTGTTTGAGCGGGTACAAGGTGGGCCCCCTGTTTGCGAACAATCCCGAGATCGCAGAGGCCCTTTTGGTGTCGCTGCTGGCGACACTTCCCGCCGATCAGATGGATGCAGAGGTCTTCATCGACATGCCCAACCCCAACGCGCATGCTATGGCAATGGCGCAACAGTTGGGTTTGACCAAAGTGTTTGAAACTGGCCGCATGTATTCCAGCCACGCACCGGACATTGATCTGGACCGGATTTACGGCATCACTACATTCGAATTGGGGTAATTTCATCCCACACTCGACATTCCAAAAGCGCAATTGCAAAAAGGAAATCTACTGAATGCCCAGCGATACCCAAAAGCGATTGCTGCTTGAGATGTTTGAGAATCTGCCGGGCGTGGTTTTCATGCTTTTGTTTCGGGCCACGGATGATATGCGATTGGCTGGGTGGGTCGGCACGGTTCTGGCTGCCTCAGTTTGTGTTACCTATGTCAGGAAAACACTGCCTCCACAGCCAATTTTACTTGGCATCAATCTCTTTATGGTGGCGATCACGCCACTGATCGAATGCCTGATTTTGCTTGGCTATCGCGACACGGCGACGATTTTGACCGGGAACATCGCGACCCTCGTTCTTATGAGCGTGTTTTTGACGGGTGTCATTTTGACGGTTCTTAGAACGAACGGTTTTCTGAACTATCAGACCAACGGCGCGAAACAGAGAAACACACACTCTGCCGTTTTGCTGATTGTCTGCACAATCGGTGTGGTTTGGTCGCAAGTGGCCGGAGACAACTATCTGGTCACGCTTGGTGTTCCGCTGATGGTATTGTTCGGTGTACATCAGTTGCTCCGGGCAGGAACAACTGATCAGCAGGCGCGTAACGGCGCGATTTTGGCATGTGCCGCGCCGCAAGGTTCGGTGTCCGACGTTTCGGCCTGACTCAGAACGCCTTGAAGGTCATAGTGGTCAGCGATCGCTCGATATTCGGGATCACAAGCAGGTTTTCATTGATGAAATGACCGACATCGTCGGGTTCGGGAATGTAGAGCTTGAGCAGCAGGTCATATTCGCCGCTGGTCGAGTAAAGCTCGGAGTGAATCTCGCGCAGCGCGATCTCTTCGGCGACTTTGTAGGTGGTGCCGGGTGTGCAGCGGATTTGAATGAAAACGCAGGTGGACATGATTTGGACCTGTTGGTTGAGTTTCCGGCAGGCTGGCATGGCACGTCACCGGGCGCAATCCCCTGCAACAGATTGCAGTGAAAGCAACGCTTGGTCTGGATAAGCCGACCAATCCCCGTCTATAAGCGCGCCTGTAGCAAAAGGAATTCGCCCATGCGCAGCGCAAAGATCAGCCGTCAAACCGCCGAGACCGAGATTTCGGTCGAGGTCAATCTTGACGGCACCGGCACCTATGACAATCAGACCGGCGTCGGGTTCTTCGATCACATGCTGGACCAACTTGCGCGCCATTCGCTGATCGACATGACGATCAGCGCCAAGGGCGATTATCATATCGACGACCACCACACTGTCGAAGATACCGGTATTGCACTGGGCCAGGCGTTGACGCAGGCCTTGGGCGACAAGAAAGGCATCCGTCGCTATGGCGAGTGCCACTTGCCCATGGATGACGCGCAAGTACGCTGCGCGCTGGATTTATCGGGCCGTCCGTTCCTGATCTGGAACGTGGACCTTCCGACCCCAAAGATCGGCAATTTCGACACCGAACTGGTGCGCGAGTTCTTTCAGGCACTCAGCACCCATGGCGGCATCACCTTGCACATTGACCAAGTGCACGGATTCAACAGCCACCACATTGCCGAGGCTGCCTTCAAGGCCGTCGCGCGCGCATTGCGTCTGGCCGTTGAGACAGACCCGCGCAAAGCTGATGCGATTCCGTCGACCAAGGGCGCGCTGTAAATGCTAACCGCCATTATCGACTACGAAAGCGGCAACCTGCATTCGGCCGAAAAGGCGTTTCAGCGCATGGCGCGCGAGATGGACGCGGGTGAGGTTGTCGTGACCTCAGACGCCGACGTCGTTGCGCGGGCCGACCGACTGGTTTTGCCCGGTGACGGCGCTTTTCCTGCCTGCGCGGCTGAGCTGCGCGGCCACAAAGGCATCTACGACGCGATGGTCGAGGCAGTCGAGCAGAAAGGTCGCCCATTTCTGGGCATCTGCGTCGGCATGCAACTGATGGCCTCTAAAGGCCATGAATACTCCCAGACCGACGGTCTGGGCTGGGTTGCAGGCGATGTGGTGCGGATCGAACCATCGGACAGCGCGCTGAAAGTGCCCCATATGGGCTGGAACGATCTGGTTTTGGAAAGCGACCACCCGGTCTTTGCTGGAGTGCAGTCAGGCGATCACGCCTATTTCGTGCACTCCTACCATTTCCGTGTTATCGATCCGGCACAGCGTTTGGCTTATGTTGAGTATGGGCAGGAGGTCACGGCCGTGATCGGCCGCGACACAATGGTTGGGATGCAGTTTCACCCTGAGAAAAGTCAGGATGTGGGCCTGCGCATGATCGGGAACTTCCTGACCTGGACGCCCTGAGCGGTTACTGAACCCGCGTCCAGTCTTGCCCGCGACACACGAGACCGCCCACAGCACAGCCTTTGACGGTCAGCTTGTTCTGGCTGTCCAGCGTCATTTTCGAGCTGTAGGTCTTGTCCCGGTCCGGGGCCCAAATCTTGCCGCCGCTATAGCTGCCGCCGCCATCGGGCACCATATCCCAGATGATCTGCTTGCCAAGGTTTTCATACGCCAGCTGCTCATTACCGTCTTTGTCAAAGGCGGTGTCGATGGTGCCACAAATCGCGCTGCCGCATTCCGAAATCGAAACGTGTAGATACCCACCGGTATCCCCGGGCTGAGTCTTCCAAAGACCGTCAACCGGATCGGCTGCAAAAGCAGCGCTGGCCAATACCGCAAACCCGGCTGCAAGTGTGAATGTTTTCATGATTTCCTCCCTTATTTCTGCTCAGTCTGGCCCGGCTGGGCAATTCCGGCAAGATTGACTTGGCGTCGCGTTGCATCCCCTGCCCCGCATGTGCGATATCCCGCGCGAACAAATCAGATATAGGGCCGCCTGACATGATCCTCTACCCCGCCATCGACCTCAAAGACGGACAGGCCGTGCGCCTGTTGCGTGGTGAAATGGATAAGGCAACCGTGTTCAACGACGACCCTGCAGCGCAGGCACGGGCTTTTGTCGAGGCAGGGTGCGAATGGCTGCACTTGGTCGACCTGAACGGCGCGTTTGCTGGTGAACCCGTCAACGCCGTCCCGGTCGAGGCCATCCTGAAGGAATGCAACGTGCCCGCGCAGTTAGGTGGTGGCATTCGCGACATGTCCACGATCGAGACATGGATCGACAAAGGTCTGGCGCGCGTGATTCTGGGCACCGTGGCCGTCGAAAACCCCGATCTGGTGCGTGAAGCTGCCAAGGAATTTCCGGGCAAAGTTGCTGTCGGCATCGATGCGCGCGACGGCATGGTGGCCACCAAGGGCTGGGCCGAAGAGACCAACGTGAAGGTCACCGATCTGGCCCGCAGTTTCGAGGACGCAGGCGTTGCGGCCATCATCTATACCGACATTAATCGCGACGGAGCGATGCAGGGGCCGAACATCCGGGCAACGGCAGATTTGGCCCGCGCGGTGTCAATCCCGGTCATCGCCTCGGGTGGGGTCAGTTCGCTGGATGATCTGATCGCCCTGCGTGATTGTGGCGTGGCATTGGACGGCGCGATCTCGGGCCGGGCGCTTTATGATGGCGCGATTGACCTTTCCGAGGCCATTCGCGCCTTAAGCTGATCACTCGGCCGCAACCGAAGTCAGCTTGGCAAGCGCACCGCGCATCTTTTCGATGACAGGTGATTTCTCGACTTCGTCGAGCTCATCCATCGTCTCTTTCGGGTCCTCATAGGCCAGCCAGACCTGCCCGGTCTCGTCTTCGTATGCCTGCACTTTGAGCGGCAGGAAAAGCCCGGCACGTGGATCAATCTGCATCGCGGGTGTACCCAGTGCCGGGTTGCCAAAGATCAGAACCTGATTGGCGGGAATGGTTAGGCCAACCTTTTCCGCACCCGCCGCATGATCGACGCGGGCAAAGACGGTCGCGCCCGCATTGCCAACGGCAGCTTCCAGGGCGTCCATCGCCTCTTGCACCGATTTGTTCGAATTTACCTTGATGATGTCGTCAGCCATGGCAGACATCGCCCCTCCAAAAGTCAAAATTGTTGCCAGTATCAGATTTCGCATATCGGGTTTCCTTTTGTAAATTTCATCCAAATTGTCTCAGCTTTTCGCGAACTTGCAATCACATCTCCGGCATCGGCGAAGCCTTGCCGCGCACCCGAATCTCACAGCTTAGCAACCTGCGCAGACCGTCCCGCATTTGAGAACAATAGCCCATTCTGACAGATATTTTACCAAGCTTGGCCCAAACTTGGTCTTATTTCGCCTGTAGCAGTTTGAAAAATAACTCGAGCAGGGATTGCCACCGTGAGTATTACGAGCACAGAATATTCGAACAATTCTTGGTTCAGAATTGCGATCATATTCAGTTTTTGCGTCACAATTTTTGTCAGCGCATCTCTTCTGTTTTTTGTCCAGCCCCTGTTTGCCAAGCTGGTCCTACCGCAAATCGGTGGCGCTCCTGCGGTTTGGACGACCGCGATGCTGTTCTTCCAAGTGGTTTTAATCTTGGGCTACATTTACGCCCATGTGCTGACGAAATGGATACCTCTGCGCTGGCAGCTTGTTACTCATCTGGTACTTTGGGCGGCTGCGCTGACGTATCTGCCGCTCTCAATAAACGAGGGCTGGAGCTATGACGCATCCAGCTCGACCGCGCTGCAAACCCTTAAGTTGTTTGCCCTGGGTGTCGGCCTGCCATTTGCGGTTCTTTCTGCGAATGCGCCATTGCTTCAGGCGTGGTATTCACGGTCCGGTGGGCCTTCGGCAGACGACCCCTATTTCCTATACAGCGCAAGTAACGTCGGTTCCCTGCTGGCTCTTTTGGCTTTTCCTTTGCTGGCAGACCCCCTTCTGGGTGCCAGTGCGACCAGTAATATTTGGTCCATCGGGTTTGTCATCTTCGGTGGGTTAATGGCGATAAGTGGCCTTATTGCGCTGCGCGGATCGAGCAGCGTCATTGCGCCGATCGCGAGTGAATTCGCGAGCAGCACCCCAAAGCTGAAGCAGATTGCAAAATGGATTGTGATCGCTTTTGTACCCTCATCCCTGATGCTTTCCTTTACCACGAAAGCCAGTACGGATCTGGGTTCAATCCCGCTTATCTGGGTTGTGCCCCTTGCGACCTACCTTCTTTCCTTCATTTTCGCCTTTGCGAAACTGAATTGGCTCAGTGTCAAATCCTTACACATCCCGATGATTTTGGCGCTGGCGATTGGTGTCGTCCTATTTTCCAACCTGATCGACCATCACACGAACCCCATCGTCTTTTTGTTGTACATTCCCATTCTATTCGTAATCGCCTTGTATGCACATAGGTTGCTTTATGAAATGAGACCGCCGGCAGAGCAATTGACAGTGTTCTACATCGCACTGTCGATAGGCGGTGCTTTTGGCGGATTGTTCAATTCCGTCATTGCGCCTTTCGCATTTGCCCTAGAAGTCGAGGCGCAAATGACGCTTATTTTGGCTGGCGGGTTGCTCTTGATCGGGAAAGGCGCAGTTACACCTAGGAATCTGGCATTTGGCCTGCTTATCAGCTACCCGATCCTTTTGTGCTTCGGCATGATCGATGGCATAAACCCTCTTGGAGATGGAGCCTTGCGTGCGGTTGTCGCAACCGCGATGCTGTTGGTTGCACTGATCCTGTTCCGTAATCAACCTGCGCGTATCATAGCCATCATCGCGGCACTTATGCTGCCGGTACTTTGGCCGCAAAAGGACTCGTTGCTTCAGGATCGAAGCTTCTTTGGAACGCACAAGGTATACTCAGAGGCAGGCCTCAGAATGTATCAAAACGGGACCACACTGCACGGTTTGCAGTTGGAATCAGAAATTGGTCAAAAACCTACGCCGAAGTCTTACTACTATCCCAAAGGGCCAATGGCACAGGTCATAACGTCTGAGTTTGGACGAGAAGCCGACAGCATCGGTATTGTCGGCCTCGGAGTCGGTGCTCTTTCCTGCTACAAGCTTCCATTTCAGAAATGGGCATTCTTTGAAATCGACGCCATGGTTGACCAAGTGGCGCGCAATCCTTCCCTTTTCACCTACATCTCGGAATGCGCACCAGATTCGCCAACACACCTTGGTGACGCACGCATTGTCCTGGCGCACACAGATTATTCCTTCGATATTCTCGTCCTGGACGCATACAGCTCTGATGCTATTCCTGTGCATCTGATCACTGAAGAAGCGGTGCGGATGTATACAGAGCGACTGGCTGATGACGGAATAATGGTCTTTCACGTCAGCAACCGGTACTACGATCTGGTCGACCCGCTTGCGCGCATTGCAGACAAACTTGGGTTCCACGCGGCCAAACAGTTCCATCGGGTTGAGCCGGGCGCAAACGAACTAGGCGCATCGGATTCCCAAGTGGTGATTGTCAGCCCAGATCAGAGAAGAGTCGACGGTTTTGTCCAAAATGGAAAATGGCAGTCCGTGGTTTCTGATGGGGGTGAGCCGTGGACGGACGATAAGGCAAACTTGCTGTCCGCGCTCATATTGCTCAAAGACTAGTAGCAAACGCACTAATGTGAGACAGCGTTTTCTTCCAACCGGCAGAAATTCCGCTTTTAAGGTTCAAATGACCCCGCCGTTTTCCTCAAGGTGCCTTTACGGCACTGGAAAAGGCGGCGTTTTGCCGATACAGGTGCGCCAACAAAGGACGCCGGTATGCTGAAAACCCGTATCATTCCCTGTCTGGATGTCGCCGATGGCCGTGTTGTCAAAGGTGTCAATTTCGTTGGCCTGCGTGACGCGGGCGATCCTGTAGAGTCGGCCAAAGCCTATGACGCAGCAGGCGCGGATGAGATCTGTTTTCTGGACATTCACGCCACCCATGAAAACCGTGGCACCATGTTTGATGTGGTTCAACGCACGGCTGAACAGTGTTTTGTTCCGCTGACTGTCGGTGGAGGCGTCCGCACCAAAGACGACGTGCGTGCGCTGCTGTTGGCTGGTGCCGACAAGGTCAGCTTCAACTCGGCCGCTGTCGCCAACCCCGATGTCATCGCCGAAGCTGCAGATCAATTCGGTAGCCAGTGTATTGTCTGCGCCATCGACGCCAAAACCGTCAGCCCGGGCAAATGGGAGATTTTCACCCATGGGGGTCGCAAACCGACCGGCATCGACGCAGTTGAGTTCGCCAAAACCGTTGTCGCCAAAGGGGCCGGCGAGATTCTGTTGACCTCGATGGACCGCGACGGCACCAAAGCCGGGTTCAATCTGCCCCTGACCCGCGCGATCTCAGACGCGGTGGACGTGCCGGTGATTGCCTCGGGCGGCGTAGGCAACCTGGATCATCTGGTCGAAGGTGTGACAGAGGGCGGGGCCAGTGCCGTACTGGCGGCCTCAATCTTCCACTTTGGCGAATACACCATCCGCGAGGCCAAGGAACACATGGCTGCTGCTGGCATCCCCATGAGGCTGACATGAACATCCTGCACGATCTGGCCGCGACGATTGAAGCCCGCAAGGGGGCCGAGCCCGACTCCAGCTGGACCGCAAAGCTACTGGCCAAGGGGCCTGAGAAATGTGCCGAGAAATTCGGGGAAGAGGCTGTTGAGGCCATCATCGAAGCCGTCAAGGGTGACAAAGGTAAACTGACGGCCGAGGCTGCGGATGTCCTCTATCACCTGTTGGTCATGCTGGCCGCGCGGGACGTGGCGCTGGATGACGTTTTGGCCGAGTTGGCCCGACGCCAGGGCACAAGCGGAATCGCGGAAAAGGCATCACGCCCAAAGACCTAAGCGCGGGTTCCGTCCTGCCGCCCTGCCCTGTATAGTCAGGGATCAGTGTGGGACCGACCGAGGAACGCAGGAATGACCAGGGCTCTGGCCAGTGTAATGGCTTTGCTTTCGCTTGTGATGATTACCGCGTGTTCGGCGCCGCCGCGCACGACCGGTGATGAAGTTCAAAGACTGGCAATGGAAATCCGCAGCCTTGGTCCCGACATCGACCCCGAAGAAGCCGACCGCGCAGCCAGCATCGCCTATTCCTATACCGCGCAGTTGGTTCAGGAATACGAAATTACTGACCCGCCGCTGATCCACAATGCCAAGGTCAACAAGGGTCTACGCCCGCGTGGGCTGTGTTGGCATTGGGCCGAGGATATCGAACGTCGACTGAAGCAAGAGAACTTCCAGACCTTGGAATTGCACCGCGCGATAGCAAATGCGGACAATCAGTTCAGAATCGACCACAGCACGGCCATCATCAGCCGCAAGGGTGAGACGATGTATGACGGCGTGGTGCTGGACCCATGGCGGTACGGCGGTGTTCTGTTCTGGTCGCCCTTGGTGGAAGACACCAAGTATGAGTGGGTGCCGCGCAGCGTTGTTCTGGAAAAGCGCCGCCAGGAACAATACGGGGAATTGCTGCCGTATGTCGGCGGCTAACCTTCACAGTCTGGAAGAAATCACTCCGGTCGCGAATCCACCCATGCGCAGCTCACCAAACAGGCGCTGATATTCGATTTTAGGGCAGCGATTCATCACCACATCCACGCCGCGCGCCTGTGCTTTGGCTGCGGCTTCGGGGTGTTCAACGCCGATCTGCATCCAGATCGTGCGTAGGTCGGGAAAAGAAGACAGTGCTTCGTCGACTATTGGCGGAACAGCTTCGGAACGGCGAAAGATGTCAACCATATCGACCGGCTGAGTAATCTCGGACAATGACGCGCGAACGGTCTGCCCGAAAAGTACTTTCCCGGCATGACCTGGGTTCACCGGGATCACCGTGTATCCCTTAAGTGAAAGATACCGCGCGACATAATAGCTGGGCCGCACCGGGTTCATCGAAACGCCCACGACAGCAATCACCTTGGTGCGACGCAGGATGTCTTTCAGGAATGGGTCTGTGTAATTCGGCATGCGGGCACCCTAGACTTGGCGCAGCAAAGAAAAAAGCGCTCAGGTCAAACCTGAGCGCCAGTTGTTGGAACGAGGGACAGTGAAATGACCCGCGGCAGTTCCGTTCCGCGGTCACTGTGACATTTAGGCATAAGTTCAGAGAAAAAAAGAGGGGCGTCGCATTTTTGTGATGACAGCCCGAAGAAGGCGGAAATTCGCCTAGTCTTGATACAGCACCACAGGCCAGTTTTCCTCGGCCATGTGAATGTATTCTGCACGATCTCCGCGCCAGAGCTGCTCAATCTCAGGTGAGTGGGTCAGGTACAGCCGGCCTTCCACCATATCCCAAAGCATCGGATCGGTGCTTTTTAAGATACCTTGCGCCATGGCATAGGCGCAGTAGCCCCCGAACTGAGGGGAAAAGGCGCGAGGATTGCTTTCAAACAGATCGCGATTCTCGGCCGAGGCGAAATGCCACTCGGCCCCTTTCCAGATCACAGAATATTCTGGCAATCCGCGGACCGGCGTTTCCTCAAGAAAATATGAGACAGGGTCGTAGCCGGCCATGACGGCACCGTCCGCCTCATAGAAGACGGGCATGTCCTGTGCTTGGGCGGCAGAAAGAAGGGCAACGGCGGCTATCGCGCCAAGTATGAAACGTTTGATTGGCATCACATGCTCAGGATTACAAATTCAGGGTATCAAAATGCAATCTTTTGTCGCGCGAAACACCCCTATTAACGCGGTTGTGAACGCTCGTGTCGTATTATCCCACGTCAGTCAAAGATATCCTCGACCACATCCCATGCTTCATCAATGACGCGCGCAAAAATCCCCTTTTTCTTCTTTTTCTTTTTGGACTTGTATGCGGTAGCGGTTTTGTAGCTGTCGCGCTTTGGCTTGTCATTGCACAGCTTGCGCTTGGGAACCATCTTGAGGTCATGCAAAGGGGCCCCACAGCTAGAGCAGCTGAGTTCGTGGCGTTGCTTCCCTTTCAGAACCAACGCAGCGCGCGTTCCGCAGTAACAGCAAGTAGCGATTTTGGTCGGGCTGGTAATGGCTCTCTCCTGTCTATCGATGCCTTGAAGCATATAAGGCAATTGCGGCAGCATTTGAGACGTTAAGAGAACCAAACCCACCGGCTGCGTCGATTTTCACCAGTTGATTGACAGTTTCCTTGGTCTTTTGCCGCAGGCCGGGTCCTTCGGCCCCCAGCACCAACGCGACAGGTTGGTCCAGTTTGCCGCCCAACGCCGTCTCGATGGTTTGTTCGGCCTCACCGTCCAGACCCAATACCTGAAAGCCCATGTTCTGCAGCTCGACAATAGTATCCGCCAGATTGCGCACGCGCAGATAGGGCTGACGCTCCAGTGCTCCACTCGCGGTTTTGGCCAGCGCGCCCGTCTCCGGCGCCGAATGGTGCCGCGTACCGATCACGGCACTGGCTCCAAGCACTTCGGCCGAGCGAAGAATCGCCCCGACATTGTGCGGGTCAGTCACGCGGTCCAACAAAATGACTCTCGGATGTTCACGCCCGATGCAGTTTTCGGCCAACCCGCCCCAATCCAGCGGCTTGACCTCAAGCGCAGCCCCCTGATGAACCGAACCGGGATCAATGGGCGCGTTGAACTTGCGCGGGTCGACCATTTCGGCCTCAATCCCTGCAAATTCAATCGCTTCGGCCAGTTTGTCCCGCGCGTTTCGCGTCACGATCAGTTTCAGTTTCTGCCGGTTCGGGTTCATCAAAGCATCCCGAACGGCATGCAAACCGAACAGCCAAACGGTTTCAGACGCCGCAGCTTTGCGCGCCTGTTCCTTTTCAACGACCCACTTGGGTTTCTTCATTTCTTGGGCCTCCGGGCCGGGAATTCGGTTTCCTGCGTCAAAGCCAAATTTTCCTGTTGACGCTTCTTCAAGGCGCTAGTAATCACGCCTCCACGTCAGGTGCAACGCCTGACAGTGGGCGACAGGCCGCAAGGTGTGGCAGGGGACTGTAACTCCCTCGCGGAGACGCACGCCTGGTTCGATTCCAGGGTCGCCCACCACTTTCCAATCACATGCAGATCACTCAATCCAAGCACTTTCGTTTGCGCTGGCCTTCGATTGCGCGGCTCTGTTGCAAATTGTTGACATCGGCGGGACGCTGCGCGACGGATCAGCGGTCTTGCCACTGGAAGTGCAAATCGCCTCCGGTTAATCTGATCGCAAACAACGAACAGCAGGATACCCAGCGAAGTCAGGGCTTTGCGGATCCATCCGATGTGGAGAGCAAATGCTACAGGCAATACGTGAAGCGCAGGAAATCGGCATTCCGTTCGATGATGTTTTTCCCCATCAATACGCAGTCAGATCGGACAATGTGGCAGCGCCCGAAGGTTGGAATACAGTTGAGTTCGCCCCGTTCAAAATTCATCACAGTCCTCGGCTAAACGTTGCGCAACCCGATTGCGCCGACGCCAGCCTACAGCTGTTGATTCTGGGGATCGCGGTCGACACCGGAACGGTTATAGCAGACGATACACAGGTCGATCTTGGTGCCAGCCCGACTTGGCGCGATCTGGAAGACTGGCTTGAAAACCTGGCCGGGCGCTTTGTCATATTCGGCAGGCTTGGACGCGAGCAAAGGCTGTACTTCGATCCTACCCTGGAATTGTCCTGTTTCTATGATCCAAAGACCGGCCTTATCGGCTCATCACCTTTCATGGCGCTGGACCGACCCATTGAGCCAAGTCGCTATATCCGGGTCGAGGACGTCATGTCTGGGGCAACCAACTTTTCACTGGGCATCACTGGTGATCGCGATTTGCGGCTGGCGCGGCCAAATCACTCTCTGACCCTTGACCGGTATCAGCAATTCCGCCATTGGCCCCGATCGGACGCGCCGTTTACCGCAGTTGCGGATATTGACACTGATGCATCAGAAATAGTGACACGTCTCGGGGCGACAGTTGGTGCGCTTGCGCGATCTTTCCGGTCCGCCATTCCGATTACTGGTGGGTATGACAGCCGGGCACTGGTCGCGTCAGCCAAGGACCACCTTGGACATGTCAGTGCGTTTTATACTCACCGGATTAACTATCTGTCATCGCTGGATTGTCTGCTTGCCCAGAAAATTGGACAGAAGCTTGGTTTTGAGCCCGAACGGATTGATGGCATGAAGCTGGCTGAAGAACACGGCCCGTCGGATGAACTGAGCCTCGAGGAAAAGCTGTTCGGGCTTCGTACGGGCGGACATACGTCGACTATGGGGTATCGTGAACTGGCGGCACACGAATTCCTGCCTGATGCCGAGATTTCTATGCGTGGAAATGTCATGGACATGAACCGTGCAAATCAGTGGAAAGGGCAGGATGCGTTTCGATTTCCACATCTGGTGCGGCGCCTGCGCTTAAGGGCGCCTGAAGGCATTCCACCCGCTGTCTATTGGCAACGTGAGGTGATGACTTGGCTTGACACACTGCCACCGGAAACGCACCGCTACGCGTTTGACCTATCATTTCTTGAGAACATCCTTCCAAACACAATGGGTGCCGGGCTGAACGGGATGCCGCGTCACTTTACGCTCAATCCGTTCAATGACAGATATCTGATCTCGCGCAGTATGGGCATTACTCCTGCCCTGCGCCGGAACGGAGAGCTAAACGCGGCGATCCTGCGTCAGTCGGTGCCCGAACTGGCCGAGCTTCCTTACAACCAAGAGATCAAGCGCGACCCCGAGGCGCGCCGTGCCGCCGAAGCCCTGTTTGCAGATTAACCGACGCCTAGTTGGGCAGGCATGGCCATTCACCAACCACCTGCCCGCCTCGGATGGCAAGCATGGTGCCGAACTGATTCAGTACAGCCTCGCTTTGAGCAGGGCGCAGCAAGGCGATGTCGCCCGGCGACACGTCTGCCGTTCGCGGGCCAGTCCACACTTCCTGATTGCTTGAACGGCCAAAGACCGCTGAGTAGCCAAACCCTGCTGGGAATACCGGCTGGGCAAGGAAGTGGCCGCCAAAGATCGCTATATCCGTTTTTTGTCGCGGCAAAAACTCTAGACCCGGCAATGCGTTACCCGGCATTGCTTTAAGAACTGGTGTCGCAATGAACGCGGCTGGTGCAAACGCCTGCGTCGTGGCGTGGTCAAAATCGCCGGGCTTTACCAGGACCGAGCCGAATGCGACCTCATTCGCGGACCCCTCGGCAAGGTAGGATTGAAAGGTCAGGCTGCCACCTGTGTTCAGACACAACTCATCTTCGTCATGCGGCAAAGCGGCGACGGCTGTGTTGAACGCATCTGCGCTGGCCCGCGCCGCGCGGTTGCGCAAAACGCCCGGCATTTTCGCCAAATGCGCCTCGTACCCCATCACCCCGGCAATCTGCCCGTAAGGGTGCGCCATTATTTGTTGGGCAAGTTCTGCGACATTCTGAGAATTTAGCCCGCCACGGTGCAGGCCGATATCCAGTTCCAAAGACAAACGCAGTGACGTCTGGCGATTTGAAGCCAACGCCAGATATTCCCCAAGCCGAGCTGGAGTGTCGATCAACCATTGAACGCGCCTTGCCGCATCGGGATTGGTGGACAGAAGCCTTGCAGCAGAACTGACAGGCAAGGGCTTTCCAATCAGATGGTCCGTATCGGGCTCGGCCGTCAAAAGCGCCTGCAACATCGGTTCGGAAAACGTCATCAGGCCAGAGGTCGATATGCGCTCGCGAATGAAATCCAATAAAGGCAGACAGGGCAGAGACTTGGCGACCAGCCTGCGGGCCAGTCCAACATCAGCAACCCTGTCGGCGACAACACAATTGGCGTCCAACAAGTCCAGGTCCACTACGACGACCGGCTTGTCGACCCCGTGCGATCGCAGAACATCTGACAGAGCTTTCAGGGCTGCTGCATTCATGGTCGAAACAACCGAGCAAGCGCGGAGGTCAAAAACTTACCCTGTGGATCGAGCCGTTCGCGCAGCGCACAAAACCGATCAAAATCCGGATACATTGCGGACAGGTCTTTGTAAGCCAAATTGTGCATCTTACCCCAATGAGGGCGGCCCCCTGCTTCGACAAATAGCGGCTCAATGGCTTCGAAATACCGTTTATGATCCTCGGCTGCGTCGGCGTGAATAGCGATGGAAATGCGCGGCCCACCCTGGAACGGAGACAGACAGGCCGTGTCACCAGCAGTCTGGCGCACTTCGATCGGAAAGTAGATGTCCTTGTGGTGGCGATGTAGGCGCGTCAGAACCTCTTGCAGAACATCCCCAGCCACATCTGGCGGCAGATGGTATTCCATTTCCTTGAAACGAATATGCCGGTCGCTACATAAAACCCGCCAGCTCTCGCCAACATAATCCTCGTCCGACTGCGCCATCGTCAGCACTTTGAGCATTGCACTGCGCAACCCTTCGCTGATCCGTCCCGCGCTGCGCGCAAGTTTCAGTACCTTTACAGCGATCATATCCAAATCGCGCGGTGCTTTGCTTTCGGCTGCATCCGTGATGGCGTGACGAAGTTCGACAGTCTTTCCGGTAAACGGGATGCAGAAGAATTCGAAATTCCGGTTCTCTGCCCATTTCTCGTGCATCGTGGCCAGACTTTCCTCGACCGAGGCAAGCTGAACCTGACGACGTAAGTTGTACTTTGGCACGACCGAAATCTGCGCTTCGGTCAGAACGCCTAGCATCCCCAAACTGACCTGTACCATCTCAAGCGGGATATCATCCGTGGTCAGAATATCGCCGCTTGCCCCGACCATTCGGGCCGCCGTGACTTCTGCCGCAAGGCACGGCAAGTCCCGCCCGGTCCCATGGGTCGCCGTCGACACCGCGCCGGCCAGTGATTGTGCGTTGATATCTCCAAGGTTACGGAACGCCAGCCCCCTGTCCGCCAGCGTCGGTGACAAATCTCGCAACCGCGCATTGGCGTTGACCCACACCCGATCCTGCCGGGCATCGCCAGGTGTTGATAGATCCAAATCAGACAAGTCCACGATCCGGTCACCACCGGCTACGATTGGCGTAAAGGAATGCCCCGCACCCAAGACCCGCAGGCTTTGGGGTCGCGCGATCTCATTTTGCAGTTCAGCAATCGACGTCGGGCGCGCTATTGGCGTATCCGTGCGCTGGTTTCCGGCCCAGTTGGTCCACATGCACTGTCTCCTCCGAGAGAAAGGATTGCAGCACATGCGACACGAAACAAGTCAGGAAAACAGAAGCTTACCCAACGGGAGCTTTGTCAGGCCGCGGCCTCACGTTGCGCAGTGACTCGGTCGAACCATGCGATGATGCTTTCAGAATCAGGTTCGATCTGTTCAGCAGCACCACCTGTGAACGCGTCGAATTTTTCCTTGTTCAGACCATTCACACCGACAAGGACGGGAACATCCTGCGCCAGTGCTTCGGCGATCACCGGGCGGAATCCGCGCCCGTCAGCCTCATGTTTTCCGAACTTGTTGATGATCAGCAATTGCGGCGCGTCGGCCAGCGTAGAGGTCACATATCCGACGGCCTGTTCCAGCGCGGCAGGATCCAGACGACAACCACGTGACTGCTCACCAAGGGATTGCGAGATACGGATCGTCTCACCCTCGGGCAGAACGCGAACATCCATGTCACATTTGCTGCTATCCGCGCATTCGGTGTTGGTTTGAACCACACCCGCAAGGCTCGCGCCTTTGGCGAGCAGGTGTTCGGCAACCGCACTTAACAGGCGGTCGGTTGCGCCGCGGTCGGTGGTAGTAACATAGGCCAGATGCATCCAAGGACCCCTTAGTACAGATTTGTAACGTTCCAGATAGCACGCAAGGTCCTGCGCGACCACTCTCTTGGATCACGGTAATGGCGATAATCCGATCACAGGCGCGTGCAAATGAAGCAATGCCATGAAGATCGCAATTGCAACCAGCCAGACCCAAGGGCGCGGCCACGGTTGTGGTACGCGCAGCGACAGGCGGGCCGTGTTGCGGGACAACCGGGTCCATTCCATACCCAAGTCGCGTTGTTTGCGGCGGTCGATCAGTGCCATGCCGAATGTCGAAAAGCCTGCAAAAAGCCCGAACAGGATCACGTGTGACAGGCTGCCATTGGCCAGCAGATGAGCCCCCGCCCACAGCATCAAAGCCGCAAGAACAGGGTGGCGCGTGGACCGCAGGATGCCCGGTTTTTCGGGATCGAATGTACGATGCCCCATCCCGCCAAATGAGAACGGGTTTTGGATCGATATGCCCGCGACAGCCAGCCAGCACACGATTGGCATCACCAAGAGTGGCGCCCAGCGAAAGATGACAAGCGGCGGGATGACCTCAACATATGGCGCTTGCGCTGCGGCGACGATCAGCCATGCCAGCACCAGAAGGGAAAGTGCGGAATATGCCGCAAAATAACCCTTGCGCCCTAGTGTTTCGATCAGTCGACTGCGAACACCCGGCCTCACCGGGATGGCATGGCTGAGAAGAAAGGTGATCAGTGCTGCAAGAAAGAAGGCCCAACTGGTCATAGTATTCTCCGAACGTGTTACGCGCGGTCTACGCCCCGAAGGCTGTCCGGTCTTTGTCCAAGATCAAACGCGGGGTAGAAGGGGCGGACGCGCCGCCCCTGCCCCATTTTACAGTCCCAACGCTTTGCGCCGTTCTTCGGCAAAACCCTGCACGATACGATCGGCAACAAGCGCTAGAATCGCCATAGCGGCACCGGCCGAGATGCCCAGACCCACATCCGCCTGACCTAGCGCCAGATAGATCGACTGTCCCAGACCGGTGGTCCCGATCAGCGCAGCGATCACCAGCATTGCAAAGGCATAAAGGATGGTCTGGTTCAGCCCCAGCAGGATCGTCGGCGCAGCATATGGCGCGCGCACATCCCGCATGATCTGCCACTCGGTCGCACCGCTTGAGATCGCGGCCTCCATCATCTCTTCCGGAGTGTTGACCAGCCCGTGACGCGTGTAGCGGATCATCGGAACGATGGCGTAAGCACAGATCGCCAGAAAGGCCGAGAACTCGCCAATCTGGAACACCATCAGCACCGGGATCAGGAAGACGAATAGCGGGATCGTCTGCAGCATGTCGCAAATTGGACGAACGACCTTCCAGACCGGCGCCCATACCGCGCTGGCCAGGCCGATCAAGCCCCCTGCGACGGCGCAGGAAAACACCGCAGCCCCACTGAGGTAAAGCGACAGCAAGGCGCGTTCCCACAGTCCGGACACGAGGATGGTGCATAACAAACCCACCGAAAGCGCCGCTAGACGCCAGCCGCCCGCGACACAGCTGAGCGCGGCAGCGCCGGTCAGAACGAAAGGCCATGGCAGGTTTGCAATACCAGTTTCCAACATTCCGATCAGGATCAGCACGATCAAACCGCCCGTCAGGTGACCGCGCCATGCCATCAGTGCGGCGATCGCCGCGCCGACGGCGAAAAGGCCGAAGCTCATGCCAGCCGTCCACTGGAAACCCCAGGTGAATGGCAGAACAGCCTGATCCAGACCGATCCGCAGCGGCAACAAAACATAGAACAGCGAGTTGTTCTTGAGCGCATCCAGCCAAGGACCGTTCGTTTGCGTGAACGCGGTCAGGCCGCTATCGACAGCCTCAGCCATCGGGTCCAGCAGGGTCAACTCGGAGGGGTTCGGCAGCCATGCCCAAAAGGCGGCGGTAAACAGGACCGTAAAGCCCAGAACTGCCCAGACGACGCGTTGGTCATAACGTTTACGCTCGGTGGCCAGCGTGCCGCTCATCCTGTCGATCACTACGGCAAAGACCACAATGACCAGGCCAGCCATCAGCGACTCGCCAAACTGCGCCTTGCGCATGGTCAGAAGGACTTCCCAACCGATGTCGTTGAACCCGCCGATAACGGCGGCGATGATGACCATCGACAAAGCGGCCATCAGACATTGGTTTACGCCGACCATGATCTGCGTCGCGGCAGCCGGAATTTCGACTTGAAACAGCTGCTGAAACCGCGTGCCGCCAGACATGATGGCAGCCTCTTTGATCTCGGGTTCGACCCGTTCCAGACCCAGCATCATGTTACGCGCCATTGGCGGTGCCGCGTAGATGGCCGAGGCAATCAGACCCACAACCGGGCCAAAGCCGAATAGCAGCAATAGCGGGGTCAAATAGGCAAATGTCGGAACCGTTTGCATCACGTCCAAAACCGCCTGAACAAAGGACCTGACGCGCGGCACCTCGTTGGCAAGGATGCCGATGGCACCGCCGACGACTAACGCGACGGGCACAGAAACGGCAACCAGCGCCAGCGTATTCATACTCTCGGCCCAGTAGCCAGATGCCAGCACAAAACTCAGGCCAAAGAATCCCAACGCCGCCATAGGCAAACCGCCCAGAAACCAACCCAGCGCCGTCACCAGACCAATCAGAATCGGCCACGGTGTATTACCTAATACGAAATTGGCCCCGTTCATGGGATATGCCATCAAATCGGAAAACAACCGCATCGCTGGTTTGATGCCGTTCAGAAACCAGTCCAAAAACGCGCCAACCCACTCAGTCGCGGGCAATTCCCAGGCGGTGGGCCACTTGACCAGCCAAGGCGCAAGACCCTCCAACGCAAGGCAAACCGCGCCCACGACGACTGTGATTAATGCCGCCTTCGCGCCAACCGTCAATTGGATCGCGCTGTTGCTGGGGATGTCTGAAACGGCAGTCATGTCTCATCCACCTGAAGGGCGGCGGCAAGATCAGAAGGATGAACCGTGCCAACAATATTGCCATTTTCATCGCGCACAGGAACGGGCTCATAAAGCTCCATGCAATGCGCCAACGCGGCGTCCAGGGTCATCGAGGTTGTCAGGCCAGGATCATCCGGGCCACGTTCAGACTCGTCCCGCATGACCGAGGCAACCTTGGCGTGCTGACCCTTGGCCACGTCTTTCGAGAATTCGCGCACGTAATCATCTACGGGGCGCAATACGATATCCGTCGGCGTTCCGATCTGGACGATCTTGCCATCGCGCATGATGGCGATGCGGTCGGCCAGTTTCAGCGCTTCTTGGATATCGTGAGTAATAAACACGATGGATTTCTTCAGCGTCGCCTGAATGCGCAGGAATTCGTCCTGCAGCTGTCGGCGGATCAGTGGATCAAGGGCCGAGAACGGCTCGTCCAGAAACCAGATGTCCGGGTTCACCGCCAAAGACCGTGCAATTCCCACGCGCTGACGCTGACCACCGGAAAGCTGACGCGGGTAGCTGTCCTCGCGGCCCTCCAGCCCGACCAAAGTGATGACCTCTTGCGCGCGAGCCATTCGTTCCTTTTTGCCGACGCCCGATACGCGCAGTGGATAGGCCACGTTGTCCGCAACGGTCATGTGTGGAAACAGGCCAAAATGCTGGAACACCATGCCCAACTTCTTGCGCCGCAATTCGGTCAGCGCTTTCTTCGACGCACCGATGACGTTTTCGCCGTCGACACGGATTTCGCCCCCCGTGCCCGGCAACAATTGCGAGATACAGCGGATCAGTGTGGACTTGCCCGACCCAGACAGGCCCATGATGACGAACAGCTCGCCCTCTTTGACTTCAAAATTTGCGTCCTGAACGGCCGGGATGAACCCGTGTTCGCGCAGATCGGCGGCGGCTTGGTCTGCATCATTCCCTGACCGAGACAGCGCGTCGGTCAGGGCTTTGTCTGCGCCTTGACCAAAAACCTGCCAGAGATTCTGGCAGGTAATGGCTGGCGTATTCGCGTCAGTCACTTATGCGAACTCACTGCGTTGCCGCGTCAACAACCGGACGCCATTTGTCTTCGTTCGCAGCCATCCATTCGGCGACAACTTCTTCGACTTTACCGCCGTCAACGTCGATCGCGCCCATCATCGGCTGCTGGTCCTCGACCGCCAATTGATAGTTGGACAGGATTTCATAGGCCGCGGGCCATTTTTCTTCCATCCCGTTCCAGCTGGCTTTGAAGATGCGCGAGGGCGAGAAATCGCAGTCGTTCACGGCGTTCGGGTTCGGTCCCCATGCCGGATCGTTAAAGCAGGCTTCTTCACCGGCAGGCAATTCAACGAACTGAACGTCATAGGCCGACATCGCCCAATGCGGCTGCCAAAAAGTGATCAGCAGCGGCGACTTGCGCTCGGTCGAGGCGCGCAATTCTGCGATCAGAGCACCTTCGGAACCGGCAGGCACAGCTTTGAACGGCAGCTCAAGACCGGTCATACGGTCGGCGCCGGGCGTACCCCAATCAGCAGGATAGTCGACCAGGCGACCACCGGGCAGAGTTTCAGCGGTTGCGAAAACCTGCGCGCAATCCTTCAGCGCTTCCCACGCCGGCAGACCGGGGCACAGATCGGCCACGTGCGCCGGATAAGCGATGCCTTCCTTGGCATCCAGGCCCAGATCGCCGATCTCAACGACGGTACCTTCGTCGATTTTCTTGGCGTATTCGTCCGAGACGTTTGACGACCAGATTTCCAGCGTCGCAGTGATGTCGCCATCCGCGATTGCCTGGAACTGGTTCATCATACCAGCGGTCACGTATTCGACGTTGTAACCTGCGGCTTTCAGCATCTCGCCCGCTACTTGGGTCGTTACGTGCTGACCGGTCCATTCGTTGATCGCCAGTTTGATCGGCTCGTCCACGGCCCCCATATCGGCGGCGTAAGCGGAACCGGCTACCATCATAGCCAACAGGCTGACACTGAGTTTTTTCATCGACATTCTCCCTGTCTTTTTTTGTTTTTCGTCCACCTCAGCGCACAGGTGCGCGCCGGAAGGTTGAACAGACGACAATACCATGTCGCAACATGCACAAAATTAGCCGCAAAAGGGAAGTGAACACTTTGAACAAAGGCGGAATTTTTCGCCTTGTACTAAGCTGCAAGTCCCCACCCGCTGCGTTGTACTGATCGCGCGCGTTTTTGCTTAACACAAATATTTGGCGCAGGTCTTTGATTGACGAGTCAATCACAAACCCGAATCCCCTGTTTTGTCGAGTATTTCTTTTCCCGATGTTCAATTTTTTTGCATTTTTTGATCTCAGACGCACCAAATGTCCAAAAACTCACTCTCTTTGAGACCTTGCGACGAAGCGATCAACAAGCAACTTTGTCGGTGGAGGACATGATTGATGCATCACTTCGATGAAATTTTTGTAATGGCTGCCAATCGCCATGGTGGTCCGGATGCGTTGAATGAAAAGTTGAGCAAACCCAAAAGTCTGGCCGAGCTTGCTGAGATGCCGGAAGATCGCTGGCTTTCGATTATCACCAAATCCATCTTTCAGGCGGGGTTCAACTGGAAGGTCATCGAAAACAAGTGGGACGGGTTTGAAATCGCATTTGACGGTTTCGATGTCGGACGCTGCGCCTTCATGGATGATGAGAAATTCGACGCCTTGCTGCAGGATACCCGCATTGTGCGCAACGGAACCAAGATCGCGACTGTTCGTGACAATGCCGCCTTTTTGCTGGAGCTTCGTGACGAAGGCGGTGCGGGTCAGGTTCTTGGGGGTTGGCCATCGGACGACTTTGCCGGGCTGCTAGCGATGCTGGGCAAGCGAGGGTCGCGTCTGGGCGGGGCTTCGGCCCAATACGCCATGCGATTTGCAGGGCGCGACAGCTTTATCCTCTCGCAAGACGTCATCGCGCGATTGATTGGCGAAGGCGTGGTCGACAAGGCCCCAACATCAAAAAAGGCGATGGCTGCGGTGCAAGAGGCCTTTAATACATGGATGAAACAATCCGGCCGATCGCTGTCCGAAATCAGCAGGGTTTTGGCAATGAGCCTGTGAAAACGGGTTGCAGCGCGGGCACTTCGCATTAGGCTTTGATTATGGCCTTTCGTATTTTGATGACGCTATTAATTTTGCTTGCTGCCTGTGGTCGCCCTTTGACGGATCAGGAACGCGCATTTGCAAGTGCCGTTCAAGGCGACACGCTGGATTTGGATCGCGTGCGACTTGTCGAAGGTGCGCCGGTAACGCCGATCACGTTTTACCGCAAGGACCGGCCGCGCTTGGCCTGTCGGGAACGTATCCTGCCACCAACCGAAGAAGGTGTCGTCACCGCGAAACCCGCCGCTGTTGCGTTGTTCAATAAGGTCTATTTTAACAAGGACTGGTACCTTGAGGACTATATGTCCGATTTCCCGGAACAGATGGACCTTATTGCCGGGATGTTGCTTGCACACGAACTGACCCACGTCTGGCAATGGCAGAACCGCCAGTCCACTGGTTACCACCCCCTGCGAGCCGCCGCCGAACATGGCGGAAGCAAGGACCCGTACTTGTTCGACCTGCAGACATCGCCTGATTTTTTATCCTATGGATTCGAACAACAGGGGGCGATCGTCGAGGAATACGTCTGCTGCCGGGCATTGGACCCTACCGCACCGCGGACCCAGCGCCTGCATGACATGTTGGGCGCGCATTTCGACTTGTCACCGCTGCCTGGCGCGCAACGCGAGCGTGCCGTTGTCATTCCGTGGAGCGGAGCGAAGGTCGAAGGGATCTGCCGCGAAGGCTAAGCCTTATTGCAGCGTCTCCAGATATGCCACCAGATCCACAATCGGCTGACTGGTCAGGATAGGCTGACCGTCTGGGGTTTTCATCGTGGTATCCTGCCCGTCGAAATAGGGACCGTAAACCGGCATCGGGCTGCCATGACTTACCAAGGGATCACGCCCGTCGATACGCGCCACAACGCTGGCTGTTGGGAACATTCCATCCCCGGATGCCAGCTGTGTCAGATCAGTCGGCTGGATCACCAACACACCAGCCATTGGCCCCTGCCCGGTCGCATCGATCCCATGACAAGTCGCACAATAATGCTGATAGAGTTCGGCACCGGTTTCAACGTTCTGCGCTATGGCCTGAGACGCCAACGCAGCAACACTCGCGCAAACGGCCCTGAACATCGGTCTGATCATCGCATCCTCCTGTCACGATTGACATTTGCAGGCTTGCCCGCCGGGCGGCTTGGCGCAATGATCCAGATCAACGAAGCGGGAGGATACGGGCAATGACACAATACGCAGCCATTATGCTGGCGGCCGGGATCGGCGTTCCGATTCTGGCGGCTTTGAATGCCGCACTGGGCAAGCTGATCGGGTCCCCGACAACCGCCGGCGTAGTCCTGTTTGCCATCGCGTTCCTGGCGTCAGCCCTGGTCATGCTGCTGTTTCCAGGAATGGAAGCGCTATCCAAGGTGGCCCAAGCCCCGAAACACCTGTTGTTGGCCGGTGTTTTGATTGCGTTTTATGTTTTGTCGATCACGCATGTTGCCCCCCATTTCGGGGTCGGTAACGCAGTGTTCTTTGTTCTGCTTGGACAGCTGATCAGCACGGCGGCCATCGATCATTTTGGCCTGTTTGGTGCTCAGGTCACGCCGCTGACATGGATAAGGGCCGGGGGTATCGCCGTGATGGCGGCCGGTGTCGCCATCACTCAACTGGCTTAAGAACACCCGCCTCCAGCCGCAGTTTTCGGTCCATCCGCGCGGCCAGATCCATGTTATGCGTGACAATCAACGCTGAAAGCCCTTCATCCCGGACCAGCGACATCAAAGCACCAAATACCTGATCCGAGGTTTCGGGATCCAGGTTACCGGTCGGTTCATCCGCCAGCAAAACGCGTGGCTTGTTCGCCAGGGCCCGGCAAAACGCAACACGCTGCTGCTCGCCCCCTGACAGGGCGGCGGGGCGGTGTTTGGCACGTGCCGCCACTCCAACGCGGTCCAGCAAGGCCATCGCCCTGTCCAGTGCAGCCTTCTCGGATACACCGTTAGCCAGTTGCGGCAGGGTGATGTTTTCCAGCGCAGTAAACTCGGGCAACAAATGATGGAACTGGTACACGAACCCAACGTCCTGCCGTCTAAGCGCTGTACGGGTTCGATCCCCCCTGCCCGCTACATTCTGGCCCGCGATCTCAACTGATCCTTCATCTGGTTTGTCCAGTAGCCCAGCAATGTGCAACAGTGTCGATTTGCCTGCCCCGGATGGCGCGACCAAAGCCACAGCCTCACCTGCGCGCAATTCCAGATCGACCCCACGCAACACCTGCACCTCACCTGGAGTGCCCTTGAGGTAGGTCTTGGTCAAACCGTTCAGCCGCATCGTCAGATCATTCATAGCGCAGCGCCTCAACCGGGTTCAGCCGCGCCGCGCGGCGGGCCGGGAAATAGGTGACGATGAATGACAGCCCCAACGACAGCCCAATCGCCTTGAGAACATCTGAAAGGTGCAACTCGGCGGGTAAGGAGTAGATGCCGCGAATGGACGGATCCCAGACGCCGCCGCCCATGACGTAGTTCACGAATGAGAATATCGGGTCGATATAGATGGCAAACAGGCAGCCGAGGATCACGCCCATGACGGTGCCAATGATGCCTGTGAATGCACCGCAGATGAAAAAGACCCGCAGGATCGACCCTTCGCTCAGGCCAATGGTGCGCAGGATACCGATATCGCGCCCCTTGTTTTTCACCAGCATGATCAGGCCCGACACGATGTTCATTGCTGCGATCAGGACGAGGATCGACAGGATGATAAACATCACGTTGTCCTCAACCTCAAGCGCACGCAGAAATCCGCCCGACGCATCCTGCCAAGTCCAGATCTGGCTGCGCCCGCCTGCGGCCTCGAGGATGGGAATCAGAACCGGGGTCATTTCCTCGGGCCGTTCGACCATCACTTCGATCTCGTCGGCCACACCGTCGCGGTTGAAAAAGCTCTGAGCTTGCGTGAACGGCATATAAACGCGGGTGCGGTCGATGTCATACCGCCCGGCCGAGAACACATAGACCACCTGATAAGCGTTCACGCGCGGAGACGTCCCAAAGGCGGTTTTCACCCCATTGGGTGAGGTCAGTTTGACCGTGTCACCAACCGCCGCTCCGATGCTGCGCGCCACACCGGACCCAATGGCAATCACATCCTCTCCGTCTTGAAACTGGGTCAGATCACCGACGGCTTGTTCGCTTTGCGCGACGCCCGGCAGATCGCGCAAGTCGTCGGGGCGGATACCAAAGACCTCGACCCCGCTGCTGCGATCGCGATTGGTAATCAGGACCTGCCCTTTGACCAGCGGGGCCGCGCGTTCCACGCCCGGAACCTGCGCGATCCGGCTGGTCATCTCTTCATATTCCGCGATTGTGCGGTCAACGCGCCCCTGCGCATCAAACTCTCCGGCGGAGTACACAGTCACATGGGCGTTTGCGCCCAGAATAGTGCCGACGAATTCGGACCGAAATCCAGAACGGACGGCCAGAGTGGCAATCAGGGCAAAGACGGCCAGCGTGATCCCGATCAGGGAAATCCACGTCATAACGCTCACGCCACCTTCGGCACGGCGCGCGCGCAGGTAACGCCACGCGATTTTCCACTCAAATGGGGCAAAGGGCGGGGGTGTTCTGGCCATGCCTGCTCCGGTTATTTTGTTGTCGCGACCCTTTCGGCATTTCACCGGATGGTCAAGCCGGTTGTCAGCCGGTCAGCGTTGCCGCGCGGTTTAGCACCTCTTCGGCGCGCGGTCGGGTACAAATACCCCTGTCTTCCAACTCGGAAAACACACGATCCCGCAGATCGCCGGGCAACAGCGACAAGGCGCGGTTATGCAGACCCAACGTCAATGCAGCGGGATCATCCAGCATCGCCAACTGCGATGCCATTTCCTCGGGCGAATAGGTCGGCCAGAGCCCGATATTGCATTGCGCGTGGTCCTCGAACCACTGTGCATAGCCATCAGGCGACTTGAGGCAGAACGCATTCAGCAGCATGAACTCGGACGGCCGCCTGCGCGATCCAAACAACGCCTGCACCGAGCCATACCGATCGTTGATCTCGTCCAACAGCGCCAAGGCCAAGGATCGGCGCATCGCGAAAGGGGTCGCAAATGTCGTGGTCCTTAACCCGTTGAGGTCGGTACCTGACGCGCCCAGTGCATCATGGCTCTCGACCAGCCAATTGCGGTGGTAATCGCTTTGGACGTCGATGAAAGCGATACGCGCCGCACCATTGTCAGCAAAGAACTCAGTCGGATCAAAGCTGCGCAGAAAGACGTTCTTGGTGTCCAGGACAACCATGTTCTCGGACGCCGCAACGCGCGCGGCGCCCAGCTTCAGAACTTGCTGACTGCGATACCCGTTGGACCCGCGCCACCCCTGCCTGCGAATGCCGGGAATACGAAACCGATTTTCGATCATGATCCGATCCGACAAGGATCGCCGCGCGTACTGACCGGGCTGCAACAACAGGTCATCGCCGCCCAGGACCTGAACCTTGGATCGCAGTGGGCCGTATGAAGCCAAAAGGGGTTCGATTTTTGCCCTGAGCGTATCTTCGTCGCAGTCATTCATGATCACGTGAATCGACGAAACCATGTCCGGATCGACAAAACGGGCAAAAGACAGCGCCTGAAGTTCAAGCAGGGGAAAGTCCTTGGAATACACGACGGTCGCGAAACTCAGCACAGCGCGGGCCCTTTCATCGTTTTGCCCGGTTTATCAGCAATTTCGGCGCGGTCAAATTCGCTCTCAAAGCCCCGAAATTGCGAATCAGCAACGCCACCGGTCAAACGGACACTCGAACTAAAGGAGATCATCCGCCATTAAAATATACCGCCGGTTGTGACGCTCTTCACAGACAGCCCGGTATTGTTTCAGGTATGAAGTTAATGTGAGCATGGCGAGGCAAACTGACCTCAAAATGCAACATTATTAGCGCAATTTTATTTCGCGTTTTGCTTATTTTTGGAAACTTTGTCACCCTGACTATGGGGGAATTCATTTTACAGAGCGGGGGTCGCTCATGAGTATTCGAATTGAAACTGAACAACCGGACGCATTTTCGGTCCGACAAACATCAACCGAACTGGATTGTGAATCCGCAGTTCTTCTGCGCGCAACCATCCTTCCGGTCTTTGCCAGCGCGGCAAGCTGGGCTGGTCTGACCGACATCCTGAACGACAAGGGATATTGTCTGGCGTTCCGGGATGGACGGATGTGCATCACCGATCAAACCACCGGAGACCGGGTTTGCGGTCTGCGTTTCCTGGGCCTTGAATTCAGGGATCTGGTGCGACAGCTGGGCCGTCCGATCGTCGTGGCACGGGGCCATGAGGCCAACGGAGATGTTCTGACTGCCCGACCGACGGCCTGACGCGCCTAAAAGCTGCGCCAGAACTGAACGGATCGGCGTGTGGTCTTCCACAGACTGTGGCGCGCGGCGGCTTTGATGGCATCCGACGTGCCGGGCTTTAACATTCGCTCAAGGATCAGTGCCGCGGGCATGTGACCACGTTGGTAATACCGAACGAAATCGGATTGTGTCAGACTATCGGTCGACCTGTAACCGCCGTAGTAATTCATCCAGACACGGGCGTAGTCTTCCGCTGTTGCGACATCGTCGCTCGTGGCACCCCTGCCCCAGAACATGGATATCGGGTCGTCAATGCGCTCGCCCTGATACCCTTCGGTCAAAAGGCGTAACATCAGATCGTAATCGGCCGCGACGCTAAATTGAGTGGCATGTCCGCCCAGCGCCAAAAACACATCCCGCTTCAGCAACACCGAGTTATGGCAGAACGGCATCCGCTGCAGAATCGCTGTCAGCGACATCCGTTTCTCTCGGCTTTCTGATCCATCCTCGAACCGGCGCAACGTCGAACCGAACAGGAAATCCGGCTGTGTCGCTTCAAGCCGATCAGCGACGATGTTCAAAATGTCGTCGGATGCCAGCGAGTCATCCGAGTTCAGGAACAACAGATATTCCCCACGCGCGGCCTTCGCGCCCTTGTTCATTGCGTCATACAAACCGGTATCCGGTTCGCTGAACAGCCGGGTGCGCGGTGCGTCCGCAGTCAGGTCCTGTAGAAACTCGACCGTGCCATCACTCGACGCCCCATCTTGAATGATATGCTCAGCCCGGCCGCAATTCTGACGGGCCATGCAATCGATCACCTCGCGAAAACTGTCCTGCCGCCCTTGCGACAGCAGGTCATAAGTCGCGGTGATGACCGAGATCAGCGGCGCGTCAGAGGTATCAGGCGATGCGCTCATAGATCTCGGCGATCTTGGTAACGGCGGCCTCGGGGGGCAACTCCTCGCTTTCGCCTGTGCGGCGGCAGGTCAGTTCAACCACTCCGTTTTTCAGACCGCGCGGGCCAACGGTGATGCGCCACGGCAGACCGATCAAGTCCATGGTGGCGAACTTGCCCCCTGCCCGTTCCTTACGGTCATCATACAATGGGTCGAGGCCCAGCGCAGTCAGCGCGCCGTAAATCTTGTTACACGCGGCGTCGGCCTCGCCATCACCCTGTTTCAGGTTGACGATACCGCAATGGAACGGCGTCACGCCTTCGGGCCAGATGATGCCCTTGTCGTCATGGCTGGCCTCGATGATTGCACCGATCAAGCGGCTGACGCCGATACCGTGGCTGCCCATGTGAACAGGAACCGGCTTTCCGTCGGGGCCTTGAACAGTTGCACCCATGGCTTCGGAATACTTGGTGCCGAAGTAGAAGATCTGGCCAACCTCGATCCCACGCGCCACGCGGCGACGCTCCTCGGGGACCTGATTGAACAGCGCCTCGTCATGGGTCTCATCGGTGCGGGCGTATTTCGAGGTGAACTCCTCAAGAATGGCCTGGCACTGCTCGGGGCTGTCGTAGTCGATCTGACGGTCACCAAAGGTCAGGTCGGTGACTGCGCTGTCATAGAACACCTCAGATTCACCGGTATCAGCCAGAACGAGGAACTCGTGCGTGTTGTCGCCACCGATGGGGCCGGAATCGGCGCGCATCGGGATGGCTTGCAGGCCCATGCGCTCATAGGTGCGCAGATAGGTGACCAGATGGCGATTGTAGGAGTGCAGCGAATCCTCTTTGGTCAGGTCGAAATTGTAGCCGTCCTTCATGTAGAATTCGCGCCCACGCATCACGCCGAAACGGGGGCGGATCTCATCGCGGAACTTCCACTGGATTTGGTACAGCGTCAGCGGCAGGTCTTTGTAGCTGCTCACATGACCGCGGAAGATGTCGGTGACCAGTTCCTCGGCAGTCGGCGTGAACAGCATATCCCGGTCATGCCGGTCCTTCATGCGCAGCATTTCCTGACCGTAGTCATCATACCGCCCGGATTCGCGCCACAGGTCAGCCGATTGGATGATGGGCATCTGGATCGCGATGTGGCCAGCGCGCGCCTGCTCTTCGTGGATGATGTTTTCCAGCTTGCGCAGCACTTTGAAGCCCAGCGGCAGCCAGGAGTAAATTCCGGCTGAAGCTTGCTTGATCATCCCGGCGCGCAGCATCAGCCGGTGGCTGACGATCTGGGCCTCGGAGGGGTTTTCCTTGAGAACGGGCAGAAAGTAACGGCTGAGGCGCATTGGTGAACCTTTAAAGGTGAATTTGGACTTCAAAGTTGCTTATGCCAAAGCCCCGCCGGGGGCAATCATGCATTGGTTATTTTGCGACCTCGGGTCAGTCGGTTTTTTGATTGACCCGCCAGTCAGAGACTTCGATTGTGACGGAAATGTAATTCCAAGGGGCACCCATGCAGACCATTCAGGAACCCGCTCGTAAGATTCCCGTGGTACACCAAACGGACGTTCTTATTGTTGGATCAGGCCCAGCCGGACTGGCCGCCGCGCTGGCTGCGGCGCGCGCCGGTGTTGAGGTTTCGTTGGTCGACCGCTTTGGCTGTATGGGTGGCAATATCACCGCCGTGGGTGTTGAGGGCTTTGCCTGGTACCGCCACGAACAGACGGTCGAGGCTGGTGGCATCGGCATGGAGTTCGAGACCCGTGCTAAGGACATGGGCGCCGCGGTGCCCGAAAGCCAGTCGCTGAGCTATGAATTGGACAGCGAGGGTTTTAAGCTAGTGGCCGACAAGCTGGTTGAAGAGGCAGGCGTTCATCCGATGCTGCACCGGCAATTCGTCGCTCCGATCATGGAAGGTGACCGGATCACCGGCATCATTACTGAATCCAAAGCGGGGCGCGAGGCGATCCTGGCCAAGGTTGTGATCGACGCCACCGGCGACGCCGATGTTGCCCACCGCGCAGGCGCGCCGACGCACAAGACCGCCCGCGAAGATATGATGGCCGCCTCGGTCATGTTTCATCTGGCTGGTGTCGACAAACGCGCTTTTATGGAGGGCGTCAAGGCAGATCCCCAGACCTACAAGGATTGGGGCGGCGGCGGTGAGTGGAACATCGAAACTTCGGGCAAAGAAGACGACATGTTCTCTCCCTTCGTGCACAAGCCGTTCCAGCAGGCCATCGATCAGGGCCTGATCCCGCCGCATCTGAACACCATCGCGGGCACATGGGGTGCAATGCACGACACGGGCGAGCTGACCTATATGAACCTCATCCACCTGGCCGAGATCGACGGCACGGACCCCGACAGTTTGACACGTGGCGAGATTGAGGGCCGCCGCCAGTCGATGCTTGCCATTGAGGCGCTGCGCCGGTTCATGCCCGGTTGTGAAAACGCACGGCTGCGGAACTTTGGGATGACCATCGGCATTCGCGACACGCGGAAGATCGATGCGGTCTATAACATGACTGAAGATGACGCCCGCCATCAGGGCCGGTTCGAGGATACAATCGGTATCTATCCCGAATTCATCGATGGCTATGGCATATTGATCCTGCCGACCACGGGGCGATATTTGCAGGTTCCCTATCGCTCGATGCTACCCAAGGGCATCAAAGGCTTGCTGGTCGCGGGCCGTTCGCACGGTGCGGACAAGGTGGCCCACGCCGCAACGCGCAACATGGCCTGTTGCGCGGTCATGGGACAGGGTGCAGGAATTGCCGCGGCCTTGTCGCTGAAAGGCAACCAGGACCTACACGCGATGAACCTTGCCCCTGTTCACGCGGAACTGGACCGGCAGGGCGTGAGGGTTCACTGATGCAGTCAATCCCCACGATCGACATCTCTCCGCTGCAAGACACGGCCCATCCGGACCATGACGCAACCGTTCAGCGGATATTGAACGCCTGCACTGACATCGGCTTTCTCTCCATCACAGGCACTGGGGTTTCGCCTGACACCGTTAATCAGGTCCGTGCCAAGACGCGCGCGATCTTTGACATCGATGAACAGAGCAAGTGGGATCAGGCCATCACCCGCAACAATTATCGCGGATATATCCCCATGGGTTTCTTCACGCCCAATGATGGCTCGGGCAAGGCGGACAAATACGAAGGTTACAAGCTTCATTTCGAAGTTTCCGAGGACCACCCGGTTCGTGATGACTGTGCGCTTTATGGCCCGAACCTCTGGCCAGCTGAAGTACAGGGCGCGCAGGAAGTGATATTGGAGTATTGGTCGCAACTGGACCACGTGGCCGAACTGCTTCTGGGCGCGCTTGAAATCGGTCTGGCTCTGAAGCCCAACGTCCTGAAAGAGGCCTTTGCCACCCCCATGACAAACATGACGCTGTTGCACTATCCGCCGCAGGCACCGGATGAGGAAGGCTTTGGCATTCATCCCCACAAGGACACGGATGCCCTGACGATTATCGCCCCCGACCCCGTTGGCGGGCTAGAAGTGCAGACCCGCGATGGCGGATGGATCACCCCGGATTGCCCACCCGGCGGCTTTATCGTGAATATCGGCGACATGCTTGAGCTGTGGTCGGGTGGACGGTTGAAATCAACGCCGCATCGGGTGGTCAACAAATCTGGCAAAGAACGCTATTCCTTCCCTTATTTCGCGGTTCCGCGTCACGAAGTGATCGTCGAGCCACTGTTACCGCCGCTGCCCGGCTTTGATCGCCCTGCGGTTCACTGCGGGCTTTGGTCGGCCGAAATCTGGCGCACAAACTGGCCCGATGAAACCGCCACGGCTGATACGCCCGAGCTCGGAACGCTGGACTCATAATTCCTGGAAATCCCCAAGGCATGAACCGCTTGCATCGCGGGACCGGTTAAGCCAAGAACACCGGTAAGAGCCAAAAACAAGGGGACAAGCATGGCCTTGCCGGTAAAGGATCAACTCAGGTATTGGGGCGTCGCGGCTGCCATTTTTGTGCTTTGCCTATGGGCACTTGGAGACGTTTTGCTACCCTTTGTGATTGGCGGTGCAATCGCCTATTTCCTTGACCCGATTGCAGATCGTCTTGAAAATCTGGGCCTGTCGCGCATGGCAGCCACTGCGATCATCACAGTTGTTGGCATTCTGGGCTTTGCTCTGGCAATCCTGATGGTTGTTCCCGCGCTGATTACCCAGTTGATCGAGTTGGTCGAAGTTATGCCAAGCCTGTTCCAACAGCTGCGCAGCTTCATCGAACAACAGTTCCCGTCCCTTCTGGACCGCGAATCCAATTCGCACCAATTCCTCGTCTCACTGGGTGAAACGCTGAAATCCAAAACAGGCGATGTCTTGCAATCCGTCGCTGCCTCATTGGGTTCGGCGATCAACGTCGTCGTTCTGTTGGTCATTGTTCCGGTTGTGGCCGTCTACATGCTGTTGGACTGGGACCGCATGATCGCCCGGATCGGTGATCTACTGCCCCGCGATCACGCCCCGACGATCAAACGACTGGCCGGTGAAATTGACGCCGTTCTGGCCTCATTCGTGCGCGGCATGGGCACGGTCTGCCTGATCCTTGGCACCTATTACGCCGTGGCACTGATGGCGGTCGGCCTGCAGTTCGGACTGATCGTCGGTTTCATCGCGGGTCTGGTCACATTCATTCCCTACCTCGGCGCGCTTATCGGCGGCACGCTGGCCATCGGTCTGGCGCTGTTCCAGTTCTGGGGGGATTGGGCGCATATCGGTCTGGTTGCCGGGATCTTTGCGCTGGGCCAGGTAACCGAAGGCAATTTCCTGACGCCAAAGCTGGTAGGTAGCTCAGTGGGTTTGCACCCAGTGTGGTTGCTACTGGCTCTGTCAGTTTTCGGTGCCTTGTTCGGCTTTGTCGGGATGCTGATCGCGGTGCCCGTTGCCGCAGCGCTGGGAGTGCTGGCGCGGTATGCAACATCGGTCTATTTGGGCAGCCGCCTGTATACCGGCCTCGAAAGCGCGGATCAGGAAGACCTGTAGTATGGCCCTTCAGCTAAGCTTTGATCTTCCGGCGAAAACTGCGCTGGGGCGTGAGGATTTTTTCGTCTCTCCCGCGAATGCACTTGCGGTTGCCATGATCTCGGCCACGTCCTGGCCGGGCAACAAACTGGTTCTGAGCGGCCCTGCGGGTGCAGGTAAAACCCATCTGGCACATGTCTGGGCGGCGGAAACCGGTGGTCGGATCATTCAGGCCACGGATGTGCGTCACGAAGACGTGCCGGATCTGGCACGCGCGCCTGTCGCGGTTGAAGACGTCCCGATGATCGCGGACGACTTAGAACAACAGAAAACACTGTTTCACTTGCACAATCTTGTGTTGGCCGAAGGCAACGCCCTTCTCATGACTGGGCGGCTGGCCCCTAATTTCTGGCAACTTCCGTTGCCCGATCTCCAAAGCCGGATCGAGGGCGCGCATCACGTAGCGCTTGACCCGCCGGATGACGCATTGCTGGGCGCGGTTCTGGCCAAGCTGTTCGTGGACCGGCAATTGAACCCCAGCCCTGAGGTCATCGCCTATTTGGTCAAACATATGGACCGGCGCTTTGAAACTGCCGCCAGTGTTGTGGCGCAACTGGACCAGCTTGCCCTATCGGAAAAGCGCGACATTACCCGCGCCTTGGCGGTGCGTGTTTTGAGCGCAGATTTAGATGATATCCAATCTGGGAATTGACCCACGCCGGGTCATCTCGCATTCTGCACGCGGAATATCTGGAAGAGACATGGATCAAACTGTCGTTACCGAAATCCCTGACTGGGGTCCGTTCGGAAAACCCCTCTTTGATGACCCCCAAGCCCGAGCTCTGTCACGCGTGGGCGTGGTTGACGTCGGATCAAACTCAGTCCGGATGGTGATCTTTGACGGTGCCGCGCGCTCACCGGCTTATTTCTACAATGAAAAAGTGATGTGCGAGCTCGGCGCGGGCCTTTCAGACACGGGGCGGCTTAACCCAACGGGTCGCAAACGCGCCTTGGCCGCTTTGGGCCGGTTTGCCCAACTCTCCGATGACCTTGGCCTGCCCGGCCTGCATGTCGTCGCCACCGCAGCCGTGCGTGAGGCCGAAGACGGCCCCGAGTTTTGTGCCGAAATCAAAGCCGAAACCGGCCTGACCGTATCGGTCATCAACGGCGATGAAGAGGCACGCCTGTCCGCGCAGGGTGTCCTGCTGGGATGGCCAGGTGCGTATGGGCTGATTTGCGATATTGGCGGGTCCTCAATGGAATTGGCCGAGATCGGAGACGGCGGTGTCGGTCGGCGCCTGACCTCGGCGCTGGGGCCGCTGAAACTGCGGGACATCAAAGGTGGGCGGCGTGCGCGCAAGGCACACATCAAGGTCACGATGGAGGATCTGCGCGACCAGATGGGGCCGCAACGAGATCGCCTGTTCCTAGTGGGCGGAAGCTGGCGAGCATTTGCGCGTCTGGACATGCTGCGTCGGGGTTATCCCCTGAACGTGCTGCATGAATATCGCATGACCACCAAGCAGGTGCGCGAGACCATTAAATTCATCGAAAAAGGTGACCCGGAAAAGCTGCGCAGCAAAGCCGGTGTGTCGGGATCACGGATGGCACTGATCCCCTATGCGATGGATGTGCTGGCACGCTTGATCCGCACGTTCAAACCCAAGGATATCGCCATTTCCAGCTATGGTATCCGCGAGGGTCTGCTTTACGAGCAGATGCCACAAAACCTCCGAGACCGCGATCCGTTGATCGAGGCGAGCCGTTTTTCCGAAGCCAAGGACGCCCGCCTGCCCGGTTTCGGAAAACATCTGCTCGATTTCGTGATGCCGCTGTTCAAATCAGCCCCACCCGCGCGCATCCGCCTGATAAAGGCGGCCTGTCTGTTGCACGACGTCAGCTGGCGCGCACATCCTGACTATCGCGCCGAGGTCTGTTTCGACTACGTCACACGTGCCAATCTGGGCGGCTTGAAGCACTCGGAGCGAGTTTATATCGGGCTGGCCCTGCAACACCGGTATCGCAACAAACGCGAGGGCAACCGGTTCACCGCACTGTACGAACTCCTAGACGAGAAAGACCAGAAACAGGCCGAGATTTTGGGAAAGGCCATGCGGTTTGGTGCTATGCTGTGGATGCAGAACGATGCGCCGATGGCGACTTTGAAATTTTACCCCAAGAAGCAACAACTGGACCTGTTCTTGCCAACTGCAGCACGCCCCCTGTTCAACGAAGTGGCCGAGGCACGGCTAAAGTCACTCGGCAACGCTTTGAAATCCGAGACTCGCGTCATCATCCGGGGCTAGATATCAAATCTCGGTTTCGCCCTCGGGCGGGCCTTCAGGGATCTCTGGCTGTATCTCTGGGTCCTGCGGCGGCTTTTTGCGGATAATTATATCGCCGTTAGGCAGGATCTCGGGTGCTTCATAGGCGCTCCAATCCTCAATCTCATCAGCCAGCTCGGCCAAGGCAGGGCCCATTTCAGCAATAAAGGACTGCATGGCCGGGCCAAACTGTTCGGCCAGGCCCAATAGGTCATCCAAAGCAGGCTCCATCTCTTGGCGCAGGCCTTCAAAGAACAGCTCTGCGCCCTGCTCCATCAGGGATTTGTTCCCCTCTTCCTCGGCAGACGCCGGAAGGGCCATAACGACGGTCAACGCGCAGATTGGAATGAAACGTTTCATATTGAAAATATAGGGCAACTGAAACACGGTTGAAAGATCACAGCTCGATATCCAGAGTGACAGGGAAATGGTCGGACGCGGTTAACAATGCCTCATGCAGGTCACGCGCGTCACGGCAGGCCGGATCGCGAAACGGATGCCATATGCGCCAGTCCGGGCGACGATCCCTTAACCCATCGCTGATCATGATGTAATCCAACAACGCCTCAAGATACCCGCGATCTTGGGGCCGATAAAAGCGCGCGGTCGACGGGCGTTCACCCGGTTCTGACCCAAAGGCCGTATCCGCGTGGGGGTCGAACACCCCCGATTGTAGCAAGATTTCAACCGATGAACGACCAAACAAGTTTTCGAACTCGTCCAGCCCCGGACCATCGTTCAGATCGCCCATTAAGATCACCTGATCATCGGCCGCCAGATGCGCCTTAACCCGCCTGCCCAGCCAGATCGCCTGAGCCAGCTGTTTCCGACGATTGGCGATCGAGATGCGGATCGCCGCGTCGCGGGTTTCCGCCCCGTGAGGCGCCTTTGACTTCAGATGCGCGCCGATAAGACGAAACGGTTCGCCTGCCTTGGTTTCGACGGCTAGTTCCATTGGCGGCTTGGAAAACTGTACCTGATCCTCGGTTGCGTCGATATCGAGGTCGATGTGAAACACCTGATCGAAACGCGGAGCCCGGTGCCCTCCGTCCTTTGGATCATGTCGCACCCTCAGAACGCGCGGGTCATACAACAAGGCCAGTTCTTGGTGCGTATCGTTGGCAAATCCCATCACGGCTTCGCTGGTGCGCAAATCGAACGCCTCAGCAAAGTTTTGTAGCGCGCGGACCGTGTTCTGAGATTTTCCTGTGTTTGGTGCTTCGACAACCAGCACAGCATCCGCATCGATCGCCGTCAGAACCTTGGCGATAGCCTCGATCTGCTGTGCTTTGGTGACATCATGGCGACCTGACCAACGGTCATCGGCGATCAGTTCATCATGACGATCAAACAGATTGGCGAACCACTCGATGTTATAAGTCGCGAGGCGCATGCCTCAGGCCTGCGCGCCGTTGATTTCGTCCCAGGCACGGTTGATGTCGATCATCTTCTTTTCAGCCAAACGTACGGCCTCTTCTGGGACACCACGTGCCAACATCGCATCGGGATGTGTTTCGCGCACAAGTTGCCGCCACACCTTGCGAATGTCGCGCAGCGGCATGTCGCGAGGCACCCCAAGAACCGTGTAAGGATCGTTGGGCGCATCAGGCACAAACCGTGCACGCAAGGCCATGAACTGCGCATCGGTCTGGCCGAAAATATGGCTGACCTCTTCCAGAAACTCGTTTTCGTTGGGGTGATAGAACCCGTCCGCCATGGCGATGTGGAACAACCCTTCCATCAGGTCGCACAGCGTGGTGCTGTCTTCGGAAAACATGCGCGCGATCTTGCGGGCATAGTCCTGATATCCCGCAACATCCGTGCGGGCCATGTTGAACACACGCGCCGCGCCTTCCTCGTCATCACGCGCGATCTGGAATACGTCGCGGAAAGCGGTGACCTCATCTCGCGTCACTTGCCCGTCAGCCTTGGCCATTTTCGCGCCCAGTGCGATCACGGCGATGGTGAAGGCCACCGACCGTTCAGGTGGCGAGCGCAGCTTTTCAAAGACTGCGGTAAGGCTTTCACCCTGGGCAAGCGCGCTTAGCGCATCGGATATACGGATCCAGATCGACATGAGCGCACCCTAGCGTCCCAAATCGGGACTGTCAGGTGCAACCAAACCGTCTGTGGCAAGAATTTTCTGCATCAGCACAAGGTCCAGGCGTTTCCCCCACTTGAACCCAACCTCGGGCATGCGTCCGACTTCGACAAAGCCCACGGCCGCGTGAAAAGAAACTGCCGCCGGATTTGCCGAAGAAATTCCCGCCACCAGTGCATGAGTTCCTTCTGCCCGGGCGGCGGCCTCAAGCGACCGCATCAAAACGCGCCCCGTACCTTGTTCACGCGCATCAGTGGCCAGTTGGATCGTTAGCTCTCGGCACTGCGCGTATCCCGGACCGGATCGAAACGGACCATAGGTGGCAAACCCAAGAATCTGGTCGTCCTGTTCAGCCACAAGATAGGCCGGACCGCGCGCTTCGATGTCACGCGCAATGCTGTCTACACTGCGTTCGTCGGTTGTGAATGTTACCAGCGTGTCGCGGATGATTGCGTTGGTGATCGCAGCTATCTCTTTGGCATCCGCAGCTTTGGCTTGTCTGATTTTCATTCCAAAACGCGTTTCCCATGCGGTGTTTCGAACTCTGCCCGCAATGCGGCCGGGCCAGTGTCGAAAACCACAGCGTCCATTTCGCCTAGCAGCCTGGCTAGCTCCAGCGCGTCCGGGTGAAAAACCACCAACCGACGCAAGCAACATCCGCTATCCTGCAGCATATTTGCCGGATGCAAATCTCCGTGCCACTGAATAAGCGCCGGGAACAGATTGTCGAAGGGCAGACGCCCGTTTGGCGGAACCGCCATTTGCCATCTCAATGCGCCACGGGCCAGGTCGATCGGGTGGCCCACCCCATCCGGAAACACGGTCAACGAGGCTGAAATGTCCGGCACCCGGCATATCCAGTTGGTAAGGCGCGGCACGCCCTTGAACCGGTCCAGATCGAACCATCTGGTTCTATGCGGATTCGGTGCCTGTGGGTCAATCGCGATGGCCTCAAGATACAAGCCGTCTCGCAATCCTAACAGGCGGTTATATGTGCCAAACCTTTCATGCTTGCCGCCGTCCTGCAGCGGTACTCCCAATGCCTGTTCGACATGGGCAGACGCTTCTTCGAGCGTTTCGCCCGCAACCGCCAGATGATCCAGTAACACGCAGCGCCTCCTATGAAAAACGACCAAACCCTATCGGATCTGGTCGCATGTTTTCCTTAAAGGCGGTGGATCACAAGATTTTTCGACGAAAATCTTTGAAACCCTCAGCCTTTCGCTTCACCGATCAGGCGCAGGATGTCCTGAGCGGCTTCGGGGATGTTGGTGCCCGGGCCAAAGATCGCTTTGACGCCGTGATCATAGAGGAATCGATAATCCTGCTGCGGGATCACCCCGCCGCAGATTACAAGAATGTCCTCGGCACCGGCTTTCTTCAGCTCTTCTACTAGCTGCGGTGCCAGTGTTTTGTGCCCCGCTGCCTGCGACGAAATACCGATGACGTGCACGTCGTTGTCCACGGCGTCCTGCGCGGCCTCAGCCGGGGTTTGGAACAGCGGGCCTACATCCACGTCAAACCCGATATCCGCAAAGGCGGTTGCGATCACCTTGGCACCGCGGTCATGCCCGTCTTGCCCCATCTTGACCACAAGCAGGCGTGGACGGCGGCCTTCGGCCTCGGCAAACTCTTCGATGGATTTCTGGATCGCAGCAAAGCCTTCATCGCCTTCATATGCCGCGCCATAGACACCGGCCAACGTTTTCACTTCGGCGCGGTGGCGACCGAATTCTTTTTCCATTGCCATGCTGATCTCTCCTACGGATGCACGGGCGCGGGCGGCCTCAACGGCAGCAGCCAGCAGGTTTCCACCCTCGCGGGCGGTCTTGGTCAGAGCATCCAGTGCCGTTTGACAGGCGGCTTCGTCACGGGTTGCACGGATACGTTCCAATCGCGCGACCTGAGCTTCGCGCACGGCCACATTGTCGACGTCCAGAATGTCGATCGGGTCTTCCTGTTCCTTGCGGTACTTGTTGACGCCGACGATCACCTCGTCACCCCGGTCGATCATGGCCTGACGGCGGGCGGCGCTTTCTTCAATCCGCAGCTTGGGCATGCCGCTGGCAACAGCCTTTGTCATGCCGCCCATTTCCTCGACCTCTTCCATCAAGGCCCAGGCTTTTTCGATCAGCTCATTGGTCAGGCTTTCGATGTAATACGAACCGGCCAGCGGATCGACCACATCGGTCACGCCGGTTTCCTCTTGCAGAACCAGCTGCGTATTCCGCGCGATGCGGGCCGAGAAGTCGGTCGGCAGCGCAATCGCCTCGTCCAACGCGTTGGTGTGCAACGACTGGGTGCCGCCCAGAACCGCACTCATCGCTTCATAGGCGGTGCGGATCACATTGTTATAGGGATCTTGTTCCTGCAAACTGACGCCGGACGTCTGACAGTGGGTGCGCAGCATCTTGGACCGCTCGGATTTCGCGCCAAAATCGGTCATCACCCGGTGCCAAAGCGTACGCGCAGCGCGCAGTTTGGCGATCTCCATGAAGAAGTTCATGCCGATGGCAAAGAAGAACGACAGACGCCCAGCAAACTTGTCCACGTCCATTCCGGCCTGAGTTGCAGCCCGCACATACTCACGACCATCAGCCAGCGTATAGGCCAGCTCCTGCACCAAGTTCGCCCCAGCCTCTTGCATGTGGTAGCCAGAGATCGAGATCGAATTGAATTTCGGCATCTCGTTCGATGTGAATTCAATGATGTCCGAGATGATCTTCATCGAAGGCTCAGGCGGGTAGATGTAGGTGTTGCGCACCATGAACTCTTTCAGAATGTCATTCTGAATAGTGCCGGACAAGACGGATTTGTCATGCCCCTGCTCTTCGCCTGCAACGATGAAACTGGCCAGAATTGGAACCACCGCCCCGTTCATGGTCATCGAGACCGAGACCTTGTCCAATGGAATACCGTCGAACAGGATCTTCATGTCTTCGACGCTGTCGATGGCCACACCGGCCTTGCCCACGTCACCGACAACGCGCGGATGGTCACTGTCATAGCCTCGGTGCGTCGCCAGATCGAAAGCGACCGACACACCCTGCTGACCGGCCGCCAGATTGCGGCGATAGAACGCGTTTGATTCTTCAGCGGTCGAGAAACCCGCATATTGGCGGATCGTCCACGGACGCCCGGCATACATCGTGGCCTTCACACCACGTGTGAAGGGACCAAACCCCGGCAACGATCCCATATGCGGCAGTTCAGCCGTGTCTTCCTGAGTATAGAGTGGTTTGACGTCGATACCTTCCAAAGTCTCTTTCGTCAGGTCGTCCAACGGGCGTCCGCGCAGCTCTTTCTCGGCCAGCGCCTGCCAGTCTTTCGTATCGGTCATTGCGTATTCCTTTTCTCAATTCGGGTCGCGAACAGGCATTGCCTGCGCGTTTTAAGGTTCGGTGCCGCGCGTCGCGGCAGGTGTAAACGCGTTATTTTGAAGCCTGCGTGCATTTCGCCAGTCGCATTCACCGGCGCAGAGGCTATATTCAAACGAACAGGAGGCCCTATGACACGAACGCTTGCCCTTGTTTTCTCGGCACTATTCCCGCTGGTCGCCATGGCGGCAGATGGGTCTGCGCCCGCCGATGAAGATTTTGTCCGCCCCGCTGGTGATAGCGAGCTGAGCGAATACTTATGGGTCAACCGGCCCATCGTCGTCTTTGCTGATACGCCTGCCGATCCGCGTTTCCGGCAGCAAATCGACATGCTTTTGGAAGGCGAAGAGGCCATGCGCGACCGGGATGTGGTCGTGCTGACCGATACCGATCCGTCCGCCCGATCTCCGATCCGGTCACAATTGCGCCCGCGCGGCTTCCAGATGGTGTTCGTCGACAAGGACGGCGTGGTCAAACTGCGCAAACCTTCGCCGTGGAGCACACGTGAAATCGGCCGTTCCATCGATAAAACGCCCCTGCGCGAACGCGAAATCCGCGAACGACGCGACGGCGGCTGAGCGCTTTCGCCACGCCCAAAGCTCCCGGCGCGAACCGCCGGGAAACCATGGAGATATGGTGAAAACGCGATCATGATCACTCGAACTCGATGATCACGTCGTCCACGGCCAGGTTGTCGCCGGGGCCTGCGTTGACTTTGGACACGACACCTTTCTTCTCGGCGCGCAGGATGTTTTCCATCTTCATCGCCTCAACAGTGCACAGCGCCTGACCTTCCTGCACTTCCTGCCCTACTTCGACATCGATCTTCACGATCAGGCCGGGCATCGGGCACAGCAGCATTTTCGAAGTATCCGGCGGCAGCTTTTCGGGCATCATACGCGCCAGCTCGGCCTGACGCGTCGTGCGGACATGGACCTTGAGGTCTGCGCCCCGGTTGCGAATACGGAACCCGCCCGAGATTTTTCCGACTTTCAGAACCAGCGGGCTGCCATCGACGTCCAGCACCGCCAAGTGATCGCCCGGCGTCCAGTCCGAAGTGACCCGCACGGTGGTACCGTCTGAAAACGTCACGGATGACCCATCGCGATCCGCATCAATCTCAACTGCATATTCCTGCCCTTGCAGTGTGACGACCCAATCAGAGCCGACCTTGCGTTCGTGATTGTCCATCCGGCCAGAAACGCGGGTGCGGCGAATCTCGGCCACGCGGTGCATGGCTGCGCAGGAAGCCGCGATGCGGCGCAAGTCGGCCTCGGACAGTTCAACGCCTTCGAAACCGTCGGGATATTCCTCGGCGATAAAGGCCGTGGTCATGTCCCCGCTGACGAATTTCGGATGGTCCATCACAGCCGACAGGAATGGCAGGTTGTGGCCGATGCCTTCGACCTCAAAGCTGTCCAGCGCTACGCGCATCGCCTCAATCGCCGCCTCGCGGGTCGGGGCCCAGGTGCACAGTTTGGCGATCATCGGGTCATAGTACATGCTGATCTCGCCGCCTTCATAGACGCCGGTGTCGTTGCGCACGGCGGCTTCACCTTCGGGCGCTTCACCTTGCCATTTATCGTTCACCAACAGCGGACCAGAGGCAATCTCTTGCGGCGGACGATAGCGGGTCAGACGACCAATCGACGGTAGGAAGCCGCGATACGGATCTTCGGCATACAGGCGGTTTTCGATGGCCCAGCCGGTCAGGGTCACGTCGTCCTGTGTGATCGACAGCTTTTCACCCGCCGCCACTCGGATCATCTGCTCAACCAGATCGACACCGGTGATCAGTTCGGTGACTGGGTGTTCCACCTGCAAACGCGTGTTCATTTCCAGGAAATAGAAGTTCTTTTCGCCATCGACGATGAATTCAACCGTACCGGCGCTGGCATAGTCCACGGCCTTGGCCAGTGCCACGGCCTGTTCGCCCATCGCTTTACGGGTCGCTTCGTCTAGGAACGGCGACGGTGCCTCTTCGACCACTTTCTGGTTCCGACGCTGGATCGAGCATTCACGTTCGCCCAGATAAATGCCGTTGCCATGGCTGTCGCAAAGGACCTGAATTTCGATGTGACGCGGCTGGGTCACGAATTTTTCAATAAAGATACGGTCATCACCGAACGAGTTTGCCGCCTCGTTCTTAGACGACTGGAAGCCTTCGCGCGCCTCTTCATCATTCCAAGCGATCCGCATGCCCTTACCACCGCCGCCGGCACTGGCCTTGATCATGACCGGATAGCCGACTTCGTTGGAAATCTTAACGGCCTCTTCGGCGTCTTCGATCAGGCCCATGTAACCGGGAACGGTCGAAACGCCGGCTTCTTGCGCGATCTTTTTCGAAGTGATCTTGTCACCCATGCTTTCAATCGCTCCAACCGGGGGGCCGACAAAGGCCACGCCTTCCGCCTCAAGCGCCTCGGCGAATTTGGAGTTTTCCGATAAAAAGCCGTAACCGGGGTGAACCGCCTGCGCGCCACTTTGGCGGATGGCCTCCATGACCTTATCGATAACGATGTAGGATTGGTTCGCAGGCGGCGGGCCGATATGCACCGATTCATCCGCCATCGACACATGCAAGGCGTTCTTGTCTGCGTCCGAATAAATAGCAACGGTGCCGATACCCATCTTGCGGGCTGTCTTGATGACCCGGCAGGCGATCTCGCCCCGGTTGGCGATCAGGATCTTGTTAAACATGGAACGTCCTTTGTCTTGATGTTCTGAGAACGCAAAACGCCGCCGCAGGGAACGTTCCCCACGACGGCGTGATGCGCGATGACGGTCGGGGCGACGCGCGCCCCGAAAAACCCGGTTTTACCTACAGTTGTTTTGTGTCTTGCAGTACAGGACATTGCCCGCCGCGCCGACAACCGCGCCGAACAGCGGGTCGGCGCTGACAACAGCCGCCCCGACGGCGCCTGCGCCGCCGCCAAGCAGCGCCTGTTCGCCCGTCGTGTCACCACAGGCGGCAAGGCCTGCGCAGGTCGCCATTGCAAGAACGAGTTTCGAGATTCGCATGATATCTGCCCCTTTGGAATTCTTGATGCGTTCCGGGGCAGATGTCCGATTTCGACCTTGTTATTCAATAACAGGCCGTCCTGAACAGAGTTTTGCGCAGATTTGTGCCGCTTTACGCTTGGATATTGCGCAAAGAAAAACGCGGGCAGGACTTTGTGAACATCACAAGCCTGCCCGCGGAAGGAAGGGGTACGGAATAGTAGGTGCTTGTGCGACGCAGGCAAAGTAGAGCCGCACGGCTTAGTCAGGTTGCTTGGCACAATCAAATGCGTAAACAAAGTATTGTTTCCGGTCAGGATTCCGGCTGGAAATCGCCCATTGGGCGAATGCGCGCGCAGATTCGCGCCGAGATCGGATGCAGTTTTGGGGGTGAAACGCGAGGCCAATGCCGTCACGTTGCTGTTACTTTTCCTCAGCAATTGGTCTGTTTCTGCGCCTGCAACATCACGGGTTGCGAAAAAGGGCGCCTGAATTTGTCTTTTCAAACGCAAAGGGTTAACCGATCTGTTCACCTTAGGGTGAAAACGGCCCGATAATTTTGCACGTTTCCTTGAGAAACTAGGAGATTCCCATCCCGTTCTCGTGATTTCCCTCAAGTTCTCTTGCGTGGAACGGTACCCGTGCACACTCGCACACAAGGAAATATCCACATGATTGCAAAGAGAAAAACGGCGTTGCTGCTTGCCGTGTCCGCGCTTGGCATGTCCGGCGCGGCTGCTTTCGCCCAAGACGCCCAGACGCAAACGGAACTTGATGCCCTGCGTGCCCGCGTCGAGGCCCTCGAGGGAGCAAAACCCGGCGCTGGCACTGGCGATCTTCGAATCGGAAACACCACGCTTGATGTTTATGGGTACGTTAAGGCTGATTTCTTCTACGACACCGACTTTGAACTGGGCGACCTTGCCGATGCGACCCGAATTGGCGAGCCAGCAAACGCCACCAGCGGCACCTTTGGGGCCACCGTGCGCCAATCGCGCATCGGGCTTCGGACCAATACGCCGTCTGCCATCGGCGATATTGCGGGCCAGCTGGAACTGGACCTGTTTTCCGGCGGGACGGATGGGCCTGCTGAACTGCGCCTGCGCCACGCCAATATCCGCATTGGCGACAACTGGTTGATCGGTCAATACTGGACCAACTTCCAGCCGCTCGACACCTATCCCACGACCGTCGAATTCAACGGCCCCGTTGGCATTCCTTTCGCTCGCGTTCCTCAAGTGCGCTATACGAACACGCTGGGCTCTGACACAACCTTTGCGGTGGCGATCGAGGAGAACGTTGGCGGCTCGGATTCGAATGATCCCGTCCTGACCGGCTCCATCGAATACAACAACGGCACCTACCTGGCCCGCGCCTCGGCTTTGTACGGTAAGGCACAATCCGGCGCGGTCGAAGTGGATCAGACCGGCTATACCCTCTCGGCTGGCATCCGGCCCTGGCAAGGCGGTCTGTTTCAGGTCAACTATGTCGACGGCGAGGCTTTGGGCCCCTACCTGATCGCTGCCGGTGACGCCATCGTCAACGGACAGGCCAACGACGTGGACGGATTCACTGTGGAATTCCGCCAGGAACTGAGCCCCAAATGGAATGTCGGCATCGCCTACGGGCAAGAAAACTATGATCTGCCGACCTCGACCGGGACCCTGTCCTTTACCGAAGTTGAAACGATCCACGTGAACGCCTTCTACAAGGCGACCGACAATCTGACCCTTAGCGCCGAATTTTTCTACGGCGAACGAAACGACGCACCGACCGGGCGCACATTTGACAGCAATCGCATTCAACTGGCAGCCCAGTTGAACTTCTGACCGCACATTCCGGCCCTGCCCCGATGTGGGCAGGGTTCCGGGCTCTGACGGCACCACGAAGGTATGTGCGACAGCGGTTTGCACGATCAGCGCACCCCGTCGAAAATTTCGGGGAAGGAAATCCGGCCCACATTCGGATCAATTACCAAAAGCGCATCATAACTAGCCGGATCAAACGGATCTTCGGCCGGAATGACCTCGCGTTCGAAAAGCCAGCAAAGACGACCGGCATCCAAATTGCCCCGCTCAAACGGTTGGTCGCCAAAATGCGCCCACAGGGCTTCCATAAAGGCTGCATCCGCGCGCTTATCCGCGGGTTTACGATCTCGAAACCGCTCGCGGCGGGTCAGGGGCGTCACGCCTTTGGGATTGGCCCGACGAATGATGAACTGAAAGTCAGTACCCGGCAGGCGCCCGGGAAATCCGCGATGTTTCAGCATGGTTCCACCTCAGTTGCACAAGGGGTCATGGGGATCAGATATTCACATCCGTCACAGGATGATGTCATGGTGCGCACCTCCAAAGCCGCGTAGCTGTTCAGAAATGCCCTGACGGGATGAATAGCGCGATTCATGGTCAAAGCCCCTCCCAGATACACCGGGACTGTTCCAGCCGGTAGGCTTCAAAGAACTGCGTGGCGTCAGGGGATGTACGGCCGAATTCGATAGGTCGGTCAGACAGGGAAATGACCACCCGGGCAGCGTCCAATTCGTACTTGGCGACATAGGTAACCGCCAGCGTCTGGCACAGATGCTCCATATCGACCGAGGCGACATCGTACCCGATCCGGCCAATATCCGAACCGATCTTGGGCGCAATAAAGCGAAACCGCACCCAAAGCTCACCGGGGTTATTGTCCAGCAGTACGTCGCTCAGGTGCACTGGCTGTCCGGACGGGACCGGCAACAGGTTTTCGGTATCAGCCAGAACGGGGACCGCAAAAATAGACAGCACCACAGCTAAGGCGCGATCCCGGACCCGCCTCAGGCGAGCTCCTCTCTCCGGGATCGCGCGCGCCTGGCTTTCGGCCCGCGCTGTTCTATGTCTGATTGGGCAACTCATTAGCAGTTGTGGCCTCAAAGTCAATTTTGCACCCAAGTAATCTGCCCTGACCGTTTGTCAGAGACGCTGTCCAAACCGTTTTGGCCGGGCAGATTTCCTTGCACATCCCCTCAAAGAGGGATGTTGTCGTGCTTTTTCCACGGGTTTTTCACGTGCTTGTTCCGCAAGCTGGCAAAGGCCCGCGAAACGCGACGGCGGGTCGATTGAGGCATGATCACCTCATCGATAAAGCCACGCTCGGCCGCGACAAACGGGTTCGCAAACCTGTCCTCATAATCCTGCGTGTGCTGCACAATTTTCTCGGCATCGCCCAGATCGGCACGGTGAATGATCTCGGTCGCGCCCTTTGCGCCCATCACCGCGATTTCGGCTGTAGGCCAGGCATAGTTGAAGTCACCGCGCAGGTGCTTGGACGCCATAACATCATAGGCACCACCATAAGCCTTACGGGTGATGACGGTAACTTTTGGCACCGTGGCTTCACCGTAGGCAAACAACAGCTTGGCGCCGTGCTTGATCACTCCGCCATATTCCTGCGACGTCCCCGGCAGGAATCCAGGTACATCCACCAGCGTCAGGATCGGAATTTCGAAGCAATCGCAGAACCGCACAAACCGCGCGGCCTTGCGCGAGCTGTCGATGTCCAGACAACCGGCCAGAATCATCGGCTGATTGGCTACAACGCCCACTGTCTGCCCTTCAAGCCGGATGAACCCGGTGATGATGTTTTTGGCAAAATCCTCCTGAATTTCGTAGAAATCACCCTCATCCGCCACTTTGGTGATGAGTTCCTTCATGTCGTACGGCGTATTAGGGTTGTCGGGGATCAATGTATCCAGCGAGGTTTCCAGACGGTCGGGTTCGTCAAAGAACGGGCGCACTGGCGGCTTTTCGCGGTTGTTGAGCGGCAGGAAATCAACCAAACGGCGCACCTCGGCCAGTGCTTCAACGTCGTTCTCAAACGCTCCGTCAGCAACCGAGGATTTCTTGGTATGGGTCGACGCCCCACCCAGTTCCTCAGCGGTAACCACTTCGTTTGTGACCGTCTTGACCACGTCGGGGCCGGTCACAAACATGTACGAGGTGTCTTTGACCATGAAGATAAAGTCTGTCATCGCCGGGCTGTAGACTGCGCCACCAGCACAGGGCCCCATGATCACGCTGATCTGCGGAACCACGCCTGACGCCATGATGTTGCGCTGGAACACCTCGGCATAACCAGCCAGCGACGCCACGCCTTCCTGAATTCGCGCCCCGCCCGAGTCGTTAATGCCAATCACCGGTGCACCGTTCTGAACGGCCATATCCATGATCTTGCAGATCTTCTGAGCATGGGTTTCCGAAAGTGAGCCGCCAAAGACTGTAAAGTCCTGGCTGAACACATAAACCATGCGGCCATTGATCGTACCCCAGCCAGTAACGACACCGTCACCCGCTGGCCTTTGCTTCTCCATCCCGAAATCGGTGCACCGATGGCTGACAAACATGTCAAATTCTTCAAAGCTGCCTTCATCCAGCAACAGTTCGACCCGTTCCCGCGCAGTCAGTTTGCCGCGCGAGTGCTGTGCGTCGATGCGCTTTTGTCCACCACCCAGCCGCGCGTTGTCGCGACGGTCTTCAAGTTCGGAAAGGATGTCTTTCATAACGATGATCCCCTGTAAAATCTGGCCGGACACTATACGCAGATGCCGCGAGACCAAAGTATCTTTCGGCAAATTTGCAAATCTTATCCAATCATCCTGGTGAATATTGTAAACTTGCTAATTTTCACTCACAAAACGCGTGATGGATGGCATTCTGATCCGTGGTGACTATACACGTGAACTATGCAGTTTAGTTCTTCGTCGGCGCATCGCTCGCCTCCTAAAATTACCACTCTGGTTTTGCTGTCCGGATTGTCCGCGCTCAGCCTTAATCTGTTTTTGCCGAGCCTGCCCAATATGGCACTGCACTTTCAGGCCGACTACAAAGTCATGCAACTGTCGATTGCCCTGTACCTGCTGGTCAATGCGGTGCTTCAGATCCTGATCGGACCAATTGCCGACAAGGCGGGGCGCCGTCCCGTTCTACTTTGGGGGTTGGTCCTTTTTTTAGTGGCTACTTTGGGCTGCATCTATGCCCCCAACGTCCAGGTTTTTCTTGTTTTCAGAATGTGTCAGGCAATCATCGTGGTCGGCATGGTTCTTAGCCGTGCGGCGGTTCGGGACCTATATGATCAGGACCAGGCGGCGTCGATGATCGGTTATGTAACGATGGGCATGGCCATTGTCCCCATGATCGGACCCGCGATCGGAGGCCTGTTGGAGGAGAGCTTTGGCTGGAAAGCCAACTTCTGGCTGCCCTTCGTTCTTGGCGTAATGACGTTGGTGCTAACTTACTTAGATTTTGGCGAAACCTCAGCCAAGAGCGGCAAAACACTGGTTCAACAATTCCGGGAATACCCCGAACTGCTGGGTTCCCCGCGATTTTGGGGCTATTCGCTGTCATCCGCGCTGTCGTCTGGCGCCTTCTTTGCCTATCTGGGCGGCGCTCCCTTTATCGGCACCGAACTATTCGGCCTCAGCGCCGCCGAGGTCGGCATCTACTTTGGCGCCCCAGCTGTAGGGTACTTTTTTGGTAACTTCTTCAGCGGTCGCTATTCCGTTCACTTCGGCGTCAATCGAATGGTACTTTGGGGCTGCTGGCTGAACGCAGCAGGCGTTGCAATGTCCGCCATCTTGTTTCTGGCCGGCTTCGGAACAGCGCTCAGCTTTTTTGGATTCATGACCTTCGTCGGCATTGGAAACGGCATGACGATTCCCAACGCGACATCCGGCGCGCTTTCGGTGCGACCGCATCTGGCCGCCACAGCATCCGGACTGAGTGGAGCGATCATGCTGGGCGGCGGCGCGGGCCTCAGCGCCCTTGCAGGAGCTTTGCTAACGCACGAAACCGGTGCAATGCCCTTGCTCTGGCTAATGCTGACAACCTCGGTCCTGGCGGTCTGCGCAATTTTGTCTGTCATTCGACGCGAACGGCAACTAGGCCTTTGACACGGCTTGCCTATGACGGTTTGCAAAGTTAGCTTACCGATTTAGGAAAGTTGCAAAGGCTCATCATGGCGACTCAGAAACTTTATGCAGGTGCAAAGCTGCGTGAAATGCGTACGCGCTTGTCACTTACCCAAAAGGAATTTGCCGCTAAACTGGGTGTTTCCCTGCCCTATCTGAACCAGATGGAGAACAACAACCGTCCGATTTCGACTACGGTCGTTCTGGCGCTGGCGCAAGAATTCGGAATGGATGTCACCGAGTTGAGCACCGGCGACAGTGAGCGTCTGGTCTCGGACATGCGCGAAGCATTGGCCGATCCGGTCTTTGACGACGCTGTTCCACCGCTCGCCGATCTCCGCCTCACGGCTTCAAACGCACCCGCTCTGGCACGGGCCTTCATTGCCCTGCACCGCACCTATCGTCAGACGCATGAACGCCTGGCCTCCCTTGACGAAGCATTGGGGCGCGAAGACGCACAAATCCAGGCTAGCCCATGGGAGGAAGTGCGGGACTTCTTCCACTATTGCGACAACTACATCGACGCGGTGGACCGCGCGGCTGAACGATTTGCCGGGCGCGCCGGGGATGCAGGCGGCATACGTGCGGCAGCCCTGGACAGCCTCGCAGAGCGTGGCATCCGGGCACAATTCCCGGACATCGATGAAACCCGAAAGTACGACGCAGAGAACAAAACTCTGCAGCTTTCGTCCAGAACCGCACCACAAACTCAGGTGTTTCAGTTGTTGTTGCAGGTTGCACTGATCAGCCAGGACAAACTTCTTGAAGCAACGCTGGATTTTGCCAAATTTCACAGCGATGAAGCCCGCGCCATTGCCAAGATCGGGCTGGCAAACTATTTCGCCGGCGCATCATTGATGCCTTATGCCAAATTTCTGGCCACAGCGCAGGAATATCGTCACGATCTTGAACTGCTTAGCAACCGGTTTGGGGCATCAATCGAACAGGTGGCGCACAGGCTTTCAACCCTGCAACGGCCCGGCGCAAAAGGCATCCCGTTCTTTTTCGTGCGCGTCGATCAGGCTGGTACGATCACCAAAAGACACTCGGCCACGCGTCTGCAATTTGCGCGGTTCGGCGGCGCCTGCCCCCTATGGAACGTCCATCGCGCTTTCGAAACGCCCGGCCACTTCCTACGACAGCTTGCAGAAACACCCGATGGTGTTCAGTATATATCTTTAGCTCGGGACGTGTCGAAATCGGGCGGCTCATACGGCGCACCTGTGCGCCGTTATGCGATTGCACTAGGTTGCGAGGTGCGCCACGCCGAGGCGCTGGTTTATGCCGACAATCTGGATTTCAACAACGCCAGCGCTTACGAGCCAATTGGCATATCCTGCCGCATCTGCGAGCGGCAGAATTGTCATCAGCGATCGGTTCCGCCATTGGAAAGACGCTTAACGATAGACGCCCACACCCGCGGCACCCTGCCCTATGAAGTCACCTGATCTTCACCTGACCTGACAATATCCCAGGGGAGGCGCGGCCTGCCGCGACGGGGGCGGAGCCCCCGTTATGCCTCAGGCTTTCGACAGGATAGCCCAGATCTCGTCTTTCAGAACCGCACGTCTTTTACGCAGATCTGTCTCAGCGATATCATCCATCGGTTCGACATTCGTTTCGGCTCGATGCACTTCGCGGTTGATCTCATGGTATTCATCCGCCAGCCGCGCAAAATGAGCGTCCGTCTGTTTGAGCTGGCTCATCAGCTCAACCTTGTCCGGAAACTCTTCAGCCAATTCGTGCGGGGTATGGGACATTCCTGTTCGCTCCTAAAATATGTTGTTGCGATTCAAGTCTATTCGTCCGGTCCCCGTCAATCTTTGACGCGGATCAAATCATGCATTCGATCATCGCTGCGCAACCGCCCATTGGGGATTAATCCAAGGTTGGTCATTGGCTGCTGGCAGGGCATCCTTACCCAGCAGATGATCGGACATCTTCTCACCCACCATGATAGACGGCGCGTTCAGATTCCCATTGGTGATCTGCGGGAAGATTGAACTGTCAGCAACGCGCAGCCCGTCCACGCCAATTACGCGTCCCTCGGGATCGACCACAGCGTTTTTGTCATCTGCCCGACCCATCCGGCAGGTTCCACAAGGGTGATACGCGCTTTCGGCATGTTCCGCGATAAAGGCATTGAGCGCTTCGTCAGACTGCACGTCCGCACCCGGTTGGATTTCTTTTCCCGAATAAGGTTTGAACGCATCCTGCCCGAAAATCTCACGCGTCAGGCGAATACAGGTGCGGAAATCCGCCCAATCCTCTTCATGGCTCATGTAGTTGAAGCGGATCACCGGCGCGTCTTCGACCTTGGCCGACCGCAGCGTCACTGCCCCGCGCGACGGCGAGCGCATCGGCCCGACATGCGCCTGGAAACCATGACCTTCGGCTGCGGCCTGGCCATCATAGCGGACGGCAATTGGCAGGAAGTGATATTGAATATCCGGGTATTCTACGCCCGGCTTGGAGCGAATGAACGCCGCACTTTCGAATTGGTTGGATGCACCCAGACCGGTCTTTGTGAACAGCCACTGCGCCCCGATCAGACCTTTGCTGATCAGGTTCCAGTGTTTGTACAGCGTGATGGGCTGTAGGGATGCCTGCTGGATGTAAAGCTCCAGATGGTCCTGAAGGTTCGCACCCACACCAGGGCGATCTGCGACAACGTCTATCCCGTGTTCAGCCAAATGCGCCGCCGGACCGATGCCAGACAGCATCAGCAGCTTGGGAGAGTTGATGGAGGACGCGGCAAGAACCACCTCGCGCCGGGCGCGGATGACCTCTGTCTTGCCACCTCTGATCAATTCGACCCCGATTGCGCGGCCGTTTTCCATGACCACCTTTGAGGCCAGTCCGCGCACGATATCGCAGTTATCGCGCTTGAGCGCAGGTTTCAGATACGCATTCGCCGCCGACCAACGCCGTCCTTTCCAGACGGTTTGCTCCATCGGGCCGAAGCCTTCCTGCTTTTCACCGTTATAGTCGCCGGTAACTTCGTATCCCGCCTGCTGTCCCGCATCGACGAAAGCCTGAAACAGCGGGTTCTCGCGCGGTCCGCGCGAAACATGCAGCGGTCCATCGGTGCCACGCCATGTCGGATCGCCGCCATGGCCACCATCATGCCAGGTCTCCATGCGTTTGTAATAGGGCAGCACATCCGCATAGGACCAGCCATCGGCGCCCATCTCGGCCCAAGTGTCAAAATCACGCGCGTGGCCACGTACGTAAACCATGCCGTTGATCGATGACGATCCACCAATAACCTTGCCGCGCGGACAAGCCAGTTCGCGGTTATTCAGGTGCGGCTCGGGCTCGGACTTGTAACCCCAATCGTACATCGGCATGTTCATCGGATAGCTCAATGCCGCTGGCATCTGGATGAACGGACCAGCATCAGTCCCGCCGTGTTCGATCACCAATACTGAGGCCCCGGCCTCGCTCAGGCGATACGCCATTGCGCAGCCTGCCGATCCTGCGCCAACGATGACGAAATCTGCTTCCATTTTCAGGTCTCCATATCCCGCCGAACCAAATTTCTGATCGTCCGGCAGGCGTATTTTCGAAAAGGTGAAGAGGTTACTCGCCGCGCGGGAAGCGGGCGTTTTCCTCTACGACATTCAGATCCATGTGATTGCGCATGTAGCGCTCAGATGCCTTCTGCAGTGGCTGGTAGTCCCACGGGTAATACCCACCCTGCCGCAACGCCTCATAGACAACCCAGCGGCGCGCCTGATTGGCACGGACGTCGGCATCGAACTGGTCCAGATCCCAGCGTGCCTCAGATTTCGCGCGCAAAGTTTCCAGCGTGCCTGCGTGTTCTGGGTGTTCCGCGAGGTTTTCCAATTCATGCGGATCATTTTCCAGATCGTACAGTTGATCGGGGTCCAGAGCGCAGCGATTGTATTTCCACTTACCATAGCGCAGCGAAACCAGCGGCGCATACGAGGCTTCGGCCGCATATTCCATCTTCACCGGGGCAGTTCGTTCGGTGCCATTGGCAAGAGGCACAAGGTCTTCGCCATCGGTCCACGGCGCGATCTCGGCCATATCTACGCCCGCCAGTGCGCCAAGGGTTGGCGTGACGTCGATTGTCGAAACCGGCGTGTCGATACGGCCTGCCGGCATATCCGGCGCGGCAATCATCAACGGCACGCGTGCCGATCCCTCGTAAAAGTTCATTTTGAACCACAGGCCCCGCTCACCCAGCATGTCGCCGTGATCCGAGACAAACATGATGATCGCCTCTTGCCGGGTTGTTTCCAGCACCTCGAGGATTTCACCGATCTTGTCGTCCAGATATGAGATATTGGAAAAGTACGCGCGGCGCGACTTGCGGATGTCTTCTTCTGTGATGTCGAAACTGCGCCAATCATTGGCGTCAAATATGCGCTTAGAGTGCGGGTCCTGATTGTCATAGCCAATGTCCGCAATCTCGGGCTGCAGGTGTTCGCAATCTTCGTAGAGGTCCCAGTATTTGCGACGCGCCACATAGGGATCATGGGGGTGCGTAAAGCTGACGGTGACGCACCATGGGCGGTCATCCTTGCCACGCGCAAGATCATAGAGCTTGGCCTTGGCATTATAGGCGACCTCGTCGTCATACTCCATCTGGTTGGAAATCTCGGCCACGCCTGCGCCGGTCACCGAACCCATATTGTGGTACCACCAGTCGATCCGCTCGCCGGGTTTGCGGTAGTCGGGGGTCCAGCCAAAATCGGCGGGATAGATATCGGTTGTCAGGCGGTCCTCAAACCCGTGCATCTGATCTGGGCCGACAAAGTGCATCTTGCCGGAAAGGCAGGTGTAGTAGCCCGCGCGGCGCAGATGGTGTGCATAGGTCGGGATGTCGCTGCGGAATTCTGCGGCGTTGTCATAAACACCCGTGCGCGAAGGCAGCTGACCGGACATGAAGCTGGCCCGCCCCGGCGCACACAGAGGCGACGCGGTATAGGCGTTGGCAAACCGGGTCGAGCGTTCGGCCAGTTTCTTCAGGTTCGGAGCGTGAAGCCAGTCAGCGGGACCATCCGGAAAAAGGGTCCCGTTAAGCTGATCCACCATCAGGATCAGAATGTTCGGTTTTGTCATTTTTCAGCCTCGAGCAGAGTATTGAGGACACGCATCGCGTGATTGACCGCCAGCTGCGGTTCTTCCGGCGCGCTGAGTGCGGCGCGGATATATAGCCCATCGATAAGCGCGATCATGTTTTCGGCCGCCTCGGCCGGATCACCCAGTAATGGGCGCAGGGCGTGGGTCAGGTTCGACCGGATACGCGCCTGATAGATTTGCCACAGGCGCAAGGCGTCATCATTGGTTTGGGCCAACACGTAAAATGTCATCCACGCAGCGATGACATCCGGTGTGAAACATGATTGTGCAAAACAGGCCCGGATAATGGCCTGCGCGCGTTCCTGCGGGACAGCATTCTTCAGCTCCTGCCTAGCCTCGTCGGCAAAGTCCGACAGGATGCGGCGCATGGCAGCCAGAAAGATCTGATCTTTGCCACCGAAATAATGATGCGCCAGCGCGCTGGACATACCTGCGCGTTTGGCGATCTGGCTGACAGTCACATCAAGGGATTTCTTCGACCCGAGTTCGGCAATTGTTGCCTTGACGATCGCGTCACGGCGGATTGGCTCCATTCCGAGTTTCGGCATCGCTATCCCCTCACTAAGTATAGTGAGAAAACGCTAAGGGCTTTTTATTGACTCGTCAATCAATAACGTTTCACGCGACCACCAATGGTCAGAGTTTGGGTGCGATGCTGGGGGTCGTCAAGCTGCTGCGGTTCAAAACCGCTTCGCGCCAGGCAATGAAACTGACCGCTAGCAGAATCACCGTTCCACCCGCGACTACCCAGATGTCGATGCTTTCATTGAAAACCAGCGCGCCCAACAAGGTGGCCCAGATCAACTGCAGGAACGTAACCGGCTGTGTGACCGCTACCGGGGCCGCCTTAAGTGCGATCGTCATGAAATAGTGGCCCGCCGTGGCAAAACTGGCCACCAGAAACAGCACGCCGAGGTCGCGCAAGCTGGGCGTGGTCCAAACCGCAATTGCAAAAGGGATCAAAGCTATGGTCACCCAGATCGACATATGCGCCACAACAACTGACGGCGGCAGATCACGCACAAGCACTTTGGCGATCAGATAGGATCCGCCCAAGGTCAGGGCCGTGCCCAGCATGGTGATATGACCCAGTGAAATCTCACGAAAACCCGGCCTTAGGATGATCAGAACGCCAACCAGTGCCACACCAATCGCGGCGATCCGACGGATGGCCAGCTTCTCGCCCAGAAACAACGCGGCCCCCAGCGTGACATAGACCGGCGTCATGTAGTTCATCGCCGTGACCTCAGCCAGCGGGATCTGGGTCATCGAGAAGAACCACAGCATCACTGCAAATGCGTGGACGACACCGCGCGTCCCCAGCAATATGATGTGGCTGCGTGTAAGGTGGGTTTTCAACACCAGGCGCAACGCAGGCAACAGAAAGATCAAGCCGAAGGCAAAGCGCAGGAACGCAGCTTGCGTAGGGTCCATCGTGGAGCCCAGCGACTTCACTAATGCCGTCATGACCACAAACGACAGGCCTGCCGAAAACATCCAGAGCATGCCAGCCATGGGGCGGTATTGGGCGGTTAAAGTTGACATGTTAACGGTTGAACACCGAATACTTGGCAGAGGCAACCCGTCACATCAATACGAGCTTTGCAGCAATTGCCAGCATGACCACGCCGATTATTAAATCCAGCACCTGCCACGCCCGTGGTCTTGTAAAAATCGGGGACAGCATCCCTGCCCCATAGCCCAGCGAAAAGAAGAACACAAAGCTGGACGTCATTGCCCCAAGCGCAAATGCCAGCCGGTCATCATACTGCGCCGAGATCGACCCAATCAGCACAACTGTATCCAGATAGACATGCGGGTTCAGCCATGTGAACGCAAGAACGGTCAGCAGAACAGATTTCAGGCTGACCCGCTTACCCTCGCCGATCTCCATCACCACTCCGCCGCGCCATGCTGAACTCAGGCTGCGCAAACCGTACCATATCAGAAAGATCGCCCCGCCATACCGCATGACGGTCTCGAACCAGGGCAACGCGTGCGCCAATGTTCCGAAACCCGCAACGCCGGCGGCTATGAGAATGGCATCAGACACCGCGCAAGTCAGGCACAGTGGGAATACATGCTCGCGCCGCAATCCCTGACGCAAAACAAAGGCGTTTTGCGCGCCAATGGCGAGGATCAGGCTGAAACCAAGCACAAAGCCTGCAATCAAAGATGTGGACATGAAACCTCCGATAGTCTGAGGCGTTGACTACTTGCTTACCGAACATCTATCAAATTAAAGAAACTGACCTGAATTAAGTCTGTCTAATGCTACTGGATCCAAACCACCTGACTGCGCTGTCTGCCATCCTGCGTCATGGCAGTTTTGACGCGGCCGCTTCGGAACTTGCAGTTACGCCTTCTGCGGTTTCACAACGGATCAAGGCACTGGAAGACCTTGTCGGCGCAACCCTGATCAATCGCGGAACGCCCTGCACGGGCACTCCGATGGGTTTGCGTATCGCTCAACACGCCGAGGATATCGGGTTACTTGAGACACATCTGGCCCGCGAACTGACACTTGATCAAACCAACGGCCCTGCACGCGTGCGCGTCGCAGTGCCAGCCGACGTTCTGGCGACGTGGTTCATCAATGTCATGTCTCAGGTTGACGGCCTGCTGTTCGATCTGGTCGTTGACGATCAGGATCATTCGGCGGAATGGTTGAGGCGCGGAGAGGTCAGCGCCGCCATAACGGTCGGAGGTGATACAGTCCCAGGCAGCGACGCCGTCGCCCTTGGCGCCCTGCGGTACATCCCCACGGCCAGCCCCGATTTCATGCGCAAATGGTTCGCGGACGGTGTAAATGTCGAGACGTTGTCCCGCGCCACCTGTTTGACATTCAACCGCAAGGATGGGCTGCAAAAAGCCTGGATTACCCGGCAGACAGGTCAACGGCTATCACCCCCTTCGCATTTCCTGCCCTCCTCTCAGGGATTTGTAGAAGCGGCCATTGCGGGGATTGGTTGGGGAATGAATCCGGAAAGTCTTGCGCGCCCAGCGCTGGAAGATGGCCGGTTATGCCCTTTGGTACCGGGCGCGCGGCTTGACGTAGGGCTGACCTGGCAGGTGGGTCGTGTGCTATCCACGGCGTTGGCCCCGCTGACTGACGCAGTCAAACGCGCCGCCAATGGTGCCCTGCTTCCTGCTGACACGGCAGACTAGGACTGAACCGCTTTTTTCTCGCTGGGTACAACCACACGGTAACAGGCGATCGCCGCGAAAACGCTTGTGGCGACGATGAAGGCGATTGCCCAGGCGACCTCGTGCAAATGCGCAACGCCTGCCAACGCGGCCGAGAGCAATACGCCAGAGATCCGGCAAATGCTCTTGATCGCTGCGGCACCTTTGACCCTCTGATCTTTTGGGGCAACGTCCAGGAAGTACAGCTTGCGGGCACTGCTGATCCCTGTCACCGCAACAGTGACAACGAACAAGGCAATGGCGTGTAAGTGAACGTCATGGTCCATGCCCAGAAAGTGCACGGACAAAAGCGCACCGCCCGTCAGTGCCACCATCAGGTTCCCGGTGACCATCACGGCGCGATGCGATTTCATGTTCACCAATTGCCACAGTGGGGCAGATACAAGATACCCCGACGCCGACGACACGATCATCGCCGTCAGCCCCTTGGCCGAGGCGTGGTGCGCTTCGGCAGCGATCAACGCAAAGAACGGTACCGACAGGGATACCACGACAAGCGGCATGCGCATGACCATATAACGGCGGAACCAGCGCTGATCAAACATTGCGGCGATATCGGTGAAGTTATCGAGGAACTTTCGCTTCTTGTCCCCTTGCGTGTCCTTTTTGTCGGTGGGACCAGCGGTTTCGGACATCATAAGAATTGACAAGCCAGACAACACAAAGAATGCCACAGACACGGCAATCACCGCGGAATGGCGCGAAAAAGGTGAGTTTTCTTTGGTGATCTCGTGAACCAGCAACGCCAATCCGATTGCGCCCAATCCACCCACCCCCAGCTGCAGATAATGCATGATCATCCGCGATTTGGAGCGCACCTGATCGCCCAGCAGATCGGTATACATCAGCGACTGAATTTCTTCGATCAAACCGATCATAAAAAACGCAGCGACAAACGCCACTCCGATGACCGGTACCACACCTGTTGAGGCCACCAACAAAGCCAAAATCAGGCAGGCACCGATTGCGACCTCAGTCATCGCGATTGCACGTTTCTTGCGGTCACGCGCTGCGATGGGATACGCGAGGAAAACATCCGAGATCATGCTGCCAACCATCCGCACCGACACCAGCGCGCCGGCTATGTACATCGGAAGCTCAAGCGACACGGCCAGAAATGGCAAGACCACGGATGGGCTGCCTAGGGTCCACGCCACCTGAGACAGAATGCTTTGCCCAGCCAGGACCGGAACGTTTCTTTTCGATGTGTCCAGTGACTTGTCAGTCATATGCGCGCTTGGGTTCCTCGGCTCGCAAAAGGGCGCGCCACTTGGGTTTGATCAATCCATGGTACTCAGTTCCACGCAACCGGCCAAGAACCCCCTGTGTCAAAAATGAAAACCCGGCCAAAGACCGGGTTTTTCGTGCTTTTCTTGCAATGCGGATCAGAGCTGAGCCATGACTTCGTCCGTGGCTTCGAAATTCGTCGTCACGCGTTGAACGTCATCGTCGTCCTCCAGCGCATCGACCAGCTTCATCAGCTTTTGCATGTCTTCCAGACCCAACTCGGTTGTCGTCGTAGGCTTCCAGATCAGCTTGGTGGAATCGGTTTCCCCCAGCGCAGCTTCAAGGGCGCTCGACACTTCGTTCAGGTCGGTATCGGCACACCAGATGATATGCCCTTCTTCCGAGCTTTCGACATCTTCAGCGCCGGCTTCGATTGCGGCTTCGAACACGGTGTCCGCGTCGCCGACGGAACCCGGATAAACCACTTCGCCCTTGCGTTCGAACATGAAGCCAACTGAACCGGTTTCGCCCAGGTTGCCGCCGTTCTTGGAAAAGGTCGAACGCACGGTCGACGCTGTGCGATTGCGGTTGTCGGTCATCGTCTCGACGATCACCGCCACACCGTTCGGGCCATAGCCCTCATACCGGATCTCTTCGTATTCATCGCCTTCGCCCGCCGTCGATTTCTTGATCGCGCGGTCGATGACATCTTTTGGAACCGACTGTGACTTGGCTTCTTTCACGGCCAAACGCAGCCGTGGGTTTTTTTCAGGATCGGGGTCGCCCATCTTGGCAGCGACGGTGATCTCTTTCGACAGTTTGGAAAACAGTTTGGACCGCGCGGCGTCCTGACGCCCCTTGCGGTGCTGGATGTTGGCCCATTTGGAATGGCCTGCCATGTTGCGTCCTCGTCATCGTGATTGCGTATTCGGCGCTCATATAGACGTTTGCGGGGCCAAGGATCAAGAGAGCGGCTTGCGACAGTCGCCGCGAAGGGTATGGTGGCCGCATGACGACAGACCAGATTATTCTTTTTTCCCTTTTCGCCACTGTGTTTGGAATGCTGCTTTGGGGGAAGTTTCGATACGACCTTGTGGCCTTCACCGCGCTATTGATCGGAGTTACGCTGGGTGTTGTGCCGGTCGATGACGCCTTTGCCGGGTTCGGACACCCCGCCACGATCATCGTCGCTTTGGTATTGGTTGTCTCGGCCGGGTTGGTGCGCTCCGGCGCTGTTTTTCTGATCACCCGCACACTGGTCGATGCCTCGCGCGGGCTTGGCGCGCACATCGCACTGATGGGCGGGATTGGCGCTGTTCTGTCAGCCTTTATGAACAACGTGGCTGCGCTGGCACTGCTGATGCCGGTCGATATCCAAACCGCGCGCAAGGCGGGGCGACCGGTCGGCCTGACCCTGATGCCGCTGAGTTTTGCCACTATTCTGGGCGGCATGGCCACGTTGATTGGAACGCCCCCTAACATCATCATCGCATCGATCCGGGCTGAGACCTTGGGTGAACCGTTCCGAATGTTCGATTTCGCCCCCGTTGGTGGATTGGCCGCGATTGCCGGGCTAGCATTTGTCGCGCTGGTCGGATGGCGGTTGATTCCCAATCGCGGAACACAGGAAGAGGCCTCGGAAACCCTTGCCGAATACATCGCGGAACTGACGGTCCCGCCAGAGTCGCCGCAAATCGGAAAACGTGTCAGCGAACTTTATGAGGCCGCCGAGAAATCCGACGTGGCCATCATCGGCCTTATTCGAGATGGAAAACGGCGCTATGGCCGGTCGGCCCATGCTACAATCAAACCGGGCGACGCTTTGGTGCTGGAGGCCCGCCCCGAGGCGCTAGACGAATTTCGCACCGCGCTGAACCTCGATTTCTCGGATACCCGCCGTCAGGAATTGCTGACCGCCGAAGGGGACGGTCTTGAGGTGATTGAGGTTGTTGTGCCGTTGAACGCACGCGTCACCGGTCGCACCGCGCAGGGCCTAGGATTGGCTTGGCGTCAAAGCACCGTTTTGATGGGGATTTCACGTCAGGGCCGCCGCATAACCGAACAGGTCCGCAAAACTCAGATTGAAGCGGGCGATATTCTGTTGCTGCTGTGCCCACGTGACCGCAGTGCCGATGTGACCGAATGGCTGGGTTGTTTGCCACTTGCTGAACGCGGTCTGAACGTCACCGCCAACGAAAAAGCGTGGCTTGCCATTGGCTTGTTTGGTGCAGCTGTTCTGGCGGCCAGTGTCGGGCTGATCTACCTGCCCATCGCTTTGGGGTTGGTCGTTGTCGCCTATGTTCTGACCAAGATCATGCCGATTGCCGATATCTACAATCATATCGAGTGGCCCGTTGTCGTTCTGCTGGGTTCAATGATCCCGCTAGGCAGCGCATTGGAGACTTCCGGCGGTACAGAACTGATTGCGAATGCTTTGATTCAATTGACCGACGGGCTGCCGGCCTGGGCCATTCTGACCGTGTTGATGGTGGTCACAATGACCCTGTCAGACGTGCTGAACAATACGGCTACCGCCATTGTTGCGGCTCCGGTCGGCATCCAGATGGCCCGCACGCTTGAGGTTTCACCCGACCCGTTCCTGATGACGGTTGCCGTTGCTGCGTCAGCCGCGTTCCTGACGCCGATCGGGCATAAGAACAATACGCTGGTGCTGGGGCCCGGAGGGTATCAGTTTGGTGATTATTGGCGCATGGGGTTGCCGCTGGAAATCCTGATCATCGCCGTTTCCATTCCCGCCATCCTTGTATTCTGGCCACTGTGACGGATAAAGGCCTTTCATGAAACGATTTCTGATCCTGCAACTGCGCCCGGAAACCGATGCTTCGGATGCCGAATATACCTCGATCCTGGACAAAACGGGGCTGACTCCCGATCAGACCCATCGCATCCGATTGGATTGTGAGGCTTTGCCCGACGATTTGAATGTCACTGACTATGCTGGGGTGATTGTTGGTGGTGGACCGGGATGCGTCAGTGACGACCCCGCAACCAAATCCGAAGCCGACGCGCGCATTGAAGGCGCCATTATGGGATTGATGCCGCAGATCATCGCACAGGATCATCCCTTCATGGGCTGTTGTTATGGGCTGGGCATTCTGGCCGCTCATCTTGGCGGTGACGTCAGCAAAGACAAGTACGGCGAACCTGTCGGGCCTTCGACCTGCCACCTGACTGCAGACGGAGCACAAGACCCGCTGACGGCAGGGCTGACCGGAACATTTGACGCCTTCGTGGGTCATAAAGAGGCCGTGCAGGCGCTGCCGGAAGGGTGCGTCCACCTGCTGGCCTCGGACCCCTGCCCATTCCAGATGATCCGCTGGGGGCAGAATGTTTATGCCACGCAGTTCCACCCCGAGGCGGACGCGCGCGATTTTGAGCAGCGCATCAATATCTACAAGAACCACGGCTATTTTCCGCCCGAAGACGCCCAGCGCCTGATCGACATTTGTCACGCAGCGGATGTTACACAACCGGCCGAAATCCTCCGCAGGTTCGCCGAACGCTATGGGTGACCCAACGGCGTTATTGCCTGATCCACGACCGCTCGCTTAGGGTGGCCCGAACGGCTTTGGGAGGAGTTGTTCTTGGATCTTCTAATAAATGTCGGCCTGCCGCTGTCGCTGGCCATTATCATGCTGTCTCTGGGCGTTGGGCTCGAAGTCGCTGATTTCCGCCGCGTGCTCAGCCGGCGCTATCCTTTCGCCATCGGTGCGTTGTGCCAGGTTGTACTGCTGCCGGTCGCGGCTTTTGTCACGGTCACACTTTTTGCGTTGCCACCCGAGATCGCGGTCGGCTTCATGATCCTCAGTTTTTGCCCTGGCGGTGTGACCAGCAACATCCTGTCGAAACTGGCAAAGGGTGATGTCGCCCTTTCGGTCAGTTTGACGGCCGTCATCAGCCTGCTTTCGATGGTAACCGTGCCATTTCTTGCTGCGTGGTCAGTGAACTATTTCATGGGTGATGCCGCACCCGAGGTTTCCATCACGGGATTGGCCATTGCGATGTTCCTGATCACTACGTTGCCCGTGGCGCTTGGCGTCATACTGCGCGGCTTTGCAACTGACTTTGCAAAGCTGCTTGAGCCTGTGCTGTCCAAGATTGCAACTGTCCTCTTCATGCTGATCGTTCTGGCGGCGCTGGCTGGTAACTGGCAGCTTTTTGTCGATAACCTGGGAGTTATGGGCGCGGGTTTGATCTCATTGAACATCGCATTGTTGCTGATCGGTTTGGGGCTGGCGCGCGCAGCAAACCTGACGTGGGACGAAAGCAAGACGGTCTCCATCGAAACCGGAATACAAAACTCGACACTTGGGATTACACTGGCTGCATTGATCACGGCGACGGAAAGCGGGTTCAGCCCGTTGGCTCTGCCGTCGGCTGTGTACGGAATAACGATGTATGTTGTGGCCTTGCCCTTCATCCTTTGGTTCCGCAGCCGCTGAAAGGATAACACATGACGAATAACTCTGCCGATGCAATCGTCGTGGGCGCTGGGCTGGCCGGGTTGGCCGCCGCGGCCGAACTGGGCGACCGGGGCAAAAAGGTGATCGTGGTCGATCAGGAACCCGCGCATTTCCTGGGCGGTCAGGCATTCTGGAGCCTTGGCGGGCTCTTTATGGTCGACACGCCGGAACAGCGGCGCATGGGCATCAAGGACAGCTACGACCTTGCCTTGCGAGACTGGATGGGCAGCGCGCAGTTCGACCGCGACGAAGACGCATGGCCCCGCAAATGGGCCGAGGCCTATGTCGAATTCGCCGCCGGCGAGATGCGCCCTTGGCTGCATGACATGGGCCTGCGCTGGTTTCCGATTGTCGGCTGGGCCGAACGCGGTGGATCATATGCGGATGGTCACGGCAATTCTGTGCCCCGCTTTCATATCACCTGGGGCACCGGCCCCGGTGTTCTGGAACATTTCAAACGCCGCGTGTGTGACCATGTCAGCAACGGGTTGATCGAGCTTAAATTCCGCCATCAAGTCAGCCACATCATCATGCAGAACGGCTCTGCCAAAGGCGTCTCGGGCGAGGTTCTGGCAGACGACACCGCACCCCACGGCGCCAAGACCAACCGCGATGAAGTGGGCGAGTTCGAATTTTACGCCCCAGCCGTCATCGTCACGTCCGGCGGCATCGGAGGCAACTTTGAAATGGTGCGCAAAAGCTGGCCGCGCGACCGTCTGGGCGAGCCGCCAAAAGACATGGTCGCTGGCGTGCCATTCCACGTCGATGGACGCATGATCGGTATCAGCGAAAAGGCTGGCGGTCATGTCATCAACGGCGACCGGATGTGGCATTATACCGAGGGCGTTCGTAACTGGAATCCGATCTGGCCATCGCACGGCATTCGCATTCTGCCCGGCCCAAGCTCGATGTGGTTCGACGCCGAAGGCAACCGGTTGAAGCCGCCATGCCTGCCGGGTTTTGATACGTTAGGAACGTTAAAGGAAATCCTGAAGACCGGCCATGAATACAGCTGGTTCGTTCTGACCCAGAAGGTGATCAAAAAGGAATTCGCCCTATCCGGGTCTGAACAGAACCCCGACATGACGGACGGTGGTTGGAAAGAAGTTCTGTTCCAACGCATTCTGACAGGCTCCAAGGCCACTGCTCCGGTCGAGGCGTTCAAGGAGCACGGCGAAGACTTCATCGTCGCCAATACCTTGACCGAGCTTGTTAACGGGATGAACCATCTGGGCGGAGGCCTGATCGACGAGGCGCACCTGCGCGCCCAGATCGAGGCGCGCGATTCCCAGATCGACAACCCGTTCACCAAGGATGCGCAGATGGCCGCTATTCTGGCCGCGCGCAACTACCGTGGTGACAAACTGATCCGAACCGCCAAGCCGCACAAGTTCCTTGATCCGGCCAATGGCCCGCTGATCGCGGTGAAACTGCACGTGCTGACGCGCAAGACGCTGGGTGGGCTTCAGACCAATCTGGACAGTCAGATGGTGGGCGCAGACGGTCAGGTCGTTCCTGGCCTGTTCGCAGCCGGAGAGGTCGCGGGTTTCGGCGGCGGTGGCTATCACGGCTACAACGCGCTCGAAGGTTCATTCCTGGGCGGCTGCATTTTCTCCGGCCGCAATGCAGGGCGCTCAAGGGCCGTCGCGTGACAGCCCCTCAAACCCTACTGTTCCCGGGCAAACTGCACGACGGATTGCCCGGCGTTGTCCAGCAACACCAGCGTATCACCTTTGAAGGCATATGCTGTCACCTCCTGAAGGGCTTTGAAGAACTGCCGCTCAACTTCATCCAGTGGCGGCGGGCAGGCCATCAGGGTGGCGGCCATGTTGTCGGGGAATTCAATATTGTTGCCTGCAATCTCGGCTTGGCCGGAAAACCGGTTGCATCCACCGCTGCCAGAAAACGCGCCATCATTGGCGAATGAAAGCGCGGGGCGCCTTTCGGTCTCAAATGCTGCGCCATTCAGGCCGGTTGCGGTCCAATTGGTGTTTTCCAGGACGGCTGCTCCGGGCGGTTGTACTTTGACCAGCATCAGATCGGTCGTGTTGCCGGCCCCATTCGTCAGAACGGGGTAGGCAGTATCGGTTGTGAACAACAGCTTGTCGCCCTGAAAGATCGAACCACGCACCACGTAGCGCATCCCCTCTTGAATAAGGGCGTCGTCATAGCTCAGCTCGAATTGTGCTGGCACTCCGGTCAGCGCATAGCGCTTTGCCGACAGGGTCACCGACGGTGCGTCCGCGCGCGAGACGTCCTGCAATTGCACGTAAAGCGTCGCATCCGGTGGTACGGCGATACGCTCGCGATATGCTGCAGTGCCTTCGATCGTTCCGCCGATGGCCGCGCTGCTCAGCATGGCTGATGTGGCCGCAACCGTAAGCGCAGTATATCCGGTGTTGAGCATTGGCGTGCTCCTTTTCGCAAAATCACTTATTCAAAACATTGTATGAGGTTTTGATTTTACAAGGACTTCGCCGGAAAACCAGCGGTTCCGTGCCGAACTCAAAGCGGCCAGATCAGAGGGATCAACAGCGAAGCCAGCAAACCCACAGTCAGATTCAGCGGCACGCCAACTTTCAGAAAATCTGTGAACCTGTACCCACCGGGGCCGTAAACCATCATGTTGGTCTGATATCCGATCGGCGTCGCAAATGAAGCCGAGGCCGCCACCATGACTGCCACGACCAGCGGGCGCGGATCAACGCCCACTGCCTGCGCCAAACCAATGGCAATCGGCGTCACCACAACTGCCACGGCGTTATTCGACACCAGCTCTGTAAGCACAGAGGTCAGCAAATAGACCGCCCAGATGATCAGGAATGGTGGCAGGGCACCAAGACCCGGCGCCACGGCTTCGACAATTAAGGAAACTGCACCGGATTTATCCAAGGCCGCGCCTATGGCCAGCATTGAGAAGATGAGGGCCAGCAATCTTCCTTCGACAAAGGAAAACGCCTCATCCGCGTCGATGCAGCGCGTAATCAAAACTACCGCAACAGCCAGGATCGACAGCAGCAGGATGGGCGCAACGCCCAGCGCGGCCAGCACAACGATCCCGGTCAGCGCCCCGATGGCAATCGGCGCGTGGCTGCGGCGGAATGCGCGGGCCGAAGGTTGGGTCACATCGACCATATCCATATCAGCAGCCAGTTTCCGGATATCTGCAGGTGATCCCTCCAGTAGCAGCGTGTCACCGACCCGCACGACCAGATCATCCAATTGCCGCCCAATATTCTGGTTTCTTCGATGCACCGCCAGCACATAGACGCCATAACGGCGGCGTAAACGCATCGCGCCCAACGTCCGCCCGACCATGCGGCAACCCGGAGTGATCAGCACTTCGACCGTTTTGGTTTCGACCGCCGAGACCTGGTCGACACGCTTGAGTTCCTTGTTGGTTTGCAGGCTCAGCAACTCTGTCATCTCAGTCCGAAGAACGACACGGTCGCCAACTTTCAAAGCGACGCCCTTGAGGTTGCGCCGCAACGACTCGTCGCCGCGCACGACGTCGATCAGGCGCACGCCCGGGCGTTTGAATAGCTGCACGCCTGTCACCTCACGCCCGATCAGGTTGCTGTCGGGGGGAATGACAGCCTCGGTAAAGAACTTCATCTTCGACCGGTCGCTGAGCATGGATGCCATGCTGTCGCGATCCGGCAAAAGGCGCGGCGCGACAAAGCGAAGGTAGAACATGCCGTAAATCACCAGTGCAATACCCAGTGGGGTCACCTCGAAAATCGAAAACGGGGTCATCCCCTGCGCCCGCGCGACACCATCAACCAACAGGTTGGTCGAGGTCCCGATCAGGGTCAGCGTACCACCCAGAATGGCCGCATAACTAAGCGGGATCAGCAGTTTCGAGGCCGACACGTTCAGCGTCCGCGCGATCTGAACGAATACCGGGATCATCACGACCACCACGGGCGTGTTTGAAACCACCGCCGAGGCAAAGACAACAAAGGCCATCAACGTCGCGATTGCGACTTTGGGACTTACCTGTGCCTGTTTTTGCGCTGTCGATGTGAATGCGTCCAGTGCTCCGGTACGCACCAATGCTCCCATGATGATGAACATCGCGGCAATCGTCCAAGGGGCCGGATTTGACAGAACGGCAAGTGCGCTTTGATAGGGCAGAATGCCCGTCACCAGCATCACGGCCACGCCACCGATTGCGACCACTTCAGTCGGATAGGATTCGCGCAGGAACATGATGAACATGCCTGCAACGACCAACAGCGCCAGTATCGCGCTTCCCATTTCTGTCAGCTGAAGGAATTGCATTCTTGGTATTCTGTCCGAACCCTGGCCTGGCTTACGCGCCCGTCAGGCAGTTTCACGCATTGCGCGCGACAGAGCAAGCCTGACGTGCCCTTACTGTGGGCCAGCTTGCTGTAGCCGCCCACCAACGCGCACCATTTGAACAGATTTCGCCTGACCGTCACGGTCGTCGGTTTCAACGAACACTCCGCTCAGCGTGGCCTCACCATTAGCCGGAGTGAACCGGGCCTTGGGCATACCGGTGATGAACCGGCGCATCGGTTCCAGCTTATCCATGCCGATGACCGAGTCATAATCGCCGCACATGCCCGCATCCGTCAGATAGGCCGTGCCACCCGGCAGGATTTGCGCGTCCGCGGTTGGCACATGTGTATGCGTGCCCACAACAAGGCTGGCGCGTTTGTCGCAATAGTGACCCATGGCCATCTTTTCGGAAGTCGCTTCACAATGCATATCGACGATGATCGCCTGCGCTTGCCCGCCACGCGGGTGCGACTTCAGGATTGGTTCAACAGCAGAGAACGGATCATCAAAGGGGCGTTTCATGAAGACTTGCCCCAACACCTGAACAACCAGAACCTTGCGCCCGCCCGGCGCGGTGTACAACCGGTGGCCCCTGCCCGGCGCGCCCTTGGCAAAGTTCACCGGGCGCACGATACGGGGTTCACTTTCGATGAATTGCAACATGTCTTTCTGGTCGAACGCGTGATCGCCCAGTGTCAGGCAATCGGCCCCGGAATCCAGCAGCAGCTTGGCGTGATCCCCGGTCAGACCCATCCCGTTTGATGCGTTCTCGCCATTGACCACGACAAAATCCAACCGCCATTCGTCGCGCAGACGCGGCAAATGTTGCTGAATGGCCGCGCGTCCGGCGCGGCCCATCACGTCACCCAGAAAAAGTATCCTCATTCGAACTGTCCTAAGTGTGGTATCTCTCAAGCACAAGTGGTTAAGCTGGCAGAATAAACCGCCAAAGAACATAATGCAGGAGATTTCCCATGCGCCTTGCCCTTCTGACCGCCGCCAGTTTGACCGCGCTTTCAGCTTGCGACCAGCCTGCTTCAAACGACTCGTCCACCCAGCTGGCGAACCCGGCAGCAACCTTTTGCGTTGAAAGCGGCAATCGTTACGAAATCCGAGATGGCGAAGGCGGCCAGATCGGCATCTGCATCCTGCCCGACGGCACCGAAGTGGACGCGTGGGAGTACTTTCGCGAAAACAGCCCGACCTGAGGCGGTCAGGCCGAGAACGTCAGTACTCGGCTTTCAGTGATGACCATATCCAACGTCTGATCCGTGGGTTCCAACGGCAGCCCCTCGGCCTCTTGTGCGTCAAAGGCAAAGCCGATGGCCAGTGTGGGGCGCTTGGCGCGCAATCCCTCTAGCGTGCGGTCATAAAAGCCACCGCCATATCCCAGTCTTCCGCCTTGCGCGTCAAAAGCAACCAGCGGCACAACCAGAATCTCGGGGTCAAAATAATCGTCAATCTCGGGAACCTTGGCGCCGAACGGGCCGTCTTTCAACACGCCCTCGGGCGTCCAGCGCGAAAACCGCAACGCCTGTCCGGCGGCCTGAATGACTGGCACACCGACCGGACCATAAGCCGCGGCCTCGGCCATAGCAGGCAAAGGATCAATTTCGGTGCGGATCGGCATGTACCCCGACATCGGGACGCCGCGATGCCCCGCAAGCACTTCGGACAAACGTCCGGCTGCACCCGGCAAACGCGCATCGAATGCAACCTTCCGGCGCGCAAATGCCGCCTTACGGGCGATGGCCTTGATTTCAGTCAGATCGGTCACAGAAGCACCACGCTGGCAAGCCCAAGAAAGATGAAGAACCCCATGACATCCGTTGTGGTGGTCACGAAGGTCCCTGACGCCAGCGCCGGGTCAATGCCCAGACGATCCAGCACAACCGGTACTACCGTACCTGCGAAGCCTGCGATCGCCATATTCACGACCAAGGCCGAGCCGATCACGACACCCAGCAAGGGTGAATCGAACCACATCATGCCTACAGTCCCCAAAACGGTCGCGAAGCACAGACCATTGAGCACTCCCACAAGCAATTCTCGCCGGATAACGCGCGCCACGTTCGATCCGGTCAGGTCGCGCGTTGCAAGCGCCCGCACCGCAACCGTCAGTGACTGCGTCCCGGCATTCCCTCCCATCGAGGCAACGATCGGCATCAGGATTGCCAGTGCCACCAACTGATTGATCGCCGCTTCGAACTGCGAGATGACCAGTGACGCGCATATTGCGGTACACAGGTTGACGGCCAGCCACGGCAAGCGCCGCCTACTGGTTGCGGCGACACTGTCGGACAGCGAGCTTTCGTCGCTGACACCCGCAAGGCGTAACATGTCCTCTTCGTATTCTTCGTCCAGAACAACCATGGCGTCATCAATGGTAATCACGCCGACCAAACGCCCATCGGCATCAACCACCGGGGCGGAAATCAGGTGGTACTGGTTAAAGGCGTAGGCCACATCTTCTTCGTCCTGATCGACGGGGATGGTGTGAAATTCCTCTTCGGCGATGTCGTGCAACGGCACCTCGCGTCGGGTTGCCATCAGCTTGCCCAGCGTGACCTGTGCAACTGGTTTGAGCCGCGGATCAACCAGAACAACGTGGTAGAACTGTTCCGGCAAGTCATCATTGGCGCGCATGAAATCGATGGTCTGCCCCACGGTCCAATGCTCGGGCGACATGACCACCTCGCGCTGCATGAGGCGACCGGCCGAGTTTTCTGGATAAGACAGCGCCTGTTCCGCGGCGATCCGTTCGGAATCTTCCAATGCGCCCAGGATGGCTTCTTGCTGCGGCTCTTCAAGGTCTTCCAGCAGGTCGACAACGTCATCGCTTTCCATGTCCCGCACGGCGTCGGCCAGAACGTCGGGGCGCAGGACACTGATAACCTCTTCGCGGACGGACTCATCCAGTTCAGATAAGATATCGCCATCGAATTCCTTATCGTAAAGACGGATCAAACGGCCACGGTCATAGGGATTAATCTGTTCAAGGAGGTCGGCAATGTCCGCAGGGTGCAGCGGCTCCATCAGCTCGATCAGCCTGTCGCGATCTTCCACATCAACCGCATACAGGATCGCGGCAACCATCCGGCGATCCAGCGCATAGGCGTCATCGTCGCTTGCGGAGTCGATTACGGGTTCATCATAGCCTGTCGTCATGTCTGCCCCCGTTTGGTTCGCGCATTGACCCCTAATTAGAAGAAGCAGCTACCGGAAAACAATGACAATGCGCCGATTTACCGACAAGTTTCGCCCCACTATGCTGTTTCGCAGTCCCATACAGGCGGAGATGAACGGAAATGGCGCAAAAAACGCTGCTGAAAGGGCGTGTCCTGAGCTTCAACGGATCACCATTCGAAGGTGAACCGACAGAGGCTGTGACAATCAGCGAAGCGGTCTTGATCGAAGACGACCGCATATCTGCCGTCGGCGATGCCGACAGCTTGATATCCGCGAACCCCGATGCCGAAGTTGTAAACCACGGTCAGCACGTGATCATGGCTGGCTTTGTGGATGCGCATGTCCATTACCCACAGACCGCCATGATCGCCAGTTGGGGAAAGCGCCTGATCGACTGGCTGAACACATATACTTTCCCCGAGGAAATGAAGTTCGGGAATCCCGACTATGCAGCCGAGATCGCCAACCGTTATTTGGATCTGACGGCCTCGCATGGCACCACAACAATGTGCAGTTTCTGCACCATCCACCCCGAAAGCGTCGACGCATTCTTCACAGCCGCGCAGCAACGCCGGCAGCGTGTGGTGGCAGGCAAAACCTGCATGGATCGCAACGCGCCCGAAGGGCTGCGGGATACCCCGCAGACGGCCTATGATCAATCGCAGGCGCTGCTTGAGAAATGGCACGGTGTCGACCGGATATCCTACGCCATCACACCACGGTTCTCGCCCACATCCACGCCCGAGCAGCTTGAGGCGATGGGCGCACTGTGGGCCGAACACCCGCATTGCCTGATGCAAACACACCTGAGCGAGCAGACAGACGAAATTTCATGGGTTCGTGAGCTTTTCCCTGATGCGCGAGACTATCTGGATACCTATGAAAAGTTCGGGCTGCTGGGCTCGCATGGCGTTTACGGCCACGTTATCCACCTGGAATCGCGCGAACGTGACCGGCTGCGCGAGGTTGACGCCTCGCTGATCCATTGCCCGACCTCGAACACCTTTATCGGATCCGGCTTGTTCGACATGGACGGGCTGATGGGCGAAGGGCACCGGGTTGGTCTGGCAACAGATACTGGTGGCGGGTCGAGCTTTTCAATGCTGCACACGATGGCCTCGGCCTATGAAATCGGGCAGCTGCGCGGGTCGCCGCTGCACGCGGCACAACTGCTGTGGCTGGGCACGGTTGGCTCGGCCCGTACGCTGCGGATGGATGATTGCATTGGCAATGTCGCACCGGGGATGGAGGCTGATCTGGTCGTTCTTGACCTCGCCTCAACCCCCGCAATTGCCCAGCGTGAAGCCTGCGCCGATGATCTGTGGGAGGCGATCTTTCCTACGATCATGATGGGCGACGACCGGGCGATTGCTGAGGTTTGGATCGCCGGTCGCCGCGTGTCTTCCTAGGCCTGCAAAGCGCGGGCCAATTGGGTCTGCCGTTCGATCACGCGCGGCAGGTCCAACGTCGTGACATGCCCGTCGCGCACGATCTGGCGGCCTTCAACAAACAGGTGTTTCACCTTCATCGGTCCGGCCAAAAGCAATGCAGCCGGGTCCCAGCTGCCTGCACTTTCGATACCGCGCGTGTCCCATATGGCAATGTCGGCGCGCTTACCGGGCTCAAGCCGACCGCAATCGGGGCGGTTCAGCACATCTGCACCGCCACGCGTGGCAATCTCCAACGCTTCGCGTGACGACATTGCATCAGCGCCATTGGCAACGCGCTGCAGCAGCATGGCCTGTCGGGCCTCGAGGATCAGACTGCCGTTATCGTTGCTGGCCGAACCGTCGGCGCCCAGACCCACCGGAACTCCGTGATCACGCATGGTTCGAACCGGTGCGATACCGGACCCCAAGCGGCAGTTTGAGCACGGGCAATGCGCCACGCCCGTTTGGGTTCTGGCGAAAAGATCAATCTCGGCCCCGTCCAGTTTCACGCAATGCGCGTGCCAGACGTCTGATCCGGTCCAACCCAGATCTTCGGCATATTGACCAGGGCGGCACCCGAACTGCGCCTGCGAATACGCTATATCTTCATCATTTTCCGCCAGATGAGTGTGAAGCATCACACCTTTGTCGCGCGCAAGGATTGCTGTGTCGCGCATCAGGTCCCTGCTGACGGAAAACGGGGAGCAAGGTGCCAACCCTACCCGGCACATCGCCCCATCGGATGGATCATGAAACGCGTCAACCACGCGGATCATGTCGTCGAGGATATCGGATTCCACCTCGACCAATTCATCTGGCGGCAACCCGCCGTCGCTTTCCCCGATGCTCATTGCGCCGCGGGTCGGATGGAATCGCAGACCAATTTCGGCGGCGGCAGCGATCGTATCGTCCAGGCGCGCGCCGTTGGGGTAAAGGTAAAGGTGGTCAGAGCTGAGCGTACAGCCCGACAGAGCCAATTCAGCCAGACCAATCTGAGCCGACACAAACATCTCTTCAGGGCCGAAACGGGACCAGATCGGATAGAGTGTCTGCAACCATCCGAACAGCAATGCATCCTGCCCGCCCGGCACAGCCCGCGTCAGGGTTTGGTACAGATGGTGATGGGTATTCACCAGCCCGGGCGTCACAACACAACCCGCAGCATCGTGGATCTCACCGTCGGTTTGCAAGTTGTGGCCGATCTGCGCGATCTGCCCCTCCACGATCAGAATGTCTGCGCCCGACAACTCATGCCGCGCGTCATCCATCGTCAGAATGGTATCTGCATTTTTGATAAGGATTTCGGTCAATTCGCCCTCCTGCAACAGCCCGTCTCATGCAAGAAGTGCAAAGGCTGGCGGAAAACGGGCATAAGAACCAGCCGCGTAGAACCTACCCGACCGGCCAATTTGCAGCAACAAGTTTCAATAGTTGCGCAGGATTTCAAGTGCGACCGCGTGCAGTTCGGGATTCGCCGCCGCCAGAGCCCGCCCGCCATTATGGGCCGGACCGCCCCGCCAGTCAGTCACAACCCCACCAGCAGCCTCTATCACTGCAATGGGGGCCTGAATATCATAGGCGTTCAGGCTGGATTCGATCACCAGATCAACCTGACCCGCCGCCACCAGCGCATAGGCATAACAATCCATGCCATAACGGGTCAGCTTTGCTTGCCGGGCCACCGCTTCGAACCCTGCGCGGTCCTCAGGTGTGCCAACCTCTGGGAAGGTCGTAAAAACAACCGCCTGATCCAAGGCCGATGTCGAGCGTGTCTTCAACGATGCCGTTCCGGATGGGCCGGTGACCTGCGCGATATCCGCCGAACCCACAAACCGTTCGCCGATATAGGGCTGGTCGATCACCCCCATGATCGGGCCGTCAGCTGTGCTGAGCGCAATCAGAACCCCCCAGGTCGGAGTACCGCTGATGAACCCGCGGGTACCGTCGATGGGGTCCAGAACCCAGGTCCGGCCGCTTGAGCCTTCTTCGCGACCAAACTCTTCGCCAAAAATGCCATCTTCGGGCCGATGACGCGCCACAACCGCGCGCATCGCCGTTTCGGCGTTGCGGTCAGCAATGGTTACGGGGTCAAACCCATCTTCCAGTTTGTTCGTGGTGTCCAGATTGGTTTGCCGAAAATACGGAAGAATGGCCGCACGCGCCGCGTCGGCCATTTCTTCGGCAACTTCCAGATCGCTTAGAGAGGTCTCTTGCATGCGTAACCCGTGAGGTGCGCACGGTTTGGAGTCAACCCGCTAATTTATGCTACGTCGCTGAGAACCCGAGCAAGCTCGAACAGGCGGCGGCGCTGGTTTTCGGGAATCGCGTAATAGGACCGCACGAGGTCCAGCGCTTCCTTGTCCCCCATCAGATCGGCAGGAACCGACTTTTTGCCAGAGGTTTCCTTTTCGGCCTCTTCCAGACCTTCAAAGAAAAAGCTGACGGGAACGTCCAATGCTTCGGCAATGTCCCACAGGCGAGACGCGCTGATCCGGTTGGCCCCAGTTTCATACTTTTGAATTTGTTGAAACTTAATACCAACTTGTTCCGCCAGCTGCTGCTGGGTCATGCCAATCAGCCAGCGGCGATGCCGGACGCGCTTGCCCACATGGACATCGACGTGATGGGTCATTGGTATTCTCCTCTTTTACACACAACTACCTGGGGCGCGCGTTGCTTTTTATCGCAACACTAGCGAGTCGCACTTAACCACTCCCTAATTTGGAACATACCCCCAAAACAGCACCATAGCGCAATATTGCCGCATTTGGGTAATTTTTCAAGAAGGTTGAATCTGTTTCGGGTCACAAAGATTTAGGGTTGTGTGTTTTTAATGCTGGGATAGTCCCCACGTGCACCTGAAAGGAACCGAATTGGCCGGGGAATAGATTGACAAACCCTGGCTGAAAAGAATCTATGCCCCAAAATTACGGAGCGCGATCATGCAGGCATTCACGATACAATCCCAGGGAAGCGCCGCCCAATTGGCTGATATTGACCTTCCCGAACCCGGCACCGGGCAAGTACGCATCGCGATCAAGGCCTGCGGATTGAATTTTGCCGACTTGCTGATGCAGAAGGGTACGTATCAGGACACGCCCGAGGCTCCGTTCACGCTGGGTATGGAAGTTGCGGGTGTTGTCGACAAGCTGGGTAACGGTGTTACGCGCTTGAATGTCGGGGACCGTGTGGCCGTTTATTCCGGTCAGGGCGGACTGGCGGAATATGGCGTTTTTGATGCGAGTCGCGCGATTCCCCTGCCCGATGCAATCAGCTTTGAAAGTGCCGCGGCCATTCAGATCGCTTACGGCACCAGCCACATCGCCCTTGATCATCGGGCGCATCTCCGGCCGGGCGAGACCCTTTTGGTGACCGGTGCCGCAGGTGGGGTTGGACTTACCGCCGTCGAAATCGGCAAGCTGATGGGCGCGACGGTAATTGCCCATGCGCGTGGGCAGGAAAAACTGGATGTGGCCCGCGCGGCTGGTGCGGATCACCTGATCGACGCCTCGGAAGACCTACGCGCACGCGTCAAGGATCTGGGCGGCGCGGATGTCGTCTATGACGCTGTCGGAGGGGATGTCTTCAAAGCCGCGTTCCGGGCAACCAACCCCGAAGGCCGTCTGTTGCCCATCGGGTTTGCGGGCGGCGACGTTCCCCAAATTCCGGCCAACCATCTGTTGGTAAAAAACCTGACTGTGATTGGGTTTTACATCGGCGGCTATCTGAGATTCCGACCGCAGATTGTACAGGACAGCTTTGACACGCTGTTCGGCTGGCTCGCCGAAGGGCGGATCAAGCCGCATATCAGCCACGTTCTTCCACTGGCCGAGGCCGACAAAGGCATGCAACTGCTGCGCGACCGCGTGGCCACCGGCAAAGTAGTTATTACCCCCTGACGGGCGCTTACCCCACCACAGCCTTGAGCGGGGCACTGCCCAGCATACGAAAATTCTGACGCACCAGCGCGGCCAGCGATTCGACGACAGCGCCGCGCCCGGTCTCGCCCCCATACAGATTGATCATGTGGGCCGGCAGTTCCGGCAAAGCCCCTCCGGTATCGATCTGTTCAAGATGTGCGGGTTCGGTCCCGTCCAGCATCGCGTGAACAGCCAGATCCGCGCTGACTGTCGCCTCGATCGTGCGGTCGTTTTCTGTTTCGACCGACAGTTCCCACGGGATACCTTCCGCATCGAGGGCCGAGATCATCTGGGGCCGGAACGCGCACCGCCGTCCGACGGCCAATGGAATCGGATTCTTACGCCATGCTGACCCGCCCGGCGCCCCAATCCACCGCAAGGGCAACTCAGCGACGGTCTCAGATCCATCACTGGCTGAGGCTTCGGTTGTCAGGATCAGATCGCACTCGCCGCGTTTGAACATTTCTTTCAGCTGAAGTGAATATGACGAAATCAGCTGCACCCGAACCCGCGGGAAGTCAGCATTGAAACGCTGCAAGACCCGCGGGATGGCCGGGTAGACGATGTCATGTGGAACGCCCAGAACGACCTCGCCTTCATAGGCCTGATCCGTGAGCTTTGAGATTACTTCGTCATTCAGCGCGATCATGCGCCGGGCATAGGCCAGCAGCTGTTCACCGGATGCAGTCAACGCAATTGTGCGCCCACTACGGTCCAACAATTCAAGGCCCAGCAGCTCTTCCAACCGCTTCAACTGCATCGACACGGCGGATTGCGTCAGATGCAGAAATCCGGCGGCCCTTGTGACGCCACCCTGGTCAGCAACGGCAACGAAGGAACGGAGCGTGGTGATATCCAGATTTCGCATGTTCACAAATCCTTATGTATCTCTTCATAAATATTCATTTTCAAAATGTGACATGTTGCGCCATATAAATCAAGGAAGTTGATGGAAAGACGGTTATCCATCATGAAACAGAGAAAGGACAATAAATATGACCCAAATTGCAATCAAACAGCACTGCAAACCGCAGCGTCGCTCTTTGTTGTCCTCGCTTCGGGATGCCCTCTCTCTTCTGCGTCAGCGTCAAACGCTTGCCAGACTTGATGATCGCGCTCTGGAAGACATCGGCGTCACCCGCCAACAGGCCGAAGCCGAGGCGTCACGATCCATTTGGGATGCGCCGGAGTTCTGGCAAAAGTGATTCGACACTGCACCTTTTCTCGGTGAATGGCAGCGCGAACCGTCGGGCTGCCATTTTTGTTGCGTGTTTTAGCCAGTTTCGGGCGTTAAACCCTTGAAACACAGCCCGCACTTGCCGATATTTGCGGGGAACGGGGCCAATTCCATTGGTCCGACAAGAAATATGCAAAGGGAGACCCTTAATGGCACAATTTGACACGATCCGGACGGCGACCGGTGCGCGCGCTGCCCAGATTGACGAGGGCCTACGCGCCCATATGAATAAAGTCTACGGCACGATGTCTGTGGGCATGCTGATTACATTCATGGCTGCCTGGGCCATTTCCGGACTTGCAACCACAACCGACCCATCGGCCGCAGCGGGGCAAATCAGCTCGGGCACCTATCTGACGTCGCTGGGTGCCGCGATCTATACCTCGCCGCTACGCTGGGTGATCATGTTTGCACCGCTGGCGTTCATCTTTGGCTTTAGCGCCGGTATCAACCGCTTGTCCGCCGCAGCTGCACAGCTGGTGTTCTATGCATTCGCAGCGGTGATGGGCCTGTCGATCAGCTGGATTTTCATTGCCTTTACCGGCATGTCGATCATTCAGGTGTTCCTGATCACGTCGATCGCTTTCGCAGGACTGTCCTTGTACGGCTACGTCACCAAGAAAGACCTGTCTGGAATGGGTACATTTCTGATCATGGGTCTTATTGGCCTGATCGTGGCGATGGTTGTAAACATCTTCCTGCAGTCACCCGCGATGATGTACGCGATCTCGGTGATCGGCGTTCTGATCTTTGCTGGTCTGACCGCCTATGACACTCAGAAGATCAAAACCACCTACCTGCAGATGGCCCATTCGGGCGACCAGGAGTGGTTGGGTAAAGCCGCAATCATGGGCGCGCTGAGCCTGTATCTGGACTTTATCAACATGTTCATGTTCCTTCTGCAGCTGTTCGGCAACCGCGAATAAGACAGACGGAATTCGATTTCAAAGGCGGGCCAGATTGGCCCGCCTTTTTTGTTTGCCTCGCTGCATGGCATCCCGAGATAGCAAACAGGCGGCGCAAACTTGTGACGTTAAGAACAAAGAAAGCCTCCACCCACACGGTGGAGGCTTTCTTTAGTTGTATCTTTTTGGTTCGATCAGCTGCAGTTCAGAGCAACCGCAAAACCCGAGCTGCGCGACGACGACCCCTTGCGGAACACGTCACCCGCAGGCAGGCACCCGGTAAACTGTTCGGCATTTTGGCCAAAGGCTGCGCCGACGTTGTTGTCCACGCGGGTGCTGTTGTTTTCGGTCCGAAGCACTCCGAACAAAGTGCCGTTCACGCTGACTGTGCTTAAGAACATGTTCATGTCCGAACCGGTCAGAACAACTGAGTTTGTGTCGCTGCGTCCGCCATTGTCGATCGCGACGCGGGCTACTTTTTCCGCCTCGGTCTGATCCGTTACGACCGGGATGGATGGCAACAAAGCCAATTCCGCCGGAATATTCGTGGCGTCGGGAAGGAACGAGACCGCACCCGGAACATCCGAGAGGGTCCGCGGCTCACCATCGATGCCCGTGAAGCCAACACCCGAGCGGTTATAGGGGTCTTCACAAGCCGCAAGGGCGAATACGGCAATTGTGGATAACAAGATTTTTTTCATGGCGACCAACATTTTGGAACGATTTGCTGAAGCGTATGGCCAAGGGGTTCCAAAAAGCAACCCGGCGCCCAACCGAATGGGCGTTACGCTGATGCGTCACTGCAACGGCCAATTCCCGATCCAGGACATTTCACCCAGCCGCATGCACAAAGAAAAAGGGTTCCGCATCAGCGAAACCCTTTTCCATTCTGTCCAAGTTGGACGGCAGATTACTTAATCTTGCCTTCCTTGTACTCGACATGTTTCCGAACAACCGGGTCGTATTTACGAACGGTCATTTTCTCGGTCATGGTGCGAGCGTTCTTTTTGGTCACGTAGAAGTGGCCCGTGCCCGCGGTCGAGTTCAGACGGATCTTGATTGTCGTCGGCTTCGCCATGGTTATCTCCTGCGTCCGAAAAGGCAGGGGCCTTTCGGTTGAATTCCTATGAGCGTGCGCTTTTACGCCTTGCACGGCTCGTGTCAAGGGCAATCAGGCACATGTCCTCCGGTTTGGGGATCAGGCTTAGGTCGAAAGGGTTGGCGCACCCATATACGTGTGTATCTGGTCGCGTTCAGCATCGGATAATCCCAGCGCAGTGGCCAGTTGCACGAGGTAAGATGCCTCGCGCTGATTATCCAGACGAATCGCCGCCAGAGACGTCGCATAGACCTGCGTTTTCAGTGGCGCGCCGGAATCAGCAGCCAATCCGATCACATCAATCGGGCCATTCAACTGATCCTGGACAAAGGCGCGTTCTTCATCGCTGATGTCATCACCCAATTCGCCCAGAATGGTTTCCTTCTCTTGCTCGTCTAGCTCTCCGTCCGCCTTGGCCGCCTGGATCATCGCGCGCAGCATCAGCTTGGCTTGCTCCTCCATCGCCGCGCCCCCGGGTGTGCCTTTGAACACCGTGTCCATCATGTCGACGGTCTGCTGGCTGCCTGACTTTGCTGCCCCCTGCATGGCATTCATCAGCCCACCAAGACCTGCGGCCCCTGCCGGATTGGCCATGCCAAGCTTTCCAATCATCTCTTGCAGCCCACCGGCACCCCCCGGCATCCCGAACTGTTCTGCCATCTTGCCCAGTTGATCCATGCCAAAGCCGCCCCCGGCGCCCTGCATCATATCTTGAAGACCGGCCATACCGCCCATTTGCTTGTACTTTTCCATGCCTTTTGCTGCAGCAAATCCAACTGCGACCGAAGCCAGTGCCTTCATGAAACTCATAACAATCCTCCCAATATTAAAAATGCGTTTTTGCAATATAGCAGATATCTGCGACTCAATAATCCACGGATTAAGCAGATGCCCTAACGCTAGCGCAAAGCTGACCAATGGTGGCTTCGTTTAAGCAAGTGAACATGTAACAGGCGTATTCCTATACAAGTGCATGTCTAATTTGTCAGAAATTCGAATTTGTGATAGTAACCGCGCCATCTACAATCCAAAGAAGCCAATTTCCGGCTCGATCTTCGAGGCACCATGAACAGGCAAGCAACCGTGCAAGCAGGGTTTGCACGATTGATTTTGTTTAGGGGGCATCATGACTGAATGGACTATTAAGGGCGAAGAGCTGGCCAACTGTAACTGCAACTTCGGTTGTCCTTGCCAGTTCAGCGTACTTCCAACACATGGCAATTGCGAAGCCGTCGTCGTATTCGACATCGAAAGCGGTCACTATGGGGACACCGACCTGGCGGGCGTAAGGGCGGCTGGGGTGTACTATTGGCCCGGCCCGATCCATGAGGGCAACGGTCAGATGCAACTGATCATAGATGCCAGCGCCAGCGCCGATCAGCGCGCGGCCCTGCAAGCCATAATGACCGGTGAAGATACTGATGAAATGGCAACCTTCTGGTATGTCTATAGCGCTATGGCTCCGACCAAACATGAAACGCTTTTCGTTCCGATTGAGCTGAACTGGGACCGCGACGAGCGCACCGGGTTTGCAAAGGTGAATGGCGTCTTCGATGTCGAGGTCAGCCCGATTCCGCATATCGTTTCGGGTGCGGCGCACCGGGCGTCAATTCAGCTGCCAAACGGGTTTGAATACCGGCACGCCGAAGCTGCCTCGGGCTCGGCCAAGACACATGGCGGCGAAATTAGCCTGACCTTTGACGCGACACATGCTCATCTGGCCCACCTGAACATTTCGGGCCACGGTGTCTTGGGCGCCTGATCCGGGGGTCATCATGACATCCCATCCCACACCGCCCCGCACTGGGCCGGTTGAGCGGCTTATGCGGCGTGAGCGGGTCATCGTGCTGTTCGGTGTGTCGCTGATTGTTTTGGCTGCAGCCTGGTACACCATCGCCGGGATCGGCATGAACATGACGGCCAGCGAAATGACCAATATGGCGGGTCCGATCGGAGAACCCATGCACATGGGCGAAGCGCCCAGTTGGGGTGTGCAATACGTAATCCTGATCTTTCTGATGTGGTGGGTCATGATGATCGCGATGATGACCCCCAGCGCTGCACCTGCGGTCTTGCTGTATTCGGCGATAAAGCGTGCGGGACCCGAACGTGACAAGGCAGCGCAGTTCAGTTTTTGCTTTCTCGCAGGCTACCTGATCGCCTGGGCTTTGTTCAGCCTTGCCGCGACGGGGTTGCAATGGGGTCTGGAAAACATCGGGCTGTCCGATGGTCCAATGATGACGATCCGGTCCAAAACATTTGCTGGCTGCGTCCTGATTGCGGCAGGCGCGTATCAGCTTTCGGACCTCAAGTCTGCCTGTCTGCGGCTTTGTCAAAGCCCTGCCCGGTTCATTGCCGTCCATCACAAACCTGGCGCGTTTGGTGCGTTCCGAACCGGTGCGTTGCATGGGCTGTATTGTCTGGGCTGTTGCTGGGCCTTGATGGCCCTGCTGTTCGTAGGCGGGATCATGAATCTGTACTGGATTGCCGGAATTGCCATTTACGTGGCTTTGGAAAAGCTGCTGCCGGGCGCACGCTGGTTGCCCACTTTGACCGGCTTGGCTCTGATTGCAGTGGGTTTCTGGGTCGCCTTGGACGCCATTGTGAGCATTTTTTAGATCCCGTTTCCAGGCCGCGGAACCGGTCAATTTCAGCGTTCCAGACCATTGAACCAAGGAGAAGACTTATGCCTATTTTCATCACTTATGCGACCTACTCCCAGGATGGCGTCAAAGGAATGCTGAAGAAGCCTGCAGACCGCACGGCGGCCGTCCGGGCGTTGCTGAAAAAAGTCGGCGGCAAGCTTTTGGCTTTTTACATGACGACCGGCGAAAATGACGTGGTGGTCGTAAGTGAAGTTCCGGATGGCACTGACGCAGTAGCCATTGGAATGGCCGTTGCGGCCTCGGGTGCAGTATCAAACGTTGAAACAGTACGCGCCTGGAAGGCGAAGGACTTTGCCGCCATTACCAAAAAGGCCGCCAAGCTGACCGGGGCTTACACGCCGCCCGGTAAGTGAACAGAGTTATGCGCGGAGGGCCTGTAAGCCGGATCTTGTTCCGGGGTTGCCCCCTTCGATGACCATTCCTCTAGGCCGTGCATTGCTGCGCGGCTCAAGCTGCCAACCCGGTCCCTCTTGGCCAGGACGTGCCTAGCGGCGGTTTCGGCTGACGCCGACCTGCCCGCGCGGGGACCCTATTTGGCATTGCTCCCGGTGGGGCTTGCCGTGCCGCCACTGTTGCCAGCGGCGCGGTGGGCTCTTACCCCACCGTTTCACCCTTACCTCGGACCTAAGTCCGGGGCGGTTTGATTTCTGTGGCGCTTTCCGTCGGGTTGCCCCGCCCGGGCGTTACCCGGCACCGTTGTCTTGTGGAGTCCGGACTTTCCTCTCGGGCCTTGCGACCCCAGCGGCCATCCGGCCCTCCGCGCAAGCGGTGGGTATGCCTTGTGCCAAGCCGCGTCAAGAGTGGAGAGCGTGCGAAGGGGCCAGCCCCTTCTGGGCCTGCGGCCAATTCAACCCCGGGATATTTTTGCCCGTTGAAGAGCGGATCAGGATTGTGGGGTCAAGGGCGCGAAGTCGGCTGGCCGCAATGGCCCTTTGCCCCAGGGGCGATATCGCAGACGAACGGCACTCAGGAGGGTTTCGTCGTCTACTTCAGCACTGAATCCGGCCGCTTGAGCTAGGGTACGAAATCGGTCCTGTGGGGCATCTTGTCGACCATCGCCTTGTTCGCGTGATGCGGCCAGCGCGTTGCGTTCCAGCCGCAGCCAGTCAAATCGTGGGCCCGGATCGAATTTTCGCCCGGGTGCCATGTCGGAATGGCCGATAACGCCGTTTGGCTGGATGGTCCAACGGTGCATGATCTTATGCAACAATTTCTCCAACCGTTGCATTTGCGGTTCTGAGAACGGGTGTATGCCGGTGTTGTCCAGTTCGATGCCGATCGAACGGGAGTTGATGTCGCTCTGACTGTGCCACTCGCCAGCCCCTGCGTGCCAGGCGCGGTCCCCTTCCCGCACCAACTGCCAGAGTGTTCCGTCACCACCTATCAGGTAGTGCGCCGAAACTTCGTGGACGGGATCGCATAGCCTGTCCAGCGCCTCTTGCGCGCTGTTCATTGCCGTATAGTGCAAAACGATCAGGGACGGCTTCAGCCCGTCCCTACGCGGCCCGAAGTTGGGCGATGGGTGCCAGATCGGCGCCAATGCGTCAGTTGTTGACGGCACTGCGGAAGGCACTGGGATCCCAGCCACAAGCGTATCCATCCCCATCGGGGTCCAGCCCGTTGCGGTCCCGCTGCGGGCCACCATTGGACAGAAACTCGATCTGAGCCTGGTCGGGCGACGGGAACTTGGCGCAGTTCCGTTGAGCCTTGGCTTCGAGGTTAAAGCCAGCGCGACTGTATAGCTGCGTGCCGACGGGATTTGAGGTGCTTAGAGCGTATTGCACGATATTGGGCTGGCCGTCCGATCCGCGCTGCGGAACAGCAGTTGGGGTGACGACTTCGTAGGTCTGGCGGTTCTGTTGAATCAGGGCCGCGTCGTTTTCGATCGTGCGACGTCCTGATACAGCCGCAAAATCCTGTTCGTCGGAGATCGCATTGTTACTGGCGGCGGACAGCGGGACTTGCGTCAACGTGCTTTGCCCCGAAGTGTTGGCCAATGCAGCCGCGGTTGCCGACGCGATATCTGCGTTGTCCCCGGTCGGCGCGGTGCCAGGAGCGCCAAGTTGCTGTTCTGAGACTTCAGCAGGCCCAACCAAAGGGTTTCCGGTGTAGCCCGGGCCAGCCAGCGCGGCCTCGCGCTGTGCCTGATATTGAGGCGTGTTAAATCCTGTACCCTGGACCGGGGCCACCGTGTTGCAGGCGGCCACAAGCCCGATTGCGGGGATCAGAAGCGTAAAGCGCATTCAGCTGCTCCGTCTTAGCTGGTCTTGCCTGATCCGAGGATTACCACCATTTACCCGGCTTGGCCACAAATCCAGCGGCGCTTTCCAACGCATAGGCCGTGTTCAGCAAATCGCCTTCTTCCCATGGACGGCCGATCAGTTGCAGACCCAAAGGCAAGCCCTGTTGGTCCAGACCTGCGGGAACCGAGATACCGGGCAAGCCGGCAAGGTTCACTGTCACGGTAAAGACGTCGTTGAGGTACATCTGCACCGGGTCCGCCTCGGTCATCTCGCCCAGACCGAAGGACGCCGACGGGGTAGCAGGCGTCAGAATCGCATCGATCCCTGCGGCAAAGACATCTTCGAAATCTTTCTTGATCAGCGTCCGCACCTTACGGGCGCGGTTATAGTAGGCATCATAGAACCCTGCCGACAGCACATAGGTGCCGATCATGACCCGGCGCTGAACTTCGTGGCCAAAGCCTTCGGCGCGGGTCTTTTCGTACATCTCGGTGATACCGTCGCCCTGTGCCAGCTGCGCGCGGCGACCATAACGGACACCGTCATAACGCGCGAGGTTCGAGGACGCTTCGGCAGGTGCAATCACGTAGTATGCGGGCAGCGCATACTTGGTGTGCGGCAGCGAAATGTCGACGATTTCAGCACCCGCTGCTTTCAACATCTCGGCGCCTTCGGCCCAGAGTTTTTCAATCTCAGCCGGCATCCCGTCCATGCGGTATTCTTTGGGGATACCGATTTTCTTGCCTTTGATATCGCCGGTTAGCATGGCCTCGAAGTTCGGAACTGCCAGTTCCGTACTGGTCGAATCCTTGGGGTCGTGACCACACATCGCCTCGAGCATGATGGCTGCATCGCGCACGTTTTTAGTCATCGGACCCGCCTGATCCAGCGAGGACGCAAAAGCCACGATGCCCCAGCGCGAGCAACGACCATAAGTCGGCTTGATACCAGTGATACCTACAAACGCTGCAGGTTGACGAATTGAACCGCCTGTATCGGTGCCGGTGGCGGCCAGGCACAGGTCTGCTGCCACAGCCGAGGCCGACCCGCCAGATGAGCCACCGGGTGTCAGTTGTGCGTCGTCATTGCCGCGACGCCAAGGGCTGACCGCGTTGCCGTAAACCGATGTCTCGTTTGACGAGCCCATGGCGAATTCGTCCATGTTCAGTTTGCCCAGCATGACTGCGCCAGAGTCGGCCAACTGCTGGGATACTGTGGATTCGTATTCAGGCTTGAAACCTTCAAGGATTTTCGATGCCGCCTGTGAAGGCACCCCTTTGGTGCAGAACAAGTCCTTAATGCCGATCGGCAGGCCGCACATAGAAGGTGCATCGCCGCCCTTGATCCGCTCGTCCGCCGCCTTGGCGCGCTCCAGCGCGATTTCTGGCGTTTTGTGAACAAAAGCGTTCAGCGCGTCGGCGTCATCGATCGCTTTCAGGCAGGACTCGGTCAACTCAACCGAGGTTACGTCACCGGCACGCAATGCGTCACGAGCTTCGGCCAGGCCCAGTTTGTTCAGATCGCTCATGTCTTACTCCACAACTTTGGGAACAGCGAAGAACCCTTCGCGCGCATCGGGGGCATTGGCCAGAACCTTGTCCTGCTGGTTCCCGTCGGTCACCACGTCCTCGCGACGTTTCAGGCGCATCGGCTCGACCGAAACCATCGGCTCGACACCTTCAACATCCACTTCATTGAGTTGTTCGATGAAGCCAAGGATGGTGTTGAATTCGGATGCCAGCGCAGGCAGCGCGTCATCCTCGACCTTGATCCGGGCCAGTTTGGCCACCTTGGCGGCGTTGCTTTGGTCAATCGACATCGGATATCCTCTTATGCGTTAGGGGGCATTTACCTGTCTGGTCGCCGGGTCGCAAGACCGCCAAGGCGCTGATCCACCCTTGAGCGCATGGCAAAGGTCCATAAATCCTGTCCGATCATTCATTTCTGAATACCCCTACGTAAAAAATGAACCGATTAGTTCACTTCACATCTTGAAATACTGAACTGAACTGTTCATTTCATATAGCACGGCACAGCTTTATATGGAGAAAAACGATGAAAACGTTCATGACTGCCTTTGTTCTGGCCACTACGGTTCTTGCTGCGCAAGCTCAGGCGGGCGCTTTTGGCCCAAGCATGGACACCCTGACCCGCAGCCTGATTTTCCCCGATCAGGTGTCGGAACCTGTCACCCAGGATCAGAACAAACCGGGCAAGTAATTTAGCCCGCAAAACCGGGTCGGGTCCAAATGCCCCGGCCCGGCAATTGCCTGCTGCGTTCCGCGCGACGTATCGCTACGGTGGTCCACAAGTAACCCGCCGGCCTGCCCTGCAGATCCGGCAAGCCAACGGAACGGAAGATGAACGCGCGCAAGCAAGCTGTTATGGACGCAATTGATGCGGCCAACTCACACGACCCCAACCTCGAAGACGGCCAGCCCGCTGAACTGCTTTATGGTCAGCGCATGAGCGCTGAGTTGGACAGGTTGTTCCCCGACGCCTCTGACCCGTTGCAGATTGCAGCGCGGGGTCAGCATGTGGAACGATGGAAGCTCGCGCGTAGTGAATACCCGGAAGGTCGTGCCGGATATCTGGCTTGGCGCAAGGCGCAGGGCGTCCACCACGCCGAGATCGTGATGGGGCTTATGAAACAGAACGGCTACTCTGCCGAGGATATCGAATCTGCTGGCCGGATGCTGCGCAAACAGGGTATCAAGCGTGACGACGAGGTGCAGGCGCTGGAGGATGTCATCTGCTTTGTCTTCCTCAAGTGGTATTTCGCACCGTTCGCCGAAAAGCACTCAGCCGAGAAAATCCAAAGCATTGTCGAGAAAACCGCGCGCAAGATGTCGGATCAAGGCCGTGCACGCGTGCTGTCCGAATTTGACCTACCCGCGGAGCTGGCCGCAGCGTTTCAGGCCTGAGCCGCGCGGGTCAGGTGCCTACGATACACCTCGATCATCCAGCCCAGCATGAGGGCATTTAGGATGTGCCACATGAAATGCGTGCCAAACGGGATCTGCCCACATATGGGTTCGTCCAGCGCACGAAAGGTGATCGAGGCGATCAGGATCATCGCCCCAATGGCCAGACCACGGGCGGTGTACGGCACCCGGTGGCGCAAAAGAAACGCATAGATCAAGATCAGCAGCGGCACCGGGGCATAGGCTGCTGACCCACCCAGTCCCGGCACAAGCTGGAACAACGGCACCGTCGCTGCGGCATAGGGAAAGAACAGCGCCGTCACGATCCCGGCCGTAAGCGGCCGCATGTGCCAGACGTCCCGGTTGATCGCAAAGATGTAGACCAGGATGTATAGCAGGATCGGCAGAACATCCGCCATGGCGGCCCAGACCTGCGCGTGCGTATGGAACAGGTAGCTGCCAAGCCCGATGGCAGTCAGAATGGCCACCAACAGCATCGCCAGCGGCATCCCCTGCCCGCGCACGCGCCGCCACATGACAAAAGCCGCAATCAGAAACGCCGCGTTTGTCACCGCGTTTATCGGCTCGGCCCAATAGGCGGGCGACAAGCGCTCGCAATAGCCATCAATTTCCTGAAACCAGTCCATGAACTTTTACATAGCCGATGCTAAGTTAATGCCAACAGTTTGTTTTGGGAGGATGAATTCATGAACATCATTTGGCTGGGACTCGGCAGTTTCCGCATCGAAACCGGCGGGCAGGTTCTGCTGATCGACCCCTGGCTGACTGGCAACCCGGTCTTGTCCGAGGAACAGCATGATGACGCGCTAAATGGGGCGACTCATATCCTTCTTACGCATACACATTTCGATCACGTCGCCGATGTCGTATCGCTGGCCAAGCACCTGAACGTCCCCGTGGTCGGACAATACGACCTGATGGGGTTTTGGAGCGAGTCCGAAGGGCTGGAAACTATCGGCTACAACAAAGGTGGCACCGTGAACCTGAACGGCGTCAAAGTGTCAATGGTTCCGGCCTCGCACAGTTCAACCTTTTCCACGCCCGACGGGTTGCGCACCGGCGGCAGCGAGGTCGGGTTCATGATCGCCTCGGAAGGGCGCATGCTGTATGTCTCTGGCGATACAGATATCATGGCCGATATGGATTGGATGGGGGATTACTACAAACCCGATATCGGCATCCTGTCGGCAGGCGGTCATTTCACGATGGACATGAAGGGCGCGGCGTATGCGGCCAAGCGGTATTTCAATTTCAAGACCGTGATTCCTTGCCATTACAAGACCTTCCCGATCCTCGAACAATCAGCTCAGGCGCTGGTCGATGGGTTGCCGGGGGTCGATGTCATCGAACTCGAGGTGATGAAGGCCATTACCATTTAGGGTCAACGCCGTGCGGCGAAGAACTCTTTCAGAAGCTCGGCGGCCTCCTGCCCTCGGATGCCGTCGTAAACCTCTGGCACGTGGTGCGCTTGTGTATGGGTGAAAACCCGCGCGCCATGGTCAACGCCGCCAGATTTCGGATCGGCAGCCCCGTAATAGATGCGCCGGATACGCGCCGCCGCCAATGCCGCCGCGCACATCGTGCAAGGCTCTAGCGTCACATAGAGATCGTGATCGGGCAGACGTTCGGATCCGGCTGCGGCGCATGCAGCACGCAGGGCCAGTATCTCGGCATGGGCGGTGGGATCGTTCAGCTCTCGTGTTCGGTTGCCCGCAGAGGCCACGATCACGCCATCGGGGCCGGCAATAACAGCGCCCACGGGCACCTCGCCGCGATCCGCCGCAGCGCGCGCTTCAACCAGCGCCTTATCCATGTGCGATCTGAACACCATGCCTCTGACTGCAACAGAAACCTGTCTTTCGCAAGCGGCCGGGATGCGCTATGGGCTGCAGATGACCAAAACCCCTCCTCCAGGCGACCGGATCGCCAAAGTCCTTGCCCGCGCAGGCGTTGCCTCGCGCCGTGAAGCCGAACGCATGATCGAAGCGGGTCGTGTGAGTGTAAACGGCAAGACAATCGACAGCCCCGCGCTGAACGTCACAGCCAAAGACAAGATCAACGTCGATGGCAAACCGGTGTCGGAACCGGAACCTTCGCGCCTGTGGCTGTACCACAAACCTTCGGGTCTGGTGACAACGACACGTGACGAAAAAGGACGCGCGACCATTTTTGACAAACTGCCCGAGGATATGCCCCGGGTCATGAGTGTCGGGCGGTTGGACCTGAACTCGGAAGGGTTGCTGCTGTTGACCAATGATGGCGGCATCAAGCGCAAGCTGGAACTGCCCTCGACCGGATGGCTACGCAAATACCGCGTGCGGGTGAATGGCCGCCCCAAGGACGAGGATTTTGCACCGCTTCGTAAGGGGCTTGTGATCGACGGGGAACGCTTTTTGCCGATGGACGTCACGCTGGACCGTCAACAAGGCGCGAATGCCTGGCTGACAATCGGTCTGCGCGAAGGCAAGAACCGTGAAATTCGGCGTGCGATAGAAGATATCGGTTTTGCGGTGAACCGGCTGCTGCGAGTGTCCTACGGCCCCTTCCAGCTGGGAAGCCTGAAACCCGGCGAAGTCGAAGAGATCCGCCGACGGGTCATGCGCGATCAACTGGGGTTGGAAGCCGAGCCCGAAGCACCGGCCAAACGACCCGCTCGCCCACAGCGAAATCGGCCCCCGATCGGCAAGAAACCTCGCAAGTGACGCAGGTTAGGCAACCTTCCCCCTAGCGCCACGGTCTCTCATGGCCTAGATTTCCCCAAGGGACATTTTTGGGGGGCGCCATGTCCGGGACCGGAGTGCAAAAACTGGCCTATGTCGTGTTGTTGATGCTGATGTTCGGCGTCTGCACCGGCGTGTTGGGAGGCTTGTAAGCACATGGCCAAACGGTATGGCGGGAAATTCAGCCCACAGGACGACTCCTCGTCTCCGAATCAACCTCGGCGCGGACAGTTTGACGTCGCTCGGGTCGAACCGGCCGGGGCGCGCGCTAACCTGTTGTTTCTTCCGGCTGTTCCCTTGGTTTTTCTGTCGCTGAACGATGGGGCCGTCGGATTGACGATCGGCCTGATCGCAGCGGGTCTTTTGACAGCTGCAGCATTTCTGCTGCGCGAAGGGTTGCGGGCCGAATCCGCCTACAACGCTCGCCGCACAGCCCGTCGCCCGGCGTTTCCCAGAAAGGTATTCTCCAGCCTGCTGACCGGACTTGGCGTCGGATTGGCTGCTTATCGCACCGAATATCTGGATGCAGCCGCAGCGTCTGAGACCAGCCTGATCGCCCCGATTCTGTTCGGTTTGATGGCCAGCGTCCTACACTCTGTCTCTTTCGGAATTGATCCGATGACTGACAAAGGGATGGAAGGCATCGACACTTTCCAGCAAGACCGCGTTGCCCGCGTCGTGGAAGGTGCTGAAACACATCTGTCCGAGATGACCGACGCCATCAAACGCGCAGGCGACCGCAGGATCGAAGCCCGGGTTGAACGTTTTCAGGATACCGCCCGCGACCTGTTCCGCACGGTCGAGGAAGACCCTCGCGATCTGGCCGGTGCGCGAAAATACCTGACCGTTTACTTAAAGGGCGCGCGTGACGCGACGGTCAAATTTGCTGACGTTTATGCCCGCACCCGCGATGCGCAGGCGCTGGAGGATTATTCGTCCCTCCTGGATGATCTTGAACAAAATTTCGCGGCGCGTACCCGCAAGTTGCTTTTGGACGACCGCAGTGATCTGACGGTTGAAATTGATGTGTTGCGCGAAAGGCTGCAACGCGAAGGCGTCCGGTTGGACTGACCGGCCACAATTTGAGAGAGGATTACCCCATGTCCGATGACATCAAGAACAAGGCGGTCGAGGCTGAAACGCTGGTGCAGGAAGTGACCGCTGTCACCCTGCCCGACCCGACCGCCGAAATCGTCTTGCTTGAGGAGGCCGACGAACCTGTCAGCGCCGAAATCCGCAAGCGCATGGATGAGATCGACATGGATAACACCAATTCCATCGTCGCGTTCGGGTCGTCTGCCCAGGCGGAATTGCAGGAAATCAGCCAGGCCATGCTGGCGGATGTCCGCAACAAGGATGTCGGGCCCGCCGGGGATAGCCTGCGCAATATCGTCACGACGATCCGCGGGTTTTCAGTCAGTGAGCTGGACGTCCGGCGCGAACGCAGCTGGTGGGAAAAGCTGTTGGGCAAGGCTGCGCCTTTCGCCCAGTTTACCGCCAAGTTTGAAGATGTTCAGGGGCAGATCGACAGGATCACCGACGACTTGCTGGGCCACGAACATACGCTGCTGAAAGACATCAAGTCACTGGACCTGTTGTATGAAAAGACGCTGGGCTTTTATGACGAGCTTGCGCTGTATATCGCAGCAGGCGAAGAAAAACTGACCGAGCTGGACAGCCAGAACATCCCCGAAAAAGAAGCCGAAGTTCAGGCCGTGCCCGAAGACCAACAAGTCATGAAGGCGCAAGAGCTGCGTGACCTGCGCGCAGCGCGGGATGATCTGGAACGGCGTGTTCACGACCTGAAGCTGACGCGACAGGTGACGATGCAATCGCTGCCCTCGATCCGGTTGGTTCAGGAAAATGACAAGTCGCTGGTGACCAAGATCAACTCGACCCTCGTCAACACCGTGCCGCTGTGGGAAACGCAACTGGCGCAGGCCGTCACCATCCAGCGTAGCGCCGAGGCGGCCGCGGCCGTGCGCGATGCGAATGACCTGACGAATGAGCTGCTGACCTCGAACGCGGCGAACCTGCGTGAGTCGAACAAGATGATCCGCGAGGAAATGGAACGCGGTGTGTTTGATATCGAGGCGGTCAAGCAAGCCAATGCTGACCTGATCGGTACGATCAACGAAAGTCTTGCAATTGCTGACGAAGGCAAGGCCAAGCGCGCCGCAGCCGAGCAGGAACTGCAGAAAATGGAAACCGAGCTGCGCGACACCCTTGCCTCTGCGAAGGCGCGCAAAGACGGCGTCGGCGACAACGCTGGAACTGCGGTTTCGAGCTAAAGGCAGGCTGGACGTGCAAGTGCCTGGATATCTGAAACCTCTGTTGGGTATGGTGGCGCTGTTGGCGCTGGCCAATTGCGATGAGGCGCTGACGTCGTCCGTCGTGCCGCAACCGCGCCCGGTTGCACCTGCACCGGCACCTAATGCTTATGTTCCCCCGTCTGCGGCAAGTCAGGATCTGGCCCGGTTCTATCAGCGGGTCGAACGTGACCTGCTCACCCGCGACATGTTGCGCGTGGATGGAGGTGGTCCCGACACACCGTATGATGCCGATGATCTGGCCCGCAATTTCGAGGCTATTGCCTTTTACAGCGAATACCCCGATCACGCTGTAACCACGCGCATTCGGCGAACGGACGGGCAACTTAGCCGGTGGGCAGGACCTGTGCGGATTCAGACCGAGTTCGCCCCGTCCGTGGCACCCGAGATACGCAAAAAAGACGCGGCTGACGTCGAGGCGTTCGCGGAGCGGCTGAGTAAATTGACGGATCACCCGATCTCGGTCGTCAATCGCAAGGCAAACTTCCATGTCTTCTTTGCAGGCAAGGATGACAGCGCCTATGTGGTGAAACGCCTGAAACAGCTGATTCCGGGCATCAGCACGCCTTCACTGGATTTGGTTGCAAACCCGCGCGCCAATATTGACTGTCTTGTTTTTGCGTCTCCTACCTATACCTCACCGTATAAATTTGTGCGGGCTGTCACTCTCATCCGGGCTGAACTGCCGGACCTGACCCGGCGCAGTTGCATCCACGAGGAAATTGCGCAGGGGCTTGGATTGTCCAATGACAGCCCAGCGGCACGGCCTTCGATTTTCAACGACAATGACGAGTTTGCGCTGTTGACCAGCCATGACGAGAAACTTCTGACAATGCTTTATGACCCGCGCCTTGAACCCGGTGTTACGGCTGAAGACGCCCGCCCGGTGGTCCGGATTATTGCTCGCGAATTGATGGGCCAGCAGCTCTGAGCCCAAGGAAAGGAGACCCCAATGGGTATTTTCGATTTTCTGACCGGAGAATTTATCGACGTCATTCACTGGGTCGACGACACCCGCGACACCATGGTTTGGCGGTTCGAGCGTGAAGGACATGCCATCAAGTACGGCGCCAAACTGACGGTGCGCGAAGGACAGGCAGCGGTGTTCGTGCACGAAGGGCAATTGGCAGATGTATTCACGCCCGGCCTCTACATGCTTGAGACCAACAACATGCCGATCCTGACGACGCTGCAGCATTGGGATCACGGATTTCAGTCGCCCTTCAAATCCGAGATCTATTTCGTCAACACGACGCGTTTCAATGATCTGAAATGGGGCACCAAGAACCCGATCATGCTGCGCGATCCGGAGTTCGGACCGACCCGTATCCGCGCCTTTGGCACATACACGGTCCGGGTCAAGGACCCCGCGAAGTTCCTGATTGAAATCGTCGGCACCGATGGTGAATTCACCATGGATGAGATCAGCTTTCAGATCCGTAACATTATCGTGCAGGAGTTCAGCCGCGTAATCGCAGGATCGGGCATTCCGGTGCTGGACATGGCCGCCAACACCGCCGATCTGGGTAAACTTATCGCCGCCGAGGTGTCGCCCGTGCTGGAAGGGTACGGGCTTGAGATGCCCGAGTTCTACATCGAAAACATCTCGCTACCGCCTGCGGTCGAGGCTGCGTTGGACAAGCGGACGTCGATGGGATTGGCAGGCGATCTGGGCAAGTTCACCCAGTATTCCGCCGCCGAAGCGATGACCGCAGCAGCCAACAACCCCGGTCAGGGCGGCGGCATGGGTGCAGGCCTAGGCATGGGTATGGGCATGGCGATGGCCAACCAGATGGCAAACATGGCAGCGGGTCAACCAAGCGGCCCGTGGGGCGGTTCCGCCCCCGCTGCGCCGCAACCGGCGGCGCATGCGGCACCGCCACCTCCTCCGCCGGTCGAGCATGTCTGGCATATCGCGGTAGACGGGCAGACCACCGGGCCGTTTTCCAAGGCCAAGATGGGCCGCATGGCGACCGACGGTGATATCACCCGTGACACCCATGTCTGGACCGCCGGTCAGGACGGATGGAAAAAGGCCGGTGACGTGCAGGAACTGGCGCAACTGTTCACGATATTGCCACCACCACCGCCGGGAAGCTAACCTTGTGGCTGACGCCGGTAAGACAGCTCCTTATTCCCAACGCGATATCGCGTGCGCGGTCAAAATGTCCGCGCTTCTGGGATGGGCAGGAGTTATTGGCGTTCCGGTTTTCTCCTACGCGTATCGAAATGGATTTGATCTGAACTCGCTGTCCCTTGTTTTCTGGTACGCGTTGTTTGGCCTGCCAATTTCTCTTTTCATCTGTTGGCTAGTGGTCAAACCGTTTTTGCGCATCTTGATGCGGCGCACCGTTAGCTATGTCCGCGCTGCTTTCTGGGGCGCGGGAATTGGGTTTGGCCTTGTAGCCGTTTGGGTTGCCATAAGCCGCTACCGTGGTTGGCGAAAGTCACAGAACCCCGACACTAGGTTTGGGTTTGGCGACGCTAACGGAACAATCGAAGAAAACGGCATTTTGACTGATTATGGCTGGTGGCGGCTCGCCGAGAACTCTTTCCAGTTTATTCTGATCTGCGTCCTCGCTGCGTTGATCGTGCGCCTGATTATCGGGCCCGGAAAATACCCCCCTCCAATCAAGGTTCACCCATGACAGACGAACACCGCTTTCCCTGCGAGCAATGCGGCTCGGACTATCGGTTCAATCCGGGCGACGGGACCCTGACCTGCGATCATTGCGGGCATTCGGAATCCATAGGTGCCGGACCGTGGGGCGGTGCCAGCCTGAAAGAGCTGGATTTCAACGCGGCGCTGGCGAACAAGCTGCCGGAAGCAGAAATCGAGGAAACGCGGGTTCTGTCCTGCCCGAACTGCGCAGCTCAGGTTGAGTTTGACCCGAACACCCATGCGGCCGAATGCCCGTTCTGTGCCACTCCGGTAGTCACGGAGACGGGAGTTAACCGGCATATCAAGCCAAAAGGCGTGTTGCCCTTTGCTCTGGATGAACGGTCGGCTCATAAGGCGATGTCGAGCTGGCTTGGCAAGTTGTGGTTCGCACCCAACGGGTTGAAGGACTATGCCCGCAAAGGCCGCAAGATGCAGGGGATTTACGTCCCCTACTGGACATTCGACGCAGATACCAAGTCAGCTTATCGCGGTGAACGCGGAACGGTGTACTACGAAACCCGGACCGTCATGCGTGACGGCAAGCGCGTGCAACAACAGGTCGCAAAAGTGCGTTGGTCCCCAAAATCCGGCCTGGTTGCTCGGTTCTTTGACGATGTTCTGGTGCTGGCGTCCCAGTCCTTGCCCAAAACGTATACTGACGCGCTTGAGCCTTGGGATCTACCGGCGCTTGAACCTTATCAGCCCGAGTATCTGGCCGGTTTCCGGGCAGAAGCATATACTGTCGAACTGCAGGATGGTTACACTGAAGCCCGCGCGCATATGGCCCGCGTGATCGAACGGGATGTTCGGTTCGATATCGGTGGCGACCGACAGCGCATTCACGCAATCGACACTGACGTGCGGAATGTGACCTTCAAGCACATATTACTGCCCGTCTGGCTGGCCGCGTACAAATACCGGGGGCAGACCTATCGTTTCGTTGTGAATGGCAGAACGGGGCGCGTTCAGGGTGAACGCCCGTGGTCAGCCATCAAGATCACGATCGCTGTTGTCCTCGGCCTGCTGGTCGCGGCGGGTGTTGGGTACATGATGGCAACGGGTCAGCAATAGAACCGCGTCGCGTTCGCGTGCAATTTTGGCGGTTTAACCGCTTGAACATCGCTGAGCCTGACGCCATCCTGCGCCTCGTCTGCACGAAGGGGAGAGCAGTGTGACGCTATCCGATCTGGATCAACTACTGGCCGAGCGGCACTCTTGCCGGGCGTTCCGACCTGAAACCGTTCCCAAGGACCAGATCGAACAGATTCTGACCTGTGCGTCACGTGCCCCCAGCTGGTGCAATGCGCAGCCCTGGAACATCGTGATCACCAGTGGCGCCGACACTGACGCTTTTCGAGAAGCGCTGCAAAACGAAGTCACAACCGGCGCACCGGAACCCGACCTGCCGTTCCCGACGGCGTATACCGGTATATATCAGGAACGCCGCCGTGAATGCGGCTGGGCATTATACGAAGCCGTCGGCGTACAGCGCGGGGACCGTGCAGGTTCAGCCCAGCAAATGAAGGAAAACTTTGCACTTTTCGGCGCGCCGCATTGCGCGATCATCTCAAGCCCTGCGGACCTTGGTCCTTACGGAGCGATGGACTGCGGTGGTTTTGTCATGGCCTTCACCCTCGCCGCCCAAGCGCTGGGGGTGGCCACAATCCCTCAGGCCGCGGTGGCCAGCTATGGTCAGTTCCTGCACCGATACTTTGGTATCCCCGATGACCGCTTGATCTTGTGCGCAATCTCTTTCGGCTATTCCGATACAGACCACCCTGCAAACGGGTTTCGAACCAGCCGTGCCGGTCTGGACGAGATCGCACGCTGGGTTGAATAACCACGCCAACAAACGGAGAACGGATTTGCGCGCACTGCTACAAAGGGTTTCCCGGGCCAAGGTCTCGGTTGATGGACAAACGATCGGACAGTCTGGCCCTGGGTTGATGATCCTGGTCTGTGCGATGAAAGGCGATGATGAACAAAAGGCCGGGCAGCTTGCGGCCAAAGTATCAAAGTTGCGCATTTTCAAAGATGAAAACGGCAAGATGAACCGCTCTGTCGTTGATGTGGGTGGCTCGGCTCTGGTGATCAGCCAGTTTACGCTGGCCGCCGACACGTCGCGCGGGAACAGGCCAGGGTTTTCCGAGGCTGCGGCCCCGGATGAGGGGCAGCACCTGTATGAAGAGTTTGCGCGGCGGTTGCAGGCGCATGGTGTGGCCGTCGAAACCGGGCAATTCGGTGCCGACATGGCGGTAGAGCTGGTTAATGACGGACCAGTCACGATTTGGATGGAAAGCTGATGGATCAGAGGCAACAGGCAATTCGCATTTGGCAGGCTGGCGTTGATGCGGTTGACGGAATAAGGGCCACCAAAGCTGTTCTGGATGGGGTTCCAACGCCCGACCAGATCTTGGCAGTCGGCAAGGCAGCCGCAGCAATGGCCAGCGCGGCATTGGAACATTTCGGCCCGCGTCCAACGCTGGTTGTCACCAAGGATGATCACGGACGCGGTCTGCCGGAACATGTTCAGCTGATCGAGGCCTCACACCCCGTTCCGGACGCGCGCAGCCTTGAGGGCGGTCGCGCCCTGCGGGCCGCGATCGAGGCTATGGCACCCAATTCTCATGTGCTGCTTCTGGTTTCGGGCGGAGCCTCATCCCTGGCTGAGGATTTGCTGCCGGGAAACACTTTGAGTGATCTGGAGCAGCTGAACGGCAGGCTGCTGTCCGAAGGGATGGATATCACCGCAATGAATGCCGAGCGTCGCAAGCTGTCCCGGATAAAGGGCGGTGGGCTGCTGGCCCATTTCAAAGGGGCAAAAGCCACCGTTCTGGCAATCTCGGACGTTCCCGGGGATGATCTGAATGTCATCGGATCGGGGATCGGTGCCTTGCCCGAAACTTACGAATTTAACGCCGTGACCCAGATTGTTGCGTCGAACGCTCATGCGCGTTCTGCGGCAGCAGATTTGGCGCGTCGTGAAAGCCTGCAAGTATTGGCCAATGAAGAATGCCTGCACGACGACTTCTTGCACGTCGCTTCCCAACTGGGACAACGCCTGAGGGATATGCCCCCGGGTGTCATGGTGTTCGGCGGTGAGCCTACGGTTGTGTTACCAGATCAGCCGGGCCGCGGCGGGCGTAATCAGGCGCTGGCTCTGGCGCTGGCCCGTGAAATAACCGGGACCTCGGGTCTGACGCTGGTCGTTGGCGGAACAGATGGAACCGATGGCCCGACCAATGCCGCCGGAGCGGTGGTTGATGGCACGACCTGGGGCGACGGTGCTGAGCATGCCCTGCAGAATGCAGATAGCGGCAGTTTTCTGGACGCCGCCGGCGCTTTGTTGGTGACGGGTCCGACCGGAACAAACGTGATGGACCTTGTTGTCGCAATCAGGCGATGAATTGACGATTTTCAAACACCGGGAAACGCAAAAGACCGTGACACTTCCACAATGACGCGCTCGCTCAATTCGCTATGCGATATCGAAGACTTACCGGATGTCGGCATAGTGATGCCCGACGGGTGTCGCCTGTCAGCACGAGTCTGGCGTCCGGTAGATGCAGACAGCAACCCCGTTCCGGCCATTTTGGAGTTTCTTCCCTATCGCAAGCGTGACGGTACGGCGACGCGTGATGCCCTGACCCATCCTTGGTTTGCCAAACGCGGCTATGCTTGCATTCGTGTGGACATGCGCGGCAATGGAGACAGCGAAGGGTTGATGGAAGACGAATACACTCAGCAAGAGCTGGATGATGCCGTTTCCACAATTCAATGGCTGGCGGATCAGCCGTGGTGTTCGGGTACCGTTGGGATGATGGGAATCAGCTGGGGCGGGTTCAACGCGCTTCAGGTTGCCGCCCTTCAACCCGCGCCGCTGAAAGCAATTATCTCCCTGTGTTCAACCGCAGATCGTTACGCAGACGACATCCATTACAAGGGCGGATGCTTGCTAAATGAAAACCTGGGTTGGGGCGCGACCATGTGGTCGTACTCATCCCGCGCACCGGATCCTGCGCTGCGCCCCAACTGGCGCGAGTTGTGGCTTAAGCGTTTGGAAAACCAAACGTTCCTGCCCTCGACCTGGCTGCGCCACCAGACGCGCGACGCCTATTGGCAGCATGGCTCTGTCTGCGAGGATTTCAGCGCGATCCGCGCGGCGACTTTGGCCATAGGCGGTTGGGGGGACGCGTACAAGAATACCGTGCCGCTGCTGGTCGAACAGCTTAACGCTCCGGTCAAGGGAATCGTGGGGCCATGGGTGCACAAATACCCGCATTTCGCGGTGCCCGAACCGAGGATCGGTTTTCTTCAAGAGGCACTGCGTTGGTGGGATCATTGGCTGAAAGGTCTGGATAGCGGAGTTGAAACCGACCCCGACTACCGAGCGTATCTGATGGACGGGGTCCGTCCACATCGATGGTACAACGACAGACCGGGGCGCTGGATCAGCGAACAGACCGGCGCAACCTCACATCTGTCCAACCTGACCTTGAGCCTGTCCAACGCTGGACTTGGTCAAGATGAACCGTTGGATACCCGGGTTCGTTCGCCTCAAACCTGTGGCATGGACGGCGGTGAGTATTGCGCCATTTGGCTGGGCCCCGACATGCCCGGTGATCAGCGCACCGATGATGCGGTGTCCGCCTGTTTCGATGGGCCGCCTTTGTCGGAAGACCTGGATATAGTCGGTGCACCGCGCATTTGCCTGAATGTCAGCGCCGACCGCCCGCAAGCACAGATTGCCGTGCGGTTGAACCACATCCACCCGGACGGAGCTTCGACCCGGATTACGTATGGCGTTCTGAATCTGTCGCACCGTGACAGCCACGCGCAACCAACTCCGTTGACGCCCGGAGCGCCCTACGAAATCTCATTGGACCTGGATCACATCGCCTATCGCGTTCCCAAAGGACATCGCGTGCGGGTGGCTGTGTCCAGCGCGTATTGGCCGCTAATCTGGCCCTCACCCGAACCCGTCGAACTGCACCTGACAGGTGGTACGATTACGATCCCGATCCGGCCGACCGCAGGTGATGATGAACATGTGTTTCAACAACCCGACTCTGAAACCCCAATTGACGTGACGTTCCTGCGGGACAGCAGCAATTCTCGTCGGGTGGAAACTGACATGAATTCAGGTGAAACCAGCCTGATTATCGAAGATGATTTTGGTCGTGTGACCGACAATCACCACGGGCTAACGTATGGTGGCACAGCCGATGAACGCTGGACTATCCATCCCGACGACCCACTATCCGCGCACGGGCAGTGCCGCTGGTCACAAGAGATCAGTCGGGACGGGATAAACCTGCGGACCGAAACATCCTGCGAAATGTGGTCGGATCGCGAGAGCTTTTTTCTCAAGGCGCAGATAAGTGCCTTTGAAAACGAAACTTTGGTATTTTCGAAACAAACGGAGGACGCCGTTCCACGCAACCAGATGTGATATTTTGGCGACCAAAGGGCAGACATTTGTCCTTGCTCGGTAGACCGAAATGCGCCTAACTTGACTCATGCGTCAATAAAAAGCCCATCAAGGGCTGAAATCCATTCAACTGGGAGACCACTAAATGAACGAACAACTCACTCACATGGCCGGTCAGGTCACTGCGGGCAAACTGACCCGTCGCGAATTCATGGGGAAAGCGGCGGCTCTGGGTGTGTCGGCGGCGATGGCCAGCACCATGTTCGCTGACGCTGCGCGCGCGGCAGGACCAAAGAAGGGCGGCGACCTGAAATTTGGCCTGCAGGGCGGCGAATCCACCAATTCGCTGGATCCGGCGACCTATGCCAGCTCGGTGCCGTTCCAGAACGGCAAACAATTCGGCGACCAGCTTGTGGAAGTTGCGCCCGACGGGTCGATCGAGCCGCGCCTGGCTGAAGCCGTCGAAGGCAGCGCGGACGCCAAAGTTTGGACGTTCAAACTGCGTCAGGGCGTCGAATTCCACAACGGCAAGACCATGACCAGCGAAGACGTGCTGAAAACCATGGAGCGCCACTCGAACGAAGACTCCAAGTCCGGTGCCCTGGGTATCATGAAGGGCATCGAGTCAATGAAGGCCGATGGCGACAATTTCCAGGTCACACTGACCGAGCCAAATGCCGACTTGCCTTATCTGATGGCCGACTATCACCTGATCATTCAGCCTGATGGTGGAATGGAAAACCCAGGTGCGGGCATTGGCACCGGACCATACCAGTTGGAAGTCGACGAGCCCGGCGTACGCCACGTGTTCAAGAAGTTCGCCAACCACTGGAACCCCGATTTCGGCAATTTCGACAGCGTCGAAGTAATTGTCATCAACGATGCGACTGCCCGTACGGCTGCTCTGCAATCCGGTCAGGTTCATGCGATCAACCGCGTCGAACCAAAGGTTGCCGATCTGCTGGGCCGCGCCCCGAACTTGACGGTCCACTCGACCGCCGGCCGTGGACATTATGTGTTCATCATGCATTGCGACACCGCGCCGTTCGACAACAACGAACTGCGGCTGGCGCTGAAACACGCAATCAACCGTCAGGACTTGGTCGACAAGGTTCTGCGCGGCTACGGCACAATTGGCAACGACATGCCGATCAATGCGGCATACCCGCTGTTTGACGGCTCTATCCCGCAACGCGACTTCAGCCTTGAAAAGGCGGCAGAACACTATGCGAAGTCGGGCCATGACGGTTCGCCGATCATCCTGCGTGTTGCAGATGGCGCCTTCCCGGGTGCCGTTGACGCAGCGGCCCTGTTCCAGCAAAGCGCGGCTCAGGCCGGTATCCCGCTGGAAATCAAGCGCGAGCCCAACGATGGCTATTGGTCCGAGGTCTGGAACGTTCAGCCGTTCTGCGCATCCTATTGGGGTGGCCGTCCGGTGCAGGATCAGATGTACGCGACAGCGTATCTGTCGACTGCCGACTGGAACGACACCCGCTTCAAGGTGCCAGAGTTCGACGAAATGCTGTTTGCAGCACGGGCCGAACTGGACAACGACAAACGCAAGGACATCTACAGCAAAATGGGCATGATGGTCCGCGACCAGGGCGGTCTGATCTGCCCGATGTTCAACGATTTTGTCGAAGGCGTCACCAATCAGCTCGAAGGTTGGGAAAGCGACCCAACCCAAGAGATGATGAATGGCAACATGTCACGCAAGATGTGGTTCGCCTGATAGGGCCCACGGATAATGCATCCTATCATCAAACTGGTTTCCCAGCGCCTTGCGCTGGGACTCCTGCTTCTCTTCGGTGCATCGGCTCTGATTTTCGGCCTCACCGAAGCCCTGCCTGGGGACGCTGCGCAAGCGGTCCTTGGCCAATCCGCAACCCCCGAGGCGCTGGCAAACCTACGCGAGGAAATGGGCCTCAACCGTCCCGCTCTAACCCGATATTTCGAATGGCTGGGCGGCATCCTGCAGGGCGATCTGGGTCAGTCTTTGACCAACAAACTCGACATCGCAGAAAGCATCGGAAAGCGCTTGGGGAACACCCTGTTCCTGGCATGTGCTGCAGCCGTCGTTTCCGTGCCGCTTGCTATCTTTCTAGGCCTTCTGGCCGTTCGGTACCGCAACCGCTGGCCTGACAAACTGATTTCTGCAATCACCCTGACAACGGTTTCGATCCCGGAATTCCTGATCGGTTACGTGGTGATCTACTTCGTCTCGGTGAAACTGGGCTGGTTCTCCTCACTCGCAATGATCAACGATACAATGTCCTTCGGGCAAAAGCTCAATGCCATCGCCTTGCCTGCCTTCGTTCTGACACTGGTGGTTCTGGCGCAGATGATGCGAATGACCCGCGCTGCGATCTTGAACCTGATGCAGTCGGCCTATATCGAAACGGCTGAACTGAAAGGCCTCTCGAATTTTCAGGTCATTGCGCGCCACGCGTTTCCCAACGCGATTTCCCCTATTGTCAACGTTGTGATGCTGAACCTGGCCTATCTGGTTGTGGGCGTCGTCGTTGTCGAAGTGGTGTTCGTATATCCCGGCATGGGGCAATATCTGGTGGATTCGGTGACCAAGCGTGACGTGCCAGTCGTTCTGGCCTGCGGCGTCGTCTTTGCCGCGGTCTATATCGGGCTCAACATGGTTGCCGATATTGTGTCTATCCTTGCCAACCCAAGACTGAGGCATCCGAAATGATGAAGAACATTCCTATTTCGGCCGCCGTCGGTCTGTTTTTCACCGGACTGTACTTTTTCATAGCGATCGCAGCCCCACTGATCGCCCCTTACGGAATGGCCGAAGTGGTCGGTGATGTGTGGGAACCGTCAAGCGCCGAGCATCTGCTGGGCACGGACAATATCGGGCGCGATCTGCTGACACGTATGATCTATGGTGGTCGCACGACCATCTTTATCGCTGCGATGGCTACGATCCTCAGCTTTATCACTGGCACCTCGCTGGGCCTTTTGGCTGCGGTTCTGGGTGGTTGGGCTGACCAAGCGCTGAGCCGGACGGTTGACCTGATCATGTCGATCCCAACGCTGATCCTGGCACTGGTTATCCTGGCGATTGTTCCGGTTACCGTTCCGATCCTGATCCTTGTGATGGGGCTGTTGGACGCCACACGTCCTTACCGACTGTCTCGATCGGTCGCCGTGGACATCAACGTGATGGACTATGTCGAAGCCGCAAAGCTGCGCGGTGAAGGCCGGCGCTGGATCATCTTCCGGGAAATCCTGCCAAACGCTCTGTCGCCTCTGGTGGCTGAATTCGGGCTGCGGTTCATCTTCATGGTCCTGTTCATCTCGACCCTGTCGTTCCTGGGCCTGGGCGTCCAACCGCCGCTGGCGGACTGGGGCGGCATCGTGAAGGAAAACAAGGACGGAATCGTCTATGGCATCGGCGCGGCCCTGTACCCCGCTGTAGCCATCGCGACGCTCGCCATCTCGGTCAACCTTGTTGCTGACTGGGTTTTGAACCGTACCACATCGCTGAAAGGAGGCCGGGGATGAGTGATACCCTACTCAAGGTCCGCAACCTCAAGATTGGCGCGACCGTCTATCCGCCCGGCGAAAAGCCCCATGACATCGAAATCGTGCACGGGGTCAGCTTTGACCTCGAACGCGGCAAGGTGTTGGGGCTGATCGGTGAATCCGGTGCCGGTAAATCGACCATCGGTCTGGCGTCTATGGCTTATGGCCGCGGTGGCGTCGAACTGACCGGTGGCGAAGTCTGGGTCAACGGGCGCGACATTCTGAAATCTCCGCACAGCGATATCCGCAATCTGCGTGGGGGCGAGGTTGCCTATGTCTCGCAATCCGCGGCCGCGTCGTTTAACCCGGCCAAGAAGATCATGGATCAGGTGGTCGAAGCGGCGGTCGAACATAAGAAGTTTTCGCGTAAAGAGGCCGAAGGTCGTGCGCGTGAACTGTTCGCCAAGCTGGGGCTGCCCGATCCGGACAATATCGGTGATCGTTATCCTCACCAGGTCTCGGGTGGTCAGCTACAGCGTTGCATGACGGCGCTGGCGCTGTGCCCCGAGCCTGATCTGGTGGTGTTTGATGAACCGACCACTGCACTGGATGTGACCACTCAGATCGACGTTCTGATGGCGATCAAAGAGGCCATTCGCGATACTGGCGTTGCTGCGCTCTACATCACGCATGACCTCGCCGTTGTTGCTCAGGTCAGTGATGACATCATGGTTCTGCGGATGGGCAATACGGTCGAGTATGGCAATACCGACCAGATCATCAACAACCCGCAGGAAGAGTATACCAAGGCGCTGGTTTCGGTCCGCTCGATCGAGCACGAAGAGAAAAAACCCACACCGGAATCGGTATTGAGCGTCGAAGGTATTACCGCGCGCTACAAGGGTTTGAATTTTGACGTGCTACACAACGTCAATGTCGAGCTTCATCCGGGGCAGACACTGGCCGTCGTCGGTGAATCCGGTTCGGGCAAGTCGACACTGGCGCGGGTGATCACAGGCTTGCTGCCGCCGCGCGATGGTGAGATCACCTTTGCTGGCCGCAAGCTTAGTGGCGATCTGAAGGGCCGCAGCCGTGAAGACCTGCGCGAGCTGCAGATGATCTACCAGATGGCTGACGTGGCAATGAACCCACGCCAGACGGTTGGTACGATCATCGGACGCCCGCTGGAGTTCTACTTCAACATGCGCGGTGCCGAAAAACGCAAGCGGATCGTCGAACTGTTGGATGAGATCGAACTGGGCGAAAAGTACATGGACCGCTATCCGGCGGAACTGTCAGGTGGTCAGAAACAGCGTGTCTGTATCGCGCGGTCGCTGGCAGCCAAGCCCAAGATGATCATCTGTGACGAGGTCACCTCGGCACTTGATCCACTGGTTGCGGACGGCATCCTGAAACTGCTGCTGGACCTTCAGAAGATCGAGGATGTGGCGTACCTATTCATCACCCACGATCTGGCGACGGTGCGCGCGATCAGCGATAGCATCGCTGTGATGTATCAGGGCCGCGTGGTTCGCTATGGGTCGAAAAGGGAGGTGCTGAGCCCGCCGTTCGACGACTATACCGACCTGCTGCTCAGTTCCGTCCCCGAGATGCATCTGGGTTGGCTGGAAGAGGTCGTTGCCCACCGCAAAATGGAAAGCGCCGGAAACTGACCCCTGCCCTTTCCGTGACAGGTAAGTGAAAAATTGAAATCCCGGCGCTTGTTCGATGACAGGTGTCGGGATTTTGCTATTGGGGGCGCGAACGGGCAGACCCCTGATCGCGAATCCCCTAGGGTCGCCGGAAATATCTAGTCAAAAGGCCAATGACATGGACCGCAAACTACTCCTCATCATCCTGGACGGTGTTCCGTGGCGCAATTTCCGACGGTTGTTCGGTAACCTTGAAGGTTGGGTCGACAGCGGTGAGGCGCGGGTCTGGAAGCTACGCGCTGTTCTGCCATCCACGTCGGCCAGCTGCTATGCCTCGATCCATACTGGTGTGACACCGCAGGAACACGGCTGTACCGGCAACGGCAATGTCTTCCGCCTGAGCCACAAGGACGTTTTCAGCCAGGTACGAGATGCTGGTGGCGTAACCGGCGCTGTCACCCACAACTATTGGTCGCAGTTCTTCAACCGCCACCCGTTCGATTACGTCCGCGATATCGAATATGATGAGCCTGAGAGCAAAACGATCAACCACGGTCGCTTTCACACCATGACAGGCTATGGCAAAGCCAATCAGATGACCCCGTCCGACGTTGATCTCTATGCCACTCTGACCAATCTGTGCCTGCGTCATGGGCTGGACTACGGCCTGCTGCATGCCTGCACATTGGACAGTATGGGGCACCGTTTTTACCACGATTGCGAAGAGATGGACCACGCTTGCTTCGTAGCTGACGAGATGTTGGCACCTTTCATCCCGCGTTGGCGGCAACTGGGGTACGACGTGATTGTTACCGCTGATCACGGACAGGATGAGCGGGGACACCACGGCGGGCGCAGCCCGCTGCAACAGGAAACCGCGTTGTATTACTTTGGCGACGCCGAAGGCCCCGAGGTCGACACGGTGATCGACCAGCTACAGCTGGCGCCCACGATCCTGAACCGCATGGGTGCGCCCATTGCCGAAACGATGAAGGCACAGTCTTTCCTGAAGTAACGGATTAATCGTAGGGCCAGATCTGCTGGCCCAGCGCCTCAATCGCAACTGAGATCCGTTCAAAGCTGTCAGCCGCGCGCTTCACACTTGTCCGCGCGCGCAGATATCCGTGAACGAGGCCCGGCTCGTTGATCCAATGCGCCTGGCCTCCGGCGGCGGAAATCTTGTCGCAATAAGCGGCGCCATCATCCCGCAGCGGATCACAATCTGAAGTCACCACCACGGTCGGCGGAAGACCCGAGAAATCTGTGTCGTGAAGCGGCGCGAAGGTCGGATCATCTTGCGGGACAGTGCCACCGCAACGTACCTTTTCGTAGAAAACGATCTCATCCAGCGTCAAAAGCGGCGCATGGGCGTGTTCGATATACGACCCGTTCGCGCTGTCGCCGCCCAAACCTGGGTAGATCAGCACCTGCCCCAGCACATTCTCCAACCGCCCTCGCCCATATTGGGCGACCGCTGCCGCCAGATTGCCACCGGCACTGTCACCCGCAAGGACAATAGGATCGCCAAATTCCTGCACGGCCCAGTTCGTAGCGGTCCAGCCGTCCTGAAACTGCGCAGGATGTACGTGTTCGGGGCACAGGCGATAGTCGACGGCCACGACCCGATACCCGGTTTGCGCGCAAATCTCGGCGCAGACGTCGTCGTGGCTGTCCAATCCGCCAACAACAAAACCGCCACCATGAAAATAGATGACGGTTCGTGTCGGGTGACCGGCATTGTAAACGCGGACAGGCACACCATCGGCCTGCCTGTCCTGTGTTTCGACCCCTTGTGGGCGGGGTTGGCGAAAGTCGCGACACATCGTGTCGTAGACCCGGCGCTGATCCTCGATCGTAAGGTCGACCGCATCATCCGGATAGCTTTCAGCCGTTCGTTTTATGAACGCCCAAGTCTCTTCATCAATCAGACGTTCATAATCCATGTTTCCTCCCGGTCAGGCAGCCCACTCCCACGGCCGGGTGAACGATCCCAGCACTTTGCTGACATCGTCCTCTGCGGAACCCTTCGCGTCAAGCTGCGCAACGAGTCCGCGTTTCTTATCGTCGATGACCGAAATGACCCGTGCCTCAAGACCAGCCTCTTCCAACGCGCCGTTATAGATACGCGTGATCGCCTGTTTGCGGAGCTCAGGCTTAAAGACCTTACCGACGGCAGTTTTGGGCAGCTCGTCCAGAATGGTCATGTGCTTGGGTTGTGCCGCGCGTTCATGGACATGCACATTGCAATACTCCATCAGCTCTTTCTCGGTGACCGAGGCCCCATCAACCAGTTCGACAAAGGCGCATGGCACCTCGCCCGAATAGGCGTCAGGCTGCCCGATGGCACCGGCAAACGCGACAGCATCGTGCCCCAGCAGAGCTTCTTCGATCTCGGCCGGGTCAATATTGTGACCGCCGCGAATGATCAGGTCCTTGGCACGGCCTGTGATCCACAGGTAGCCGTCCCCGTCAAAGCGTCCCAGATCACCTGTGCGCAGGTATTTGTCGAAGTGGTACAGATCTACGTTCTTGTCCGCCTCGGTATAGGTGTTACCGGCGAAAACGCCCGGGTTTGAAATGCAGATCTCACCAATTTCATCTGCGGCGCATTCCTTTGGTCCGTCCGGACCATCCTGCAGGATTTTCACATCTGTATAGGGGAACGGAATACCGATCGAGCCAATCTTCTTTTCCCCGTCCACCGGGTTGCAGGACACCAGACAGGTGGCCTCGGTTAGCCCATAGCCTTCTACGATGGTCACACCGGTCGCTTCTTCGAACCTGCGGAACAGTTCGACGGGCAAAGGCGCTGAACCTGAGAACGCCGTCTTCACGCTTGAGATGTCCGCATCTACGGGTCGCTGCATCTTGGCAGCAATCGCCGTGGGTACGGTGATGATGAACGTTACTTTCCAACGCTCGATCAATTTCCAGAAATTGTCGAAAACACCGTCGCCGCGATATCCCGCAGGCGTTGGGAATACCACATGGGCGCCTGACGACACAGCGGCCATCATGATCACGTGCACGGCAAAAACGTGGAACATCGGCAGCGGGCACATGATCACGTCTTCTTCGGAAAACAGCAGCGTGCTCCCAAGCCAGCCGTTGTAGATCAGGCCCGAGTATTTGTGCTGCGCCACCTTCGGCATACCGGTCGTGCCGCCGGTGTGGAAATAGCAGGCAACGCGATCTTCCTTGCTGTCTTCGAAAGTCAGCGTCGTTGGTTGCTTGGCCAGTTCTTTATTGAAGTTCTTATAGTCCGCATGGGCCAGTTTTTCCTTGTCGCCCATTTTGGGGCGCAGGAAAGGCACCAGCCAGGATTTCGGCGGCGTCAGATAACGGTTGAGGTCAATCTCGAGAATGGTTTTGACGTTGGGCGCGTGGCGCACCGCCTCTTCGACCTTTTGCGCCACATCCGTTTTGGGGAAGGACTTCAACGTCACAACCACTTTGGCACCGGTTTCGCGCAGGATTGCGGCGATCTGCTCGGGCTCTAGTAGCGGGTTGATCGGGTTCACGATCCCTGCGACTGCACCGCCCATCATGGTGACCAGCGTTTCGTTGCAGTTGGGCAGCACATAGGCTACCACGTCTTTCTCACCGACACCCAAAGACCGGAACAGGTTCGCTGCCTGATTGACTTTGCCAAGCAGTTGCGACCACGTCAGAGTCTCGGCCTTGTCTGTCGGGCCAGACATGAGCTGAAAGCTCACAGCACTACTGTTCGGAAATTTGCCTGCCGTGCGTGACAGCAACTGGTGGAAAGTGACCGGAACATCCCGATCCCCCCACGACATTTCCTGCTCCATTCTCGCCTTGTCTTCCAAACCCACAAAGGCCATATGACTCCTCCCTATTTTTCTCCCGCGTCTTGCGCGGTTTTTTCCAAAACAAGATGGAAGCAAAACCCCGCAGGTGCAAGCGACGGGTTAGAGGGGCCACGCCCAAATTTGTAGAATTACGCAGCGGCGTAAAACTGACTTCCCCAACGTCAGGCTATTCTGCCGCAACTCCGTCGGTGAATTGCAGGCGCGCCAGGCGAGCATACAAGCCATCCTGAACGACCAGATCCTCGTGCGTGCCTTGGGCCACGATCTGACCGGCTTCCATCACAACGATCCGATCCGCCTTTTTGACCGTCGCCAGACGGTGGGCCACGATCAGTGTGGTGCGCCCGGCGCGCATCTGGTCAACCGCGCCCTGAACCGCGCGTTCGCTTTCGGCATCCAAGGCCGAAGTCGCCTCGTCCAGCAGCAGAACCGGAGCATCACGCAAGATGGCGCGGGCAATCGCTATGCGTTGTTTCTGACCGCCCGACAGCATAACGCCGCGTTCCCCGACAAAGCTGTCATAGCCTTCGGGCAGTTTCGAGATGAACTCATGTGCCGCAGCTGCACGCGCGGCGGCCTCAACCTCGGCATCCGAGGCGTTCAGACGCCCGAACCGAATATTCTCGCGGGCCGAGGCTGCAAAGATGATCGGGTCCTGGGGCACCAATGCCATGTGCTGCCGGAAATCGGATCGGTCGAGGTCACGCAGGTCAACGCCGTCCAGACTGACATGACCTGCATCCGGATCGTAGAACCGCTGGATCATTTGAATCACTGTGGTTTTGCCTGCACCCGATGGACCAACGAAAGCCACGGTTTCACCCGGTTGGATCGACAGGGTCAGATGGTCCAGGGCCACAACATCCGGACGGGCCGGATAGTGGAAGATCACATCCTCAAAACGGATCTCGCCCCGAACAGGTGTAGGCAGCGATGCTGCCTTGTCCGGATCAATCACGGTATCCTGCGCATTCAGCAATTCCACCAGGCGCTCGGTCGCGCCGGCTGCACGTTGCAGCTCGCTCCAAATCTCAGAGAGGGCGGCGACAGAGCCGGCCATGATGATTGAATAGATCACGAACTGGATCAGAACACCTTCGGTCATCACGCCGTTGCGAACGTCGTTTGCCCCCATCCACAACACGCCGACGATGCCCGAAAATACAAGGAAGATAACGATTACCGTCATCACGGCGCGCGTTTGTATACGTCGAAGAGAAACCGCATAAGAGGTTTCGGTCATATCGCCGAACTGCTTCCGGCTGGCTTTTTCATGTGTAAAGGCCTGAACGGTTTGAACCGCGCTCAGTGCCTCGCCTGCGTTGCCCGACGAGGCTGCGATCCAGTCCTGATTTTCGCGGCTGAGGACCCGCAGACGACGCCCCAGAACAAGTATCGGCACCACCACCACCGGGATCAGCAAAAGCACCAAACCCGTTAGCTTGGCCGAGGTCAGCAGCATCAGGACCAAACCACCCGCGAACAAAAGCATATTGCGCAAGGCAATGGATACGGACGATCCCAGCACAGACTGAATCAGGGTCGTGTCCGTGGTGATACGGCTGAGCACCTCTCCGGTCATGACCCGTTCGTAGAACTCGGGGCTCATTCCTATGACGCGGTTAAACACGGCCTTGCGGATATCGGCCACGACGCGCTCACCCAACCGGGTGACCAGCGCATATCGGATGCCAGTTCCCACCGCCAAAATCGCGGCAATGCCCAGTGCCGCCAGAAAGTACCAATCCAGCAGCTCGCCATCTTCAATTCGGAAATTGTCGACTACTCGGCGTACCGCAAGTGGCAGGGTTAGCGTCATGCTGGCCGTCAACACCAGTGCCAGTACCGCACCCGTCATCAGAGCCCGATACGGCTTCATAAATGGCCAAAGAGACGACAGAACGCCTATCTTCCGAGATCCAGCACGCTCTTCCGTGGCACCGGGTGCAGGTTTGCCCTTGGGCGTGGCTGAGGCAGAGTTCGCCATAATTGGCCCTTACGTCTTTTTCGCACTTAAGTGTTCGCTTCTTGGCGGCCGCGGCAAGCCGGGTCAAGAACCACAATATATGACCCCACATAAAAGGGCCATTTGACGCAGAATTTATAGGCTGATTTGGAGCGGGCGGCGGGAATCGAACCCGCTTCATCAGCTTGGAAGGCAAGCATCTTAATCACTGCTAAAACAACTATTTCAATGCACTATTAGAATAAATACAGTCGTTTTGCAGGTTATATGTCGGAGAAAAATTCTTGGAGCGGGCGGCGGGAATCGAACCCGCTTCATCAGCTTGGAAGGCTGAGGTAATAGCCAGTATACGACGCCCGCTCAGCTCGAGCGGGTCTATTTCATCCCGAATTTGCGGTCAATAGAGGATTTGTTTTTTTTCAGACAACTGATCTTTGTTGAACAAAAAATCTGCAGCTGAATCGCAGGCAAGTTATGGAGTTTGGCCAAAAAGTAAGCTGTCAATTTTTTAATAGAACCAACGGAACAATCAAAGTGTCCCTGTTCCCATCGGAACTGTTCGAATGTCCCCATTGCGTACAGAACGGGCATTCGTCTTATTGGCGGCAAGGACTGCACTGAGCCCATTATGTGATTTTGATTTTTCGCTGCGCACGCTCGCTGCGGATATTTTGCCGCATGGGAATCGGCCGTTGTACCGCGGCGCGGCGAGAAAACCGGCGTTCACACCTCGGGCGGCATTGTTGACCTGCCCAATTAGGGTTGGAGCTGACATTTAGAATGTTGAACTCCAATATCTGCTGCAACAACCCATAGCGGTATGCGCGGACACAAACGTCACAGGAAAGCCCTTTTTAAAAAGCGACGCATTCATTGGTTTGAGATAAACCGAGCTGTTGCGATGAGACTCATACAGCGCAAAGCAACGCTAAAGACCTTTCGTGAATTTTGTTCACCAACTGAGCCGGTTTATTGAATTTTCAACACAAGACAATTGCGCTTTATTGGTGTTGTTGAGGGGCGTAGATGGTTAGACGCACGCGAAGACAAGAGACATCAGAAACCGGATTGGAACCGGGCGCACTGCCTGCATTTCAGATTGGGGGTGCTTTGAGGCCGCTGTCGTCCTTGGAATTGGCAGCCATCGAAGCGCATGCCTATGACATTCTTTCGACAGTGGGTATGGTCGGCTTGCCGGCAGAGGCAACCGAACGGGCGATTGCTGCAGGGGCGTGGCGTCGCCCTGACTGACGCCTTTGTTTTTCAAATGAGATGATCAGAAATGCACTGTCTCGCGCTCCAAGAAAGATCACGTTACCGGGGTTCACTGCAGACAGGGATTTGCAGATCGGCGGCAGCCGGGTTCACATCGGGACCGGCGGAGCGGCGGTTCAGACTCTGGATGCCGCAACCGGCGCCTACAAGGACAGCTCACTAAGCGACCTCTACGATCTAATGCGCGTATTGGATGCATCGTCGAACATCCACTATGGTGTACGGCCCGTTGTTACCAGGGATTTGACCGACCCGTTCGAGCTGGACATCAACACCGCATTTGCCTGCCTCAAAGCCACTTCGAAACCAATTGGCATCAGCTTTTGCGAGCCTGACCACATCGACCCGATAGTTGAGTTGTTCGATATAGCGCTCGGCCACAAACATGCATTCCGGGAAAGACCGTTTTGTATGGCAGTGATTGTCCATGTGGTTCCCCCGCTGACCTATAGCGCCGAAGGAATACTGATGCTGGAGAAGGCCGTGAGAGCAGGCATGATCCCGCAGATTTGTTCGGCTGGCCAGGCAGGTGCGACAAGTCCGGTCACCTTGGCCGGCGCATTGGCACAGGGCTTGGCAGAGTCGCTCGCTGGCCTAGTGGTGGTTGACGGTATCCAGGCGGGTAGCCCGTGCATTTATGCGCTGATGCCCTTCATTTCCGACTTGCGCACCGGAGCCATGAGCGGTGGCAGCGGTGAAGCAGCGATCGCCAATGCTGCCGCGGCCCAGCTTCTGGCCCATATCGGCCTACCATCCACAGTCTCGGCGGGTATGACGGATTCCAAGATGGTGGATGCCCAAGCGGGCTATGAAAAAGGCTACACCGTCGCCCTGGCCGGACATGGCGGCGCCGACATGATCAACCTTTCCGTGGGGATGCTGGGCTCGATCATGGTGGCCAGCCCCGAAGCGATGGTGATCGACGACGACATGTGCGGGGCAATCCTGCGCAGCATCAGGGGAATTGAAGTGAGTGTGGAGACACTCGATCTGGACGCGGTGGAACGCGTCGTCACCCAGGACGGTCATTATCTGGGGGAACTCGAAACGCTCAAGCGCATGAAGTCAGACTATCATTATCCGGCTCTTGCCGATCGCCAAAGTGTCGATGACTGGGTTGCGGCAGGCCGTCTTTCGATCTGGGATCAGGCAAGGGCCCGCGTGGCCGAGATTCTGGCAGCAGCACCTTCGGCGCATCTTGATGCAGAGGCTGAAGCGTGTATTCGCGCCAGCCACCCCATCCATCTTCAGCCCTAAAGAGGAGCCGACATGCACGTTTTCAGAAGTATGCTCATCGACGGTGACATAAACAGAGTCTGGGCGGCTGTCCGCGCCTTTGACGGTGTAGTGCATTGGAATCCGGGCGTGGTAGGTGCTAGCCTGGAGATCGGATCACCGACCGCCACCGGAACCATCCGAAAGCTGGACATCGCCGATGGCACAGTGTTTCGGGAAACCTTGTTGGCCCATTCCGATAAAGATCATTCCTATACATATAACATCCTCGAAAGTTCGCTTCCCGTGACCGGGTACGTGTCCACGCATCGATTCATTCCGATTACCCATACACGCCAGACTCTGGCCATCTGGGAAAGCCATTTCGACTGTGCCCCCGGGGTCGCTGATGAAATGGAAAAAACCGTCGGCGACGTGATCTATATCGGCGGCATGATCGGACTGAAGCAATTCCTGAAGGAGACTGAGAATGGCTGACACCCTTGCCCCTCGCGCCGTGATTGGCGTCATGACGCCTGCGATGAATACTGTCGTCCAGCCGGAGTTGGAATTGCTTCGACCGAAGGGTGTGACCAACCAGATGCAGCGCTTTCGTTTGGGGGGCGATGCGGTGTCGGATGACCTGCCCGACGAAGCGGCAAAGTTGATGGACTGTGCGCCGTCGGCAATCGCCGTCGGTCTGACAACCGACGCAGGGCTCGGTGGGCCGGACAAACTGAAGGCGCGGTGCGAAGATATCGCACAGCAGGTCGGCGTGCCGGTGATTGGCGCTTCGCAAGCCGATTATGCGGGGTTGCGCGCCCTTGGGGCGACACGTGTTGGCATTGTCACGCCGTTCAACGCTGAAATCGATGCTGTGGTGAAAGCAAACACTGAAAACGCCGGGTTCGAGGTGGTCGCGATCAAGGGCACCGAAGCGCCCACGCTTCCTGCCATCTGAGAAACTCCGTTGGAGGATATCCGGTCCGTCTTTGCTGAGGTCGCTTCCTCGGATTGCGACGTTATCCTTCAGGTCGGGACCGCGCTGCCCGTGGTGGCCATGATCGGCGCGTTGGAAGACACCCACGGCAAGCCAATCGTGGCCTGCAATGCGGCGGTCTATTGGCATTCGCTGCGCGCCGTCGGCATAACCGATCCGATCACTGGTTTTGGAAGACTGTTGGAGTCGCACTGAATGCAAAGCCATGCAGAGGTTGTTGTCATTGGCGGAGGCGCAGTTGGTGCTTCCATCCTGTACCATCTGGCTAAGGCAGGCATCACCGATGCCGTTTTGCTTGAAAAGAATGAACTGGCTGCGGGGTCGACGTGGCATGCCGCGGGCAATATTCCCACCTACGCTAACTCGTGGTTGGGCATGCGCGCCGGAAACTATGCCTGGCAGCTTTACAAGGAGCTTGCCAAAGACCCGGTCACGCCGATCACCTATCGGCATACATCCGCTATCTGGCCTGCTCACACGCCTGAGCGGATGCAACTATTCCAACACCTGTGCGGTGTGTCTCGATCGGCGGGGTTTGAACTGTCGATGCTGACGCCGTCGCAGATTGAAGAGATGCATCCTTATTGGCAGGCGGATGATACAATCCATGGTGGGATATTTGATCCCTATGAGGGCGACATCGATCCCAGTCAGTTGACCCAGGCACTAGCCAAACACGCCCGTGACTTGGGTGCAAAGGTTCATCGGTTCACGCCGTTCACAGGATTGCGACAGCATGCGTCGGGGGAATGGGTGGTTGAAACATCGACTGGCGCCATTGCCGCGGGAACCGTGATAAATGCGTCGGGCTCAAGCGGCGGACGGATTGCGGCAATGGCAGGGTTGCACGTGCCCGTCGTCACTCTTGAACACCAATATATGGTGACATCGCCTCTTGCGGTTCTCGGGAAGGACACCGACCCGTTTCCTTTGATCCGAGACCCCGACATGCGCTTTTACCTCAGGCGCGAACGAAACTCCTTGTTACTCGGGTCCTATGCCCACGAAGGCCGCCCTGTCTGGCAAGATGGGGTGCCCCAGGACTTTGACCATCAGTTGTTTGCAGATGATATCGACGGGATGATGGCGGTCTTCGAAGCGGCCTCAGTCCATGTGCCTCTGCTTGCCGAAGCGGGTGCCCAGCGTTTCGTTAATGGCCCGATCCCCTATTCGCCTGACGCACTTCCCCTTGTAGGGCCCGCCGCAGGTGTTCGAAACTTCTACCATGCGACAGGCGTTCAGATTGGCATCACGCATTCAGCGGCCATTGGCAAAGCCATGGCCGAATGGCTGACGACAGGCGAAACCGAATGGGATCTGTCCGCCTGGGATCCCCGCCGGTTCGGGTCATGGGCCACGCAAGACTATGCAGCGGCACGCGCGTCCGAGCATTATGACCTGCAATATGCGATCCCCTATCCTCATCGTCTTATGGATTCTGGGCGACCGCTCAACAAGACCTCGCTCTATAAGCAACTTGTCGAACAGGGCGCGGTCATGGGACAAATCGGCGGCTGGGAACGGGCATTCTGGTTCGATCTGGGCAAGACAAACGATCCAAGCGCTTTGAGCTTCGGACACGAGCCTTGGCAGGATGCCGTGCGGATTGAATGCGAAACGGTTCGTGATCGAGTCGGGATCATGGACCATGGCGGCTTCACAAAATTCACCCTGGATGGGCCCGACGCGGCCAAGGTGCTTGATAAAGTAGTCTGCGGAACGCTGCCGCCCGTCGGTCGGGTGCGTCTGTCCTATATGCTGACACCCAAGGGACACATATGGTCAGAAGCGACAATTGCCCGTTTGGCCGACGACAGATTTCTGCTGTGTGGCCCTACCCTGGCTGTTGATCGAGACTTCGACTGGATTGCGACCGCTTGCGGCGATGCCGACGTTCGTTTGACCAAGGGTTGCACTCGCGATGGCGCGCTTTTGGTGATGGGTCCGAAATCCCGCGATCTGTTGCAGGGCCTCACTGCCGATGACCTGAGCGCGGCCAATGCACCCTGGATGAGCCTGGCCGAAATCGAGATCGCAGGTATGCCGGTCACGGCCATGCGGGTCAGCTTCGTGGGCGAGTTGGGTTGGGAGCTACATGTCGCCTCGTCAGATCTGGTGGCCCTTTACGATGCGATCTGGACGGCGGGCAAGCCGCATGGCATCTGCAATTTCGGTTCTTACGCGCTTAATGCCATGCGCGTCGAAAAGGGGTATCACGGCTGGGGCGCGGACTTTGGCGTTGAATACACGCTGTTCGATGTTGGTCTTTCCAGGTTCGCGAACATGTCCAAGCCTTTCACCGGTCGACAGGCCGTTGAAGAACAGGCAATGCAGGAAGCTGCATGGGCCTTTATCGGGTTGGAGATCACCGATCTCGGGCCAGAGCCATTGCCATCCGACCCGATCATCCGAGAGGGGCGGGTCATCGGTTACTTGACGTCGGTCTCGATGGGCTATCGAACCGGCAAGTTGTTGGCGCTCGGCTATGTTGAAAATGGTTCGCTCGAGATGGGAGAGGACTGTTTGGTTCAGGCTTTCGGCGAGATGCGCGTGTCTGACGTCAGCACCAATGGGACAGTTTAAGTAGATTTGATAAGAGAGGGTTTCTGGCTCATCGTAACCGCCAAG
>NZ_JBXWPD010000007.1:0-266697 GCF_059611225.1 Ruegeria sp. CDSA246 | reverse complement strand
ACAGGCATCTCCCAACCAGCAAAATCAACAAGCTTACCCCCCAACTCAACGTGCAAGTCATACAAGGGGGTGCGTTTTAAATCGGTCATTTCCTCAACCTTTCAATCAGCGAGATTGGTCACGAACGACCATGACGGTGCAATGCGCGTTGCGTACGACACGGGCGAGGTTCGGGCCAATTTCATAATTCGGGAAATCGCCTTTGGTCGACGCCATGACGATCAGATCAAAGCCGTCCTTGTAGGCCAGCTTCAGGATTTCGCGGTAGACGCTGCCTTCTTCGATGTGAATTGCAACGTCGGAGGCATTGGCATGATCCAGAACGGCCTGAACCGCATTACGCACGTGCTCTTTGGCACCGGCGCCATAGTTGGCGGGCAGGTTCGGCAGCTGGATGATCTCGGGAATGACGGCAACCGCATGCAGTTCAGCACCGTAGAACTTTGCTTGTTCCAATGCGGTCGGCAGGGCCAATTTCCACGAGCGTTCGTCAGTGTGGTCAATAGGCAGCAGGATTTTCGTGGCCATCACGTCTCTCCTCGAGATATGGAATTCTGTTTGAATGCGGGGGGCCGACGCGGCCCCCCCCGTTTTCTTTTGGGGCCGTATTACTCGGCAGGTGTTCCGCCCGGTTCTTCGGACTTGCCACCCGAGGCAAAGAACTCTTTCGTCAGTTTGAAGACGATCGGGCTCAACAGGGCCAGGGCGATCAGGTTCGGGATGGCCATCATGGCGTTCAGCGTATCCGCCAACAGCCAGACAAAGCCCAGATCCGCAGTTGCGCCGAAGTAGATCGCGACGATCCACAGGATGCGGTAGGGGAGCAGGGATTTGACACCCAGCAGGAACTCGACGCATTTCTCGCCATAGAACGACCAACCCAGGATGGTGGTGAAGGCAAAGATCGACAGCGCGATTGCGATCAAGTGACCGCCGCCCGGCAGAGAGGTCGCAAATGCCAGTGAGGTCAGGGCAGCGCCCGATTCACCCGAGGTCCATGCGCCTGTCGAAATGATCGCCAGACCAGTGATCGAGCAGACGATGATGGTGTCGATGAACGTACCGAGCATCGCGATCAGGCCCTGGTTGACCGGACCTTTGGTCTCGGCTGCTGCGTGTGCAATCGGAGCCGAACCCAGACCGGCTTCGTTCGAGAACACGCCCCGTGCCACACCAAAGCGGATCGCGGCCCATACGGCTGCACCTGCGAAACCACCTTCGGCCGCCGAAGGAGTGAAGGCATAGGTGAAGACCAGCGACAGCGCGTTGCCAATCTCGCCAATGTTGATGATCAGAACCAGCAGGCCGGCGATGATGTAGGCAATTGCCATGGCCGGAACCAATTTACCGGCAACCGCACCGATGCGGGTAATGCCACCCAGAATAACGGCTGCGGTCAGCACCATCAGAACAACGCCAGTGACCGAGGTGTTCACGCCGAAGTTCGATTCCAGAACCTGAGCAACACCGTTGGCTTGTACGCCGTTACCGATGCCGAAGGCCGCGATTGCGCCGAACAGGGCAAATGCTACGCCCAGCCAGGCCCATTTTGCGCCGAGGCCGTTTTTGATGTAGTACATCGGGCCGCCAACAAAGTTACCGAGCTCGTCTTTTTCACGGTATTTCACCGCGCAGACAGCCTCGGCATATTTGGTGGCCATGCCCACCAGGGCGGTCATCCACATCCAGAACAAGGCGCCCGGACCGCCCAGGAAGACAGCAGTGGCCACACCGGCGATGTTACCCGTACCGATGGTCGCCGACAGCGAAGTCATCAGCGCGTTGAACGGGCTGATTTGTCCATCGCCCTGACCCTCACGGCCTGCAAACAAAAGCTTGAAGCCTGTGCCAATGCGCAGGATCGGCATGAATTTTAGCCCTACCTGCAGAAAGAAGCCGACGCCAAGGATGAGGACCAGCATTAGCGGCCCCCATACGACGCCATTGATGGCTCCTACGATTGAATTTAACGCTTCCATGGTTTCCCTCCCATTTGCGTTTGGTTTATGCCCCGTTGGCGATGGCCCGCTGGCGGGCCTGCTTGAGGGCGGCAAAATCTTCGTCGGCATGGAACGACGAACGTGTCAGCGGCGTCGCCGACACATGCAAAAAGCCCTTGGACCTTGCGATCTGTTCCAGTTGGGCGAACTCTTCCGGTGACCAGAACCGGTCAATCGGGTGGTGTTTTGGTGTCGGCTGCAGGTACTGACCCACGGTCAGAAAATCGACCTGTGCGGCGCGCAGGTCGTCCATCACCTGTCGAACGTCGTTCAGGCTTTCGCCCAGGCCAACCATCAGGCCGGATTTCGTGAAGATTTCTGGGTTTGCGCGCTTGGCATCATCCAGAAGTCGCAGTGAAGAATAGTAGCGCGCGCCAGGGCGCACCGTCGGATACAAGTGCGGAACGGTTTCCAGATTGTGGTTGAACACATCCGGGGCAGCATCGAACACCACATCTGCAGCAGTGCCTTTGCCCAGAAAGTCGGGGGTCAAAACCTCGACCGTGGTTTCGGGGTTTTGATGACGGACAGCGCGGATTGTCTGGGCGATATGTTCGGCTCCGCCATCCGCCAGATCGTCGCGGTCGACGGATGTAATGACCACATGGCGCAAGGCCAGCTTCTTCACAGCTGCCGCGACGCGGCCCGGTTCAAACACGTCCAGCGCATCTGGGCGACCGGTGGAAACGTTGCAGAAGGAACAGCCGCGCGTGCAGACCTCGCCCATGATCATCATGGTGGCGTGGCGCTTGGACCAGCATTCGCCAATATTGGGGCAGGCGGCCTCTTCGCAGACCGTTGCCAGATTGTGGTCGCGCATCAGGCGACGGGTCTCGTAATATTCGGGCCCGTCGATCTTTTTCTTGCGAATCCACTTCGGCTTTCGCGGGATGACACTGTCGGCCTTCTTGGCCTTTTCCGGGTGGCGGGTGCGAAGCTGGATGGTCATCTGGCTGTTCCCTCTCAGGCGTGGATTGCTCGGCCCATGGCGTCGAGGCAGGCTTCCTTGACGGCCTCGCCCATTGCCGGATGCGCATGACAGGTTGAGGCGACTTCGCCGACGGTTGCGCCCTTGGTCATGGCCAGAACCAGCTCGGCGATCAGGTCACCGCCATGTGCGCCGCAGATATGCGCGCCCAGGATATTGCCATTTGGGTCGGCCAGTACTTTGACGGCACCGTCCGTCTCACCGGTCGAGCGCGCACGTGAGTTGGCCATGAAGGCAAACTTGCCAACCGAATATTCGGTGCCAGCCTCTTTCAGTGCTTCCTCGGTCAAACCGACCGAGGCGACTTCGGGGTCAGTATACACAACGCCCGGAACGGTGTTGTAATCCACATGACCGGCTTCACCTGCCAGCATCTCGACACAGGCGACGCCGTCTTCTTCGGCCTTGTGGGCAAGCATCGGGCCGGGGACACAATCGCCGATCGCATAGATGCCGGGAACCGAGGTGCGGAACGACCTGTCCACCTGAATAAAGCCGCGCGGGTCGAGGGCTATCCCCAGATCTTCCAACCCAAGCCCGCGCGTTACGGGGCGGCGTCCGACGGCGATCAGGACCTTGTCAGCCTCGATCACCTCTTCCTTGTCTTTGCCGACCCGGTCCAATTTCAGCGTCAGTCCAACGTTGGTCTTGTCGATGGTTTTTAGGGCGCGTCCCAGTTGGAACTTCATGCCGCGCTTTGACAGAGCACGCTGCGCAAGTTTCGCGATCTCGCCGTCAATTCCGGGCAGAATGCGATCCAGATATTCGACAACCGTGACCTTTGCACCCAAACGGGACCAGACCTGCCCAAGCTCCAACCCGATAACCCCGGCACCGACGACAACCAGATGCTCGGGTACAGCGTCCAACGCGATTGCTCCGGTCGAGCTCAGGATGTCCTGCTCGTCAATCTCGATCCCGTTCAGCGGGGTTGGCTCGGAACCGGTGGCGATCAGGATGTTTTTGGCTTCATAAACATCGTCGCCAACTTTGACCTGCCCGTCAGAGGGGATACTGGCCCAGCCCTCGATCAGATCGACGCCGTTTTTCTTGAACAGAAACGCAATGCCCTTGGTCAGATCGCCGACGATCTTGTCCTTGCGACCCATCATCGAGCTCAGATCGATGCTGGCCCCCTCGACAGCAATGCCATGGGAGGAGAGATGTGCAAGCTCGGCATATTTGGCCGAGGAGGTCAGCAACGCTTTGGAGGGTATGCACCCCACATTCAGACAGGTTCCGCCAAGCGAACCGCGGCCTTCAACGCAAGCCACTTTCAGTCCCAGCTGTGCAGCGCGGATCGCTGCAACGTATCCGCCGGGTCCGCCCCCGATGACGATTAGGTCGTAGATGCTCATTTCGTGGTCTTTCAGTAGATCGGATAGCTGGCGCAAAGCGCGCGGACTTTTTCGCGGGTTTCGGCTTCGATCGTCGCGTCGCCTTCCGGCGACTGGGCCAGAGCGTCCAGCACATCACCGATCAGGTGACCAATCTGTTTGAACTCTTCCGGTCCAAAGCCGCGGCTGCAGCCTGCAGCGGTTCCCAAACGGATGCCGCTGGTCACGGTAGGTTTTTCCGGATCGCCCGGCACGCTGTTTTTGTTGCAGGTGAACCCGGCACGCTCCAACGCGGCTTCTGCGTCTTTGCCTGTCACGCCCAGCGGGCGCAGGTCGACCAGCATCAGGTGGTTTTCGGTGCCACCCGAAACGATGTCACATCCCCGTGCCATCATAACGTTTGCCAGCGCAGAGGCGCTGTCCACGACGCGCTGCATGTAGCTCTTAAAGTCTGGCTTCAGCGCTTCGCCAAATGCGACGGCTTTGCCGGCGATCACGTGCATGAGGGGGCCGCCCTGAAGGCCGGGGAACACGGCGGAATTGATCTTTTTCGCCAATGCTTCGTCATTGGTCAGGATGATCCCACCGCGCGGACCGCGCAGGGTTTTATGTGTGGTCGATGTCACGATATGTGCGTGGCCGACGGGCGAAGGGTGCAGACCCGTGGCGACCAGACCAGCGATATGGGCCATGTCTGCCAGAAGCCAAGCGCCGACCTCATCCGCAATGGCGCGGAAGCGTGCAAAATCGATCTTTTGTGAATAGGCGGACGCGCCTGCGATGATCAGTTGCGGCTTTTCGGCTTTTGCCAATTCTTCGACCTGATCATAGTCAATCAGACCGGCATCGGTCAGGCCGTACTGAACCGGGCGGAACCACTTGCCGGATTGTGCTGGTTTGGCACCGTGCGTCAGGTGGCCACCTGCATCCAGTGACATGCCCAAGATCGTGTCGCCGGGGCTGAGCAGGGCCAATTTGACGGCGCCGTTGGCCTGCGCGCCCGAATGCGGCTGAACGTTTGCGTATTCGCAGCCGAACAACTGTTTCAGACGGTCGATGGCCTCGGATTCAACTTCGTCTACAAATTCGCATCCGCCATAGTAGCGACGGCCTGGATAGCCTTCGGCGTATTTGTTGGTCAGGACTGACCCCTGTGCGTCGATCACAGCTTGCGAGACAATATTCTCGGACGCGATCAATTCGATCTGTTCAGCCTGACGTTTGCCTTCTCGCGCAATTGACGCAGCGACCACCGGATCTGCTTCGGTAAGCGACGTTTTGAACATGGTTTCCTCCTCAGGCACCGAATCCTCAGTACGAAATTTTGTTTCCTATAGTGGAATTCGTGCAGTTAAAGCAACATATATCTCACATTTGTGAAGTTGTGTGGTTAGGGGGAATTCTGTAACCTCCGGTAAAACAGGGAGATATTTATGGGCGACGAGACTCGCGGTGATGTTTCCTCACCGGAAGATCAGGACGAAGGTGAGGTTCTGGGGCGTTCCATCCGCGATGCACGACGTGCAAAAGGCTGGACTTTGGAGGAAGCCGGACGCGCGGCGGGAATCGGTCGGTCCACCCTGTCGAAGATCGAGAACAACCAGACGCGGCCAAGTTTCGACATCGTGCGCAGGTTGACACAGGCGCTGGATATGAGCACGCCGCAGCTGTTTCTGCAGTCCGGGCAATCGGGGATTTCGGGAAGGCGCGACTTTACGCCGAAAGGTGAAGGCGAGATAAAAAGCACACCGACCTATTTGCACGAACTGCTGTGTCCCGAGCTGACCAGCAAGCGGATGCTGCCCTATATCGCGACAATCAAAGCCCGCGACCTGTCAGAGTTCGAAAACTGGATCCGGCATACGGGTGAAGAGTTCATGTATGTCATCAGCGGCGAGCTGATCTTTGTATCAGAGCATTATCGCCCCCTGCCGATGAAGGCTGGTGACTCGCTTTATTATGACAGCGGGATGGGGCACGGGTGCATTTCAACCAGTGAGGAAGATGCGAAAGTGCTGTGGGTGTCACTCGAATAAGCGCGACGCACAAGGCATGAATTAAAGCGGTCCCAGCGGCCGCTTTTTTGTAGGATAAGACGGTCTCTGGGTCAGGTGTGGCCCAGCACCTTGCGGGCAACGCGGAAACACTCCAGCGCTTGTGGGACACCACAGTAGATGCCAATCACGTGGATGATGGCTCGGATTTCCTCGGGCGAGACGCCGTTGTTGATCGCGCCTTTGCAGTGAATTTCCCATTCATGCATCTTCCCAAGCGCGCCGATCATGGACAGGTTCATCATCGACCGCGTCTTGGCGTCGATCACGTCATCGCCCCAGCCAAATCCCCAGCACCAAGCGGTCATCGCCTCTTGGAACGGACGGGTAAAGTCATCTGCCGCCGCCAGGTTCTTTTCCACGTATTCCGCGCCCAGCGTGTTCTTGCGCTGTTCAAGGCCTTTCAGAAACAGGTCCTCGTCAAAAATGTCTGCCATGTTTTCTCTCCGGTTTATCAGCCAGTCAGCCGATGTTTGTACAGATGGTCGTAGTGGGGTTTCATCCGGCGGTACACCTGTTTGACCCGATCCGGCGCGTCCGAGATCGAGATATGTTTGCGGGGCTGCGGAGCCAACCCCGTCGAATTGGCCAGATTGGCGTGGAACGACCCGCCATCCCACCAAGAGTGCGCGGATGGGTCGCCACCGGGTTCCCAACTCAACGCGTCTTCCAGAAACGGGATGCCGACCGCTTCGCAAAAGCGTTCGGTCATGGCGTGCGGGTTTTCCAGCAGGTCATCACTGTCGATGACAGGTGGGGGCGTGTCGTTCAGGGCTGTAACCAGATCGAACAGGGCCCGCTGTTCTGGAAAGCCGACCTCACCTTCGGCGAAGTCGGGCCATTGTTTGTACATTGAGGTTATCGTTTTTGCCGGATCGCGGATCAGGAAGGCGTGGTTGAAATTCGACAGGAACTCGGCGTCCCACATGTGATTGATGTAATGCGGGAAATCCTTGATGAAGACAGACCTCTTCTGCGCGCGCGCCTGAATGTCGGCCCAAACCGTGTCCAGTGTCAGGCCCGGTGTCGTCACATCCTCCGGCTGGAACCTGTGCCACAGCGGGTCTTCACCCTGATACCACGCTTCGCCAAAGGGTTCGTGCAGACAATCCAGATCTCCGCGCTGTCGCATCATCCATTCAAAAGCAGTGGACGTAGAGCGGGGCACCGCCCAGAGCGCGAGGACTTTGTTCATGTCGATGATCCTTTGAAGTGAAGTTTATAGCCGCCCCAGAAGTTGCCCGCGGGGTGTTTCCGGCGCGAGGTTGAGGGATTTGAAGATGCGCCAGTACAGCGCGATGTCGTGGCCGATCACCGGTTTGCCAAGCGCGGCCTCAAGCGTATCCGCCAGATGCAAGGGGCGCTGTGGCAGGCCATTCGGCCCGGTGCGGAAATTGCACATGCCGTTGATCAGGATCGCATCGGCCTGCGGGGCCTGCTCGGCCACGTATTCGAAGCTTTTCATCGCGATATCACCGTCAAAAATCCAGCGGTAGGAATTGACCTCCTCCTGGCTGCTGAACCATCCCTGATCTTGGAAATTTCCGGCGTAGAGCACATCGAACCCGGCTTCTTTTAGAAATCCGACGGTGCCCCGCCACCATTCAGGCCAGTGGTAGGCCGCGTTCAGGGCGACCTTTTCGACATTCATCTCGCGCAGCGCCTCGACCATGGCGTAACCTGCCATGTGAAACTGGGTACCGTACTTGTCCGACAGATCCGCGCAATGCTGCCGGACCCCTTCGACGCCTAACCCACAGGCGTGGACCCAATTCGAACCGACCTGCCCGCAAACATCGACGCCGTTGCGGGACATACAATGGACGAAATCCTCGAGCATGCCAAAGTTCTGTTTCCGCTGGTCCAACCCGTGCACGTAGTTCGGGACGTGCAGCATCCAGCCATGCACACCGACCGTTTCAGGGCACATGCGCAGAAAATCCGACGGCGCCGCGTCAAAGTCGAAGGGCGGGCTGGTAAAGCCGACCTGATAGGGAAACAGCTTGTGTTCGGGGCGCCAGTCTTCAGGCATCAGCATGGGCGGGTCACCTCATCACTAGTCCACCGCCTCGCGCATCCATTGCTGCAAACGGGCAATCGAGTGTTCCGACATCACACCACAACCCGGGTCCAGCACCAGCGGACCGGGGCGGTAGCCGCGGGATTTCAGGCCGCGATGGACACTCTCGACCAAATGGATGTCTTCTTCGACTGTGGTTTCCCGGTCCTGCACCGCCAGTTTTCGGATCACCGCGCTTTCGGATCCACCCTCGGTGTACCAGCCGCGCCAGACGGTGCAGTGATCGGCATCAATGGCGCGCCAGTGATAAGTGTTCAGCACATTGCCGGGATAGCATTGGAACGAGAACATCGGCCACAAGAACCATGACTGATAGTCGCCCGCATGTGGCACCGACAGGTCGACCGGGTAGGTCATCTTGTCGAGGCTTTGGCATTCGGTCGTATGACGCAGCACGTAACCGCCGTCTGCATCGGGCTGGATGTCATAGGTCTCGGGCTTGACCACACCTTCGGCAAAAGTCGGGTGGTTGGTCGGGCAATGATAGCACTCCGAGTAATTCTCGATACTGACTTTCCAATTGCAGTTTTCCGGGATTTCTACCCATTCCAGCGGTTCCAGATCATCGATATGAGGGACAAAGGCGCGGATTTCCTTGCGCACGCCGGGGTACCATTCATCCATCGGCGCGGCGTCATCGTCGAGATTGACGAAGATGAATCCGTTGAACACCTCGGTCCGAACCGAGGTCAAGCAGATGGCGCTGCGGTCAAAGCCGGGTACAGATTTGATGTTCGGCCCGGCGCGCAGCTGGCCGGACAGCTCATAGGTCCAGGCGTGATAGGGGCAGACCACGACTCGAATGTTGCCTGCGCCCGTCACCATTTCATGCGCGCGGTGCTGACACACATTGTAGAATGTTCGGATTTCCCCGTCGCGGCCGCGAATGCAAAAAAGGTTCTGTCCAGCAATCTCGAAGGCGAAGTAATCCCCTGTCTCGCGCACCTGGGCGACGTGACCTGCAAATTGCCACGTTCGGGCCAGTAATCCCTGCATCTCTTGCTCGAAGATCGCTGGGTCAGTGTAATACCGGGCGTCCAGTGAATGCGTCAGAGGTGCGTTCATTCGGGTTCCTCCGCGTAGAGGCCAAGCTGGTGGCGGCGTTGGTGAAATCGTTCTACCCGCTCGACGATCTCATCGCTGGAAACGGCAATCACAAAGGACAGCAGCGTTTCCAGCAAGGCGATGGTCGAAACCGAGGACGGAAAGAACTGTGGTGTGTCGGCGGCAACGACAAAACCGTGTTGTGCGTTCAGGATCACCGGGCTGGCCGGGCTGTCTGAAATGCCGATGACGGTCATTCCCTGTTGGCGCGCCAGTTTGATCGCGTCGATCACTTCGGTGCGGTAGGGATGGCAGGTGATGGCGATCAGTACGTCCTGCTGGTCAGCCCATGCCAGATCATCCACCGGAGTAGAGCCGGGACGCGGGATAGCGTGGAACTGTTTCATGCCGGTTGAAGCCAGATAGGTGAAATTGCGTGCGTTCGAATTGTTGACGCCCACACCCAGTGTGAAAATCTGGCGGCAGTTCCAGATATCCTCGGCGGCGGCCTTCAGGCTTGCGGCGTCAATCCCGGCAAAGGTTTCTTCGATATTGCGGATCGCGGCGCCGATCATATCGGCATAGAGGCCGCCCAGTTCCCCTGACTTGCCGATGTCCTGCAACCAGCGGGCGCGATCAGGAAATGACACTCGTCCCTGCCGGATCGCATCCCGGAACGGGGCGCGAAAATCTTCGTAGCCCTCGAACCCCACCTGCCGCGCCATGCGGACAAACGTGTTGGGTTTGACTTTCGCCGCCTCGGCGATCTCTCGCACGGTAGAAACTCCAACATCGGTTGGGTTTTCCAGCACGTAACGCGCGGCCTTCTGCGCTTCGGGCGTAAGGGCGTCCCATTCCTCGGACAGGCGATCCAGAACAGTTGATGATACATTTGTGTCATTCATGATTGACGATGGTACATTTGTGGAATTAGCCTGTCGAGCAGAAACGCGACTCGGGAAGAGGAAAAATCATGTCCGAGAAGAATCTGCCGTCGCATGCCCGCGTGGTGATCGTGGGCGGAGGTGTCATGGGAGTCGGTCTGGCCTATCATCTGGCGCATGAAGGATGGGGCGACGACACCGTCCTGCTTGAAAAGGCCGAGCTGACCAGCGGCAGCACCTGGCACGCCGCTGGGCAGATCACGCATTCGACGTCCAGTTTTGGGTTGGGTAAATGCGTCGACTACAACATCAGCTTGTATTCTGGCCAGCTGGAGGCCGAAACCGGCCAGCCGGTGACGTGGCATGGCTGCGGATCGTTCCGTCTGGCCTATACCGAGGACGAGATGGACTGGTTGCGTCACACCCTGTCTGTGGGCCGGTCGCTGGGGTTCAACATTGAGCTGGTCGGACCTGAAAAGGTGGCCGAACTGCACCCGTTCTACAATCTCGAAGGCGTGTTGGGTGCACTGCACACGCCTGATGACGGGCATGTGGACCCGACCAACGTCACCATGGCAATGGCAACTGGAGCGCGGCAAAAGGGTGTACGCATCTTCCGCAACTGCCGCGCCACCAACATTACGCAGGCCGAGAATGGCGAGTGGGTGGTAGAGACCGCACAGGGCACCATAACTTGTGAGTATGTGGTGAACGCTGGCGGCACCTATGCCCGTCAGATGGGCGAATGGTCGGGGCTGCAACTGCCCATGACTTCGATGACACACCACTATTTTGTGACCGAGCCGGTGCCCGAGTTCGAGAACCTGGACAAGGAACTGCCTGTGATCCGCGATGACCGCAAGGTCTCGGGCTATATCCGGATGGAGCAGCAGCGCGGCCTGATCGGGATTTACGAAAAAGAAAACCCGAACTCGGTCTGGCATGATCATTGCCCCTGGGAATACGAGAACTGGCTGTTCGATGCGGATTACGACCGGGTGATGCCGTGGCTTGAAGAAAGCCTGAACCGGATGCCGATCTTTGCTGATCTGGGCATTCAACGTGACGTGCATGGGGCGATTTCGCACCCGCCCGACGGCAACCCGCTGATCGGGCCAGCGCCGGGTGTTCGGAACTATTGGTGTTGTTGCGGGACGCAGATCGGCATCGGCTGGGGGCCAGGTCTGACCCGCGAACTGGCGCGCTGGATGGTACATGGGGCGGCCGATATCTCGATGCGCGAATTCGACCCGCGCCGGTTTGGGGCGTATGCCACCAAGGATTGGCAGGTGATCAAGGCCGAGGAAGACTACTGCCTACGCCATGAAATCCCTTTCCCGCATTTCAATCGTCTGGAAGGCCGCCCGATCAAGCCATCGCCGCTGTATGAGCTGCTGAACTCCAAAGGCGCGGTGCATGAAGAGGTCTATGGGTTCGAACGCCCCCGCTGGTTCGCGCGGGATGGGGTTGAGCAGCACGATCACTACTCCTTCCGCCGCACACCGGCAGACGACATGGTCGCGGCTGAAGTCAATGCGGTGCGCGAACGGGTCGGCATCATGGATGTCACCGCTTTCACCAAGGTCGAGGTTTCGGGCCCAGACGCCCACGCCCTGCTGGACCGGTTGACCGCCAATCGGATGCCGCAAAAGGTGGGCTCGATCACGCTGACCCATATGTTGAACCGACGCGGGCGGATCGAATTGGAAACGACGATTGTCCGCAAGGCCGAGGACCGCTTCTACCTGGTCTGTGCGGCCTTCTTTGAACAACGCCTACTGGATCATCTGGCACACGAGCGTGCCGGTGAGGATGTACAGATTACCGCGCTGTCCACCGACTGGTCGGCCTTGTCGCTGAACGGTCCCCGGTCACGCGACGTACTGTCCCGCTGTACCGATGCCAATCTGACCAATGCCGGGTTCCGCTGGCTGTCCGCGCAGGAGATCACCATCGCAGGCCACAAGGTCTGGGCCTTCCGCATGTCTTATGCCGGCGAGTTGGGGTGGGAACTGCACATGCCCAATGCTGCCTGCCTCGACGTCTACACCGCGCTCTGGACCGCAGGCGAACCGCATGGCATCGCCGACTATGGCAGCTTTGCCATGAATGTGATGCGGATGGAGAAGGGGTTCAAGGGCGCGGGCGAGCTGACCAACGAGGTCACTTTGGCCGAGGCTGATGTGCTGCGCTTTGCGCGTACGGACAAAGAGTATCTGGGCAAAGACAAAACGCTGAACACTGACTTGCCGTGGGTGTGTGCCTATCTCGAAATTGAGCCGGATGGTGAAATTGACGGCCACGGTGGAGAAGCGGTGATGCTGGGCGGACGTGTAGTGGGTTCAACAGCCTCAGTCGTCTATGGGCACACGGTCGGCAAGATCCTGGCCTTTGCGTACATCAAGCCCGAGGCTGCTGCCCCTGGCACCGAGTTACAGGTCGTGATTCATGGCCAACCCCGCGCGGCCTATGTTCTGGGCGAACCAGCCTATGATCCGCAAAGCCTGCTGCCCCGCACCGACGCTATTTTGGAGACTGCATAATGAGCTTGCCTGACAAAATGAAGGCCATGGTCACGATGGGCCATGGCGGCTTGGAGCAAATGGTGCTGCACAAAGACTGGCCGCGCCCGGATCCCGCGGCCGGCGAGGTGTTGATCAAAGTCGCAGCCTGCGGGCTTAACAATACCGACGTCAACACGCGATCCGGCTGGTACTCAAAAACCGTGACCGATGCGACGACAGGCGACGCGTTCGAGGAAGTCAGTGACGAGGATCCGACGTGGGGCGGCGCGCCCATCACTTTTCCCCGGATCCAAGGGGCTGATATCTGCGGGGAGGTCGTCGCCGTGGGAAAAGGCGTCGACCCCGGGTTGATCGGTCAACGTGTGATCACCGATGGATGGCTGCTCGACCCGTCTGATCCGGGCAATAAGGACAAAACCGGCTATTTCGGCTCGGAACGGGACGGTGGGTTCGCCGAATACGCCACGACCCTGGCGGTTAACGCGGTGCCGATCCGGTCCGACCTGTCGGATGCCGAACTGGCAACGTTCTCGTGTTCCTATTCGACTGCCGAGGGCATGCTGACCCGCGCCAACGTCACCGACGCCGACACGGTTCTGGTGCCCGGAGCCTCGGGCGGGGTTGGCGGTGCCTTGGTGCAACTGGCCAAACGCCGGGGTGCCCGAGTCATTGCACTGGCGTCAGAGGCGAAACACGCAGACGTGGCGAAACTGGGCGCGGACATGATCCTGCCACGCGCTCCGGAAAACCTGCGTGCGGCGCTTGGCAATGAAAAGGTCACCGTTGTAGCCGACGTGGTTGGTGGCCCCTACTGGCCCAACCTGATCGACATTCTGGAACGTGGGGGGCGCTATACATGCTCGGGCGCGATTGCCGGGCCCATGGTCGAATTTGACCTGCGCACATTCTACCTGCGTGACCTGACCCTCACCGGCTCTACCGTGATTGACCCCCAGGTGATGCATAACATCGTTCAGTATATCGAGGCTGGTGAGATTAAGCCCGCCCTGGCCGCGACATTTCCCCTGGAAGAGTTGCGCGAGGCGCAAGCCGCATTCATTGCCAAGCAGCACACCGGGAACATCGTGGTGATCCCATGACGATGGACGACGTTCTCGAAGCTGCCCGACAGATGCATCAATCACATCCTGAGCTTTCAGAATTCGGCGCTTGGCCTGATGACCTGACGCCGGCCGATTTGGAGCCATACCAAATCCCAGCCGTTGAATTGATTCAGCAAACTGACTTCGCGACCGGGCACGCAACGCGATCCCTTTCAGACGCGATCAGGGCAACCGCACATCTGGCGCAGTGGAAACACACCTATACGGAGGAAGAGGTCGGCGCCGATTTCCTTAGTCGCTATGGCTATTACGAGCTATTCGGTCCGACCGGGCATTTCCATTCGACCCAAATGCGGGGCTACGTCGCCTACTGGGGGGCGGGCCTGAATTATGATTGGCACAGCCATCAGGCCGAAGAACTCTATCTGATCGTAGGCGGTGGGGCGATGTTCCGCGTCGAAGAAGACGAGACTTACGTCGGCCTCAATCAGACACGACATCACTGCAGCTGGCAAAGCCACGCCATGACAACAACCGACGAGCCAATTCTGGCTTTCGTTCTGTGGCGAGGACAAGGATTGAACGACTTGCCACAAATGGATGCGGCATGAAAACCATTCCGATACCTATCTGGCCATCCCAATGTGGGCATGCCTGTGTTGCGAAATGGCCCAGTATCCCGATTGAGGAGTTCCGTCTATGAGACCGCAAGCCGAAGCCACTCAGATGATTGATGACGCCCGCGTGCGTGTGACGCGATTTGACTTTGCACCGGGGGCCGAAACGGGATGGCATCGTCACGCAATGGATTACGTCATCACCGCCGTAACCGATTGCCATATGCGGCTGGAACTGCCCGATGGTTCGGTCAACGACGTAACGGTTGCTGCGGGAGTAACTTATCGCCGCGACGAGGGTGTCGAACACAACGTGATCAATGCCGGGGACGCGCCGATGACCTTTGTTGAAGTGGAACTGAAATGAAAATCACTCGTCTTTCAGTCTACCATGTCGACCTACCGCTTGAGCATCCGTATTGGCTGTCTGGTGGGCGGTTGAAGTTTGAAACGCTCGACGCAACGATTGTAAAGATCGAAACCGATTCAGGTCTGACCGGTTGGGGCGAGGGTACCCCGTGGGGCCACACTTATGTTCCTGCCCACGGTCCGGGTATTCGCGCCGGAATTCAGACGATGGCACCGTTCATTCTGGGCCTTGATCCGCGTCGGGTGCTGGATGTCGAACGGGCGATGGATATCGCTCTGCCAGGCCACCTCTATGCCAAAAGCCCCATTGATATGGCTTGCTGGGATATTGCGGGTCAGGCCGCCGGTCTGCCAATTGCCGATCTGATGGGCGGCGGGTCTCGCACGCCGCGCCCGATTGCCTCGTCGGTCGGCGCGAAAACCGTCGAAGAAACGCGCGAAGTGATGGAACGCTATCGCAGCCGCGGTTACGTTGCGCATTCGGTTAAAATCGGTGGGGATGTAGAACGCGACATTGCCCGCGTCCGTGACGTGGAAAGCATCCGACGCCCCGGCGAGATCGTCCTTTATGACGTCAACCGTGGCTGGACCCGGCAGCAAGCCCTGCGGGTGATGAGCGCCTGTGAGGATCTGAACGTGATGTTTGAACAGCCCTGCGAGTCGCTGGACGATATCGCCGCGATTTCAGGCCGCCATGCCTCACCCGTTTCAGTGGATGAAAGTCTTGTAACCCTGCAAGACGCCGCCCGCATTGCCCGCGAAGGGTTGGCTGAGGTGTTCGGAATAAAGCTGAACCGTGTCGGTGGCCTGACCAAGGCGGCACGGATGCGGGACATCGCGTTGGCGCATGGAATCGACATGTTCGTGATGGCCACCGGTGGTTCGGTTCTGGCCGATACCGAGGCGCTGCATCTGGCGGCCACCATTCCGGACGATAATTGTCACGCGGTCTGGGCGTGCCAGGATATGATCACCGTCGATGTTGCTGGCGGGCGAGGCCCCCGCAATATCGACGGCCACCTGCACTTGCCGGAAACGCCGGGACTTGGCGTGCAACCTGACGAGAATGCGTTGGGCGATCCTGTCGGGGTCTACCAGTGAAGATCACCAAGATAACGCTTTGGTCCGTCGACCTTACCAGCCACGAGACCTATCATATGGCCGAGGGTAAGACCTGTGCGACCGTGATCTCTCATATCCTGAGCCTTGAGACGGATACGGGCCCACAAGGTTGGGGCGAGGTCTGTCCGATCCCGCATTACCTGCCAGCTTTTGCGGGCGGAGTGCCAAGCGCGATTGCTGAGATGGGTCCCGAGATCTTGGGCATATCCCCTTACGGGGTGGACGCGCCAATGCGTAAGCTGGAAGGTTTCCTGCAGGGACATCGCTATGCCAAGTCCATAGTCGACATCGCGCTTTGGGATTTGTTCGGGCAGGCAACGGGCCAGCCGGTCTATGCGTTGCTGGGTGGGCGGACGCGGAAGGACATGCCGCTGTATCACTCGATCACTTGCATCGCGCCAGATGACATGGCACGGATCGCCAAGACGGCTTTCCAGACCGGCATTCGCCAGTTTCAGGTCAAGCTGGGGGTCGAAGGCGACTGGCAGGCCGACGCCGAGCGTTTGACCAAAGTGCGTGAGGCCGTGGGACCGGGGCCTTTGGTCTATGGCGACTGGAATTGCGGTGCATCACGCCTGCACGCCACGAGAACGGGCCGGGCGGTGGCGCACTTGGATGTGATGCTGGAACAGCCCTGCAAAACGCTGGAGGATTGTGCCGCGGTTCGACGGGCCACCGGCTTACCTATGAAGATAGACGAGAACGCCCATGATCTGGCGTCGCTGCGGCGCGCATATGAGCTGGGCTGCATGGATGCTGTCGCTTTGAAACTGTCGAAGTTCGGCGGTTTGTCGGCCATGCGCCGAGCGCGCGATCTGACCGTGCATTTCGGGGCCGAGATCTGCGCCGAATGTACCTGGGGCTCGGATATTGTCACCGCTGCATCGCTGCATTTTGCGGCCTCGACCCCGCACGGGTCGCTGATGAACACCTGCGACCTGTCATCTTATGTGGCGCCTCGCATTTGCCCCGACGCACCAAACCGTGAAAACGGCCGGATTGCCCCGCCCGAAGGACCGGGGTTAGGTGTTGTGCCGGACCCAGAGGTTCTTGGCCCACCAGTATTGGAGATCGTTTGAGATGCTGAAAATCAACACCCAAACCGAATGGATCGCCCGCGCGAATGAGGTACTGCCCGCCGGTGGGTTTGGTAATTTCGACCCCGGTATCGTCATCGCGCGCGGCGAAGGCAGCCGGGTCTGGGATGAGGATGGTAATGAATATGTGGACTACCTAATCGGTTCGGGTCCGATGTTGCTGGGCCATGGTCATCCCGAGGTCATGGAAGCCGTGTTGGAACAACTGCCTAAGGGCATGACCTTCTTTGCCAACAACGCGCGGGGTATCGAACTGGCCGAAGCGATTGTTGACGCGGTGCCGTGTTGCGAGCAGGTCCGCTTTGTCGCTGCGGGTGGTGAGGCGGATATGTACGCCATCCGTCTGGCCCGTGCCTATACTGGCCGCAGCAAGATCCTGAAGTTCGAAGGCGGCTATCATGGGATGAGCGCCGAGGCACAGATGAGCCTGGCCCCCAGCCGCCACGTCAACTTCCCCCAAGCTGTCCCGGACAGCGCGGGCATTCCCGACAGTGTGGCCGAACAGATGCTGATCGCGCCCTTCAATGATCTTGATGCGGTGGCCAATCTACTGGCCGAGCATGATGACGTTGCCGCGATCATGGTTGAGCCTTTGCAACGAATTGTCCCTCCGGCACCCGGATACCTTCAGGGATTGCGCGATCTCTGCGATAAACACAATGTCCTGTTGATTTTCGATGAAATCGTCACCGGATTCCGTTTGGCCTATGGCGGTGCGCAAGAGAAATATGGCGTGACGCCCGATATCTGCACCTTGGGCAAAATCATCGGCGGCGGCTTCCCGTTGGCGGCGCTGGGCGCAAGCGCCGAGATCATGCAGCATTTCGACAAAGCGAAAGTGGGCGAGGAAGGCTGGCTGATGCAGTTGGGGACCTTGTCCGGCAATCCGGTCGCTTCGGCTGCCGGTTTGAAGACCATGGAGGTTTTGCGGCGCGATGGCATGTATGACCGTCTGCGTGAAATCGGTGCCGAGCTTCAGCAGATGCAGATGGATGCGCTGACCGGGGCCGGCATCCCGCATCAGATCTGCGGGGACGAAACCCTGTTCGACATCTATTTCACCGATACGGACTGTCGTGACTACCGCAGCGCCAAACATGACGACCCCCGCCGTAACGCCATCTACAACGATTCGCTGCGCGCACATGGGATTTTCAAAGCCCCCGGCAAACTCTATCCGTCTTTGGCCGTGACCCAAGCAGACCTGGATCAGACGCGGATGGCCGTCGAGAAAGCGGTTCAGGCGATCAGCGCAGCCTGAGGTCCAAAAGGCCATAAAATTAAGCGGGCCGCTGTCATTTCTGACAGCGGCCCTAACTGGTTGGATTTCAGGGTCTGGTCTCGCCCCCTCGAATACCACTTAAAACAAAACGGACTAAAAAAACTTTCGACTTTTTCGAGACCGACCCGACTTCACAACCGGTATGAATACTTTATGCGCCATCGACGGTGCTGTTTCAGTGAAGTAGTTCACTTTCCATAAACTTTTTTATTTTTTCCAATCAAAAAAGCCTGGGCCTGCCTGTTTCAGCAAGGATTCTGCCATGGCGCGACCTATTTCAGGGCCATCTGCGACCGACCCTGAGGTGTCCTCGGATATGGATTCGGATCCGTCGGGGCGCAAAACCTCACCGCGCAGGCGTAGTTGATCACCTTTTATTTCTGCCAAACCCGCGATCGGCGTTTCGCAAGAGCCGTCCAAAGCGGCCAGCAATGTGCGTTCCGCTGCCAAGCGCTGCGCGGTCTCAGCATGGTGGATGGCCTCGAGCATTTCAGCCGCACGGGAATCGTCGATACGGCGCTCGATGCCGATCGTGCCCTGGGCAATGGCGGGCAGCATGTCTTCGGCGGCGATGGCGGTTGCGGGAACCTCCTCCATATTCAGACGCCGGATGCCCGCCATGGCAAGAAACGTGCAATCGGCTACACCATCTGCCAGCTTCTTGAGGCGCGTTTGAACATTGCCCCGGAACTCGACCACATTCAGGTCCGGGCGACGGTTCAACAATTGTGCCCGCCGCCGCAGCGATGAGGTGCCCACAACTGCACCCTGCGCGAGGTCACGAATCGAGCTCAGGCTGGGTGAGATAAAGGCGTCTCGCACATCTTCGCGCGGCAGAAACGTGTCCAGGACCAGACCTTTTGGCTGTTCAACCGGCATGTCCTTGGTGGAATGCACCGCGATGTCGATATCTCCGCGCAGCATCGCCTCTTCGATTTCCTTGGTGAACAGGCCCTTGTTGCCAATCTCTTTCAGTGGGCGGTCCGCATCAATCATGGCGCGGTTGTCACCAGTGGTCTTGATCACCACAATCTCGAACGCGTCTTCGGGCAGATCAAAGGCTTTGCCCAGCCGTTGCCGGGTTTCATAGGCTTGTGCCAGCGCCAGCGGTGAGCCACGAGTGCCGATCTTGAGCGGTGATGCGGGGGTTGGCAGGGTCAAAGTCATGGGCACAGCTTTAGTCGCGTCACATTGCCCTGACAATGGGGGCAGAGCTTGACAAATTGCCACTGAGGCACGACCCGTTGCGACAAACCTGACGATTGGGGACAAAGATGGCCGAGACAAAGAAACTGCTGCGGGCGCTGGCGGGTGAGATGCAGGACGTGCCGCCGATCTGGATGATGCGGCAGGCCGGGCGGTATCTGCCCGAATATCGCGCGACTCGGGCACAGGCCGGGGATTTTCTGTCTTTGTGCTATAACCCCGAACTGGCCGCCGAGGTGACATTGCAACCGATCCGCCGCTACAGGTTCGACGCAGCGATCCTGTTTGCGGATATCCTGCTGGTGCCACAAGCGCTGGGTGCGGACCTGTGGTTTGTCACTGGCGAGGGACCAAGGCTGTCGACGATCACCCGGCAATCTGATTTCGACGCGCTAAAGCCTGTGTCGGATATCCATGAGACGCTGTCGCCCGTATATGAAACCGTACGCATCCTGTCCCGCGAATTGCCCTCCCAGACAACGCTGATTGGTTTTGCAGGCGCGCCGTGGACTGTGGCGACCTACATGATTGCCGGGCGGGGTACACCGGACCAAGGACCGGCCCACGCGTTGCGTGAAGAGAACACGGCCTTGTTCGAGGCGTTGCTGGACCGGATCACACTGGCAACGATCGAGTATCTCTCGGCCCAGATCGAGGCCGGAGCGGAGGTGGTCAAGATCTTTGACAGCTGGGCGGGGTCGTTGAAGGGCACCGAGTTTCAGAAATACGCGGTCGAGCCTTGCCGCGTGATTACACAGGCCATCAAAGCGCGCCATCCCGGTATCCCGGTGATCGGCTTCCCGCGCGAAGCAGGTGATGGTTACAAAGGTTTTGCCAAGACCACCGGCGTGGATTGCGTCGCGCTGGACAACTCTGTGTCGCCGGATTGGGCGGTCGAGCATGTGCAGGTGGATGGCTGCGTTCAGGGCAATCTGGCCTCGTCACACATGGTGACCGGCGGACAGGCGCTGGTGGATGAGACGCGTCAGATCGTCGAGGCGTTCTCGAAAGGACCGCATATCTTTAATCTGGGCCACGGGATCACACCCGATGCCGATCCCGATAATGTTCAGCTGATGATCGACACGGTGCGGTCGTGGCGGGACGCGTAGAGGGGCCAGCCCCACTTGGATTTTGGCCAACTCACCCAGGGAGATTTTTAGCCAGGTGAGGGGTCAGGAGGCGTGTTGGTGGACAGCTGATCCAGAATATCCTGCCTGTGTTCGCCTCGGCGTGGGCTGGTTTTGGGCTGCCATGTCTCGGTCGAAAAGCGGGGCGCGGCCGCAGCCTGCAGCGCTCCGTCATGGTCGATCCAGGTTTGGCGCGCGGCGTTCATGGGATGGGCTTGCGCCTCGACCGGGTCGAGTACGGGCGCGACGCAGGCGTCGGAACCTTGGAATATATCGGCCCAGTGGGCGCGGGGTTTGCTGGCGAATAAGTCGGTTAGCCGTTGCGTGAGTTTGGGCCAAAGTGCCGGAACATATTGGTTTTTGAATTCGGGATCGTCGGTGAGTCCCAGTTTTTGCAGGAATTCGGCGTAGAACTTGGGCTCAAGACACTGGACGGACATGAAGCCCCCGTCTAGGCACGCGTAGGTGCGGCTCCAATGCGGGCCGTCCAACAGGCTGTGACCACGCGTCTCAGACAGATTTCCGGATTGGCGCATGCTCATCAACAGGTTCATCATGTGGGCTGAGCCGTCATAGATGGCCGCATCAACCACGGTGCCCTGTCCGGTCCGCTGCGCGTTGAGAATCCCGGCTAGAATTCCGGTGACAAGATACATGGCACCGCCGCCAATATCCCCGACCAGAGTCGCAGGGGTCTGCGGGGGCTGGCCCGCGGCCGAGGCGTACCACAATGCCCCGGACAGAGAGATATAGTTCAGATCGTGCCCGGCAGTTGCGGAGAGCGGGCTGTCCTGACCCCATCCGGTCATGCGACCATAGACCAGTTTGGGGTTGGTTTCCTGAAAAGCGTCGGGGCCAAGCCCCAGCTTTTCCATCACACCTGGGCGAAACCCTTCGATCAGCGCGTCGGCCGAGGCCATCAGGCGTCTTGCGATGTCCAGATCGGCTGTATCCTTCAAATTCAGATCAATCGAGCGTTTGCCGCGATCCAGGACGGATTGCTCGGGCATACCAGGTCCGGCAGGCTGGCCCTTGCGGTGGATCGTGATGACGTCCGCCCCCAGATCGGCCAGTAACATGGCTGCAAAAGGACCTGGCCCCAAACCTTCAACTTCAATGATCCGTATTCCGCTGAGCATGGGCCTTCTCCTTTTGGCGCAAGTTTTCGGGGATGCCCAGGGATTGCAAGACCAGATTCAACTGACTGTGATAGTGCGCCTGCATCCGCCGCAGCGTTTGATGTTGGCCGCAATTGAACCGCACGGTGCCCGCAGCCTATCGGCAAGGACAACATTATGCGCGTTTGCCTGATGCGTGTTTGCTAATTGAGCATGTACACAAGCGGACTACCGAATGGCGGCGGTGCCGCAGACCTGACACAGCCGCGCGCCCACAAAAAAGCGCAGAACAATGTGCGGAATTGACCTGTTCTGTGCCGGGCCGTCGGGGTAGTGTCCCCGCCAGAACAGGGAATGTGCATGACAACTATTCTGTCCATCAGGGATTTGCGTAAGTCCTATGCCGACGGATTCGAGGCGCTCAAAGGGGTGTCCTTGGATATCGAGCAGGGCGAAATTCTGGCGTTGCTGGGCCCGAATGGGGCTGGCAAGACGACCCTAATTTCCACCGTGTGCGGCATAACCACTCCGACTTCTGGCACCGTTACTGTAGGTGGGCATGACATCCAGACCGAATTTCGTGCAGCGCGGCGGATGATCGGGCTGGTGCCGCAGGAAATCGCGCTTGAGCCGTTTGAGAAAGTTTGGAACACGGTCCGGTTCTCTCGCGGCCTGTTCGGATATGGCAGCGACAACGCCCGGATCGAAGAGATCCTGCGCAAGCTGTCTTTGTGGGACAAGCGTAAAAACGCGATCAAGGAACTGTCCGGCGGCATGAAGCGCCGCGTGCTGATTGCCAAGGCCCTGGCACATGAGCCGCGCGTGCTGTTCCTGGATGAGCCGACCGCCGGCGTAGATGTCGAACTGCGCAAGGATATGTGGGAGATCGTGGCCGAGCTGAAAAAGGCCGGGGTAACCATCATCCTGACGACACATTACATCGAAGAGGCCGAAGCCATCGCCGACAGGGTAGGTGTGATCGACAAGGGTGAGCTGCGGCTGGTCCAGGACAAGAACACCCTGATGGCCCAGATGGGCAAGAAACAGATCGAGGTTATGCTGGCCGATCCTATCCAGGCCATTCCCGACAGTCTGGCTGTGCATAACCTGACGTTGAACGGCAATGGCGACGCGCTGGTCTATACCTATGACACCCACGCGGACCGCACTGGGATCACCACTTTGCTAAACGACGTGGCGCAGGCGGGGCTTGTTCTGCGCGACGTGCAGACCCGGCAGTCGAGCCTAGAAGAGATTTTCGTGAACCTGGTATCCGGAGAACCTGCATGAACTGGTCTGCCATCGCAGCAATCTACCGGTTCGAAATGGCCCGGTTCTTCCGCACTCTGGCACAGAGCTTTCTGTCACCGGTCCTGTCGACCTCATTGTATTTTGTGGTCTTCGGCACTGCGATCGGCAGCCGCATCCAAGAGGTCGAGGGTGTATCTTATGGCGCGTTTATCGTGCCGGGGCTTATCATGTTGTCCGTTGTGATGCTGGCAATCTCGAACGCGTCTTTCGGGATCTACTTCCCGAAATTCCTTGGTACGATCTACGAACTGTTGTCGGCGCCAGTAAATTTTATTGAGATCGTAATAGGTTACGTCGGGGCCGCCGCCACCAAGTCGTTGTTTGTCGGGTTGGTGATCTTGGTGACAGCGACATTCTTCGTGGACATACGTATCGAACATCCCTTTGCGATGGCAGCGTTCCTGATCCTGTCCTGCCTCAGTTTTTCGCTGTTGGGCTTTATCGTGGGGATATGGGCCAGCAACTTTGAACAAATATCATTGGTGCCTCAACTGGTTATCACGCCACTGATCTTTCTGGGCGGCACGTTCTATTCGATCTCGATGCTGCCGCCTGTTTGGCAGACGATCACCCTGTTCAATCCGGTTGTTTACCTGATTTCCGGGTTCCGCTGGTCGTTTTACGGGTTGGCCGATGTCCCGATCGGATTCAGCCTGCTGGCGATTCTGGTCTTCACAGGGACTTGTCTGGCTGTGATCGGCTGGATCTTCAAAACCGGTTGGCGTATTCGCAGCTAGGGCGTTGCATTTTTGCCCGCCATGTGTGTGAATTTGGTTCACGTCACGTCTAAGGCTCGAACGGTCCCTTGTTTAGGGCTCAGCCGCACTCTACATCGGCACCCATGAAGCTCAGCCTGCCATTTGTCAAAAAGCAGCCCCTCGTGGCCGTGGTTCGCCTATCCGGCGCCATCGGAATGGCGGGGCGTGGATCGTTGAACGATACCGCGCTGGCCCCCGTTCTGGAAAAGGCGTTTCGCAAAGGTAAACCTGCGGCCGTGGCGCTTGAGATCAACTCGCCCGGTGGATCGCCAGTGCAAAGCTCTCTGATCGGGTCGCGAATCCGGCGGCTGTCGGAAGAGCTTGAGGTCCCCGTTATTGCCTTCGTCGAAGACGTTGCAGCGTCTGGCGGCTACTGGCTGGCCGCTGCCGCTGACGAAATCTGGGCCGATGACAGCTCGGTCCTGGGGTCGATCGGTGTGATTTCGGCCGGGTTTGGCGTGCATGTCCTTCTGGCGCGGCAAGGCATCGAGCGGCGCGTACATACGGCGGGCAAATCAAAATCAATGCTCGACCCGTTTTCGCCGGAAAAAGAAGAAGATGTCGCGCGGCTGCAAGGCTTGCTGGGTGATATCCACGCGAACTTCATCGACCATGTCAAAGCCCGCCGCGGTGACAAGCTGGATCAAAGTGCGGATTTGTTCACGGGCGAGGTCTGGCTTGCCAGACGCGCGCAGGAACTGGGCCTGATAGACGGCGTCGCACACCTAAGGCCGAAAATGCAGGAGCGGTTCGGCGACAAGGTGAAGTTCCGCCGCTATGGCCTGCGCAAACCGATCTGGTCGCGGTTCGGGGCCACACTTGCCCAGGACGCCATAACCGGAATTGAGGAGCGGGCGGCTTACGCGCGCTTTGGTTTGTGACGTGATCGTTAAGGTTGTCACCCTTTTCCTGATTGCCATGGGTGTCCTGGCGATGTTCGGCAAGTTGCGTTTTCCGGGGCAGAAAAGGCTGCAATCTGCAAGATGTCCGCGCTGTGGACGGTTCAGTATCGGTAAGGGGCCTTGCTCCTGCGAAAAAGGAGGCCGTACATGACGGCATGGCTGTTATCCGGCCTCGGCTTGCTGATCTTGCTTCTCGCAGGTGATGCTTTGGTCCGCGGTGCAGTGAACCTGAGCCTGCGCCTGGGTGTACCAGCCCTGATCGTCAGCCTGACCATTGTGGCGTTTGGCACCTCGGCCCCCGAGCTGTTGATCGCGGTCAGCGCGATCAAGGAAAACGCGCCGGGGATTGCGCTGGGTAACGTGGTCGGGTCGAATACGGCGAACATCTTGCTGGTTCTGGGTCTGCCAGCCTTGCTTGCCACGCTTCACACCAGTGAATGCAACACCAGAAGAAACTATGTGTTCATGTTGCTGGCCACGGTGCTGTTCATCGGCCTGGCATTCTGCGGCGTGTTCAATCTGGCCAGTGGTGCTATTTTGCTAGCTGCTTTGGGATTGGTCCTGTTCAACGCATTCCGCGATGCGCGCGCGCATCGCAAAGCTTGCGGTGAAGCCTGTGGGGAAGAGGATGAGTTGGAAGGTCTGGAAGAGGCCGATCCGGACATGCCCTATTGGAAACTATCGATCTATCTGGTCCTGGGCCTGATCGGCCTGCCGATGGGTGCGCATCTATTGGTCGACAACGCCACGATCATTGCCCGCACATATGGCGTCAGCGAAACGATTATCGGACTGACGCTGATCGCAGTTGGGACATCCCTGCCGGAACTGGCCACGACCGTCATGGCGGCCTTGCGCAGACAGGCGGATGTCGCCTTGGGCAACGTGATCGGGTCGAACATGTTCAACCTTTTGGCCATCGTCGGTATCGCCACTTTGTTTGGACGTATCCCTGTGGACCCGGAATTCCTGCGTTTCGATCTGTGGGTCATGCTGGGCGCATCGCTTCTGTTGATCCCGTTCGTGTTCTTGAAACAAGATATCACACGCGGCTGGGGTCTGGTGTTGACGCTGCTGTATGCCGTCTACATCGTCTCGCTGTTGGCGTGACCTGAAGATAGGGGGAAATCCATGGCCCGAGCGTTAGTGACCGGTGCAGGTATTCGTCTTGGTCGGGCAATGGCCCTGTATCTGGCAAAGCGGGGATATGACGTCGCAGTGCACTATGCGACGTCTGAACAACCTGCCGCCGAAACCGTAGCCGAGGTGCAGGCGCTTGGACGCAAGGCGGTCGCCTTGCACGCCGATCTGCTGGATGAGGCGCAGGTCCTGACCTTGCTGCCCTGTGCGGCAGAGGCGTTGGGCGGACCAATCACCTGTCTGGTGAACAACGCGTCGATCTTTGAATACGACGGCCTTCAAACCGCCACGCGGCAAAGCTGGGACCGGCATCTCGACAGCAACCTGCGCGCGCCATTCGTTCTGACGCAGGCCATGGCTGCGCAGGGGCTGAAGCCGGGCACGGACGAGGCGGGCGAACCTGTTGCCACCGGCCTGATCGTCAACATGGTCGATATGCGGGTGCGCAAGCTCACGCCAGAGTTCATGACCTATACGATTGCCAAAATGGGTCTGTGGGCCTTGACCCGAACCTCGGCGCAGGCGCTCACGCCAGCGATCCGCGTCAATGCGATCGGGCCAGGACCAACGATGCAGGGCCACCGGCAAAGCGAAGAACACTTTCAGGCGCAGCGCGCAAACACGGTTCTGGAACGCGGGTCGAACCCGTCAGATATCACTGCCGCCTTGGGCTATTTCCTAGATGCGCACGCGGTCACGGGGCAGCTTTTATGCGTCGACGGCGGGCAGCATCTGGGGTGGAAAACGCCGGACGTTCTGGGCCTTGAATAAGTAAAACTGCTGTAAGTTTTGCACCGCTCTCATTTCTGTTACCTACTCGTTACAAAAATGTCTTTTTTTTCATACACTTGCCTTGTGAATGAAAATATTTACAATAAAAACAATAGGTTAAGTATTTGCTTATTTTTTATGCAAATCAAGGATTCCTTAATGAAACAAGGGAAATTTGCCAAGCTCAGAAACTTATCTTCACACTTATCCACAGAAACCGTGGATTTGTTTTCTCTTGATCTGAAGGCCACAAGATTGCAGCCATGGTCAGAGAATCATATCTCAGGCAAATGACGACAGACAGCGACCCGACCCAAGACACTCAAATGACCGGCTATGCGTGCATTCAGCGGTATCTGAAAACGCTGGACAGTTCCCCCGGTGTGTATCGCATGTTGGATGCGGACAGCCGGGTTCTGTACGTGGGCAAAGCGCGTAATCTCAAGGCGCGTGTGTCGAACTATGCGCGGCCGGGGCATTCGGGGCGGATTGAGCGGATGATCGCGGCGACAGCCTCGATGATGTTCCTGACCACAAGGACTGAGACCGAGGCGCTGTTGCTGGAACAGAACCTGATCAAGCAGCTCAAGCCCAAGTACAACGTGCTGCTGCGCGACGACAAAAGCTTTCCCAATATTCTGGTCGCCAAGGACCATGCCTTTCCGCAGATCAAAAAGCACCGTGGCGCGAAGAAAGAGAAGGGGACCTATTTCGGCCCCTTCGCCAGTGCAGGCGCGGTCAATCGGACGTTGAACCAGCTGCAAAAGGCGTTTCTGTTGCGCAATTGCTCGGATTCCATGTTTGACGGCCGCACGCGGCCCTGTCTGCTTTATCAGATCAAGCGGTGCTCGGGGCCATGCGTTGGTCTGATCTCGGATGACGAATACGGCGAAAGCGTCAAAGATGCCGAGCGGTTCCTGTCGGGGCGGTCGACCAAAGTGCAAGAGGAGCTGGCCGAACAGATGATGGCCGCGTCCGAGGCGATGGAGTTCGAACGTGCCGCCGGGCTGCGAGATCGCATTCGGGCGCTGACGCAGGTGCAGACTTCGCAGGGAATCAATCCGCGCGGTGTGGCTGAGGCGGATGTGATTGGCCTTTATTTGGACAGCGGGCAGGCTTGTGTTCAGGTGTTCTTTATCCGCGCCAATCAAAACTGGGGAAACAAGGATTTCTATCCTCGTGTCGGTGCGGATGTGTCCGCGGCTGAGGTGATGGAGGCTTTCCTTGGCCAGTTCTACGACAACAAGGAACCGCCGCGGCAACTGATCCTTTCGGATGCCGTCGAAAACGCTGACCTGATGCAAGAAGCACTAAGCGAGAAGGCGGGACGCAAGGTCCAAATTTTGGTGCCTCAACGGGGTGAGAAACAGGAACTGATTGCAGGGGCCTTGCGCAACGCGCGGGAATCCTTGGCCCGTCGGATGTCGGAAAGCGCCACGCAGGCCAAGCTGTTGCGTGGCGTGGCCGAAGCGTTTGATCTGGACAGCCCGCCGAACCGGATCGAGGTTTACGATAACTCTCATATCCAAGGCACCAACGCTGTTGGTGGGATGATCGTGGCAGGCCCAGAAGGGTTCATGAAAAATGCCTATCGAAAGTTCAACATTCGGGGCGACGACCTGACCCCTGGTGACGATTTCGGGATGATGAAAGAGGTTCTGACCCGCCGCTTTACCCGCTTGCAAAAAGAGGATCCGGATCGTGACAAGGGATTGTGGCCCGACCTGTTGCTAATCGACGGCGGCGCGGGGCAGGTGAGTGCTGTGCGCGAAATCATGGTCGAGCATGGGGTCGAAGATATCCCTATGGTCGGTGTTGCAAAGGGGGTTGATCGTGATCACGGTAAAGAAGAGTTCCACCGTACCGGTCAGCGCCCTTTTGCATTAAAACGCAACGACCCGGTGCTATATTTTATTCAGCGCCTGCGGGATGAGGCGCACCGGTTTGCAATCGGCACTCACCGTGCCAAACGGGCCAAAGCGGTCGGCGCGACGCCGTTGGACGAAATCCCCGGAGTTGGTGCCGCGCGTAAGCGTGCATTGCTGGCGCATTTTGGCAGTGCCAAGGCGGTCAGCCGGGCCAATCTGGCGGATTTGAAAGCGGTCGAGGGGATCTCAGCCGGGTTGGCGCAAAAGGTCTACGACTTCTTCCACGACAAAGGCTAGGCCTTGCGCCCGCGCCACAATATGTACAGGCCCGAGGCGACGATCAGCGAACTGCCGATCCACATCGTCTGGTCGAGATCCTCGCCAAAGAAGACCACACCCAGGGCGACACCAAACAGCAGGCGGGAATAGCGGAAGGGCGTGACAGCGGATACTTCTCCCGTCCGCATGGCTTTCATCAAGGAACCGTATGCGATTGCGCCAAGGCCTACGGCTCCGGCGATATGCAGGCTTGTGAGCAACGGCACTGGCGCAATCGGGGCCTGTTCCCAAAAGCTGTAGGCAAACCCGGCGACAATCACGCTGACAAAGCCGTAGAACCCTAAAACTTCGGTTCCAAGGCTGGCGGGTGCGACCCGGCTGGCCAGATCGCGACCTGCAAATCCCAACATCCCCAGCACGGCCAGCAGGGACAGGATGGTGAAACTGTCACCAGTTGGTTGGATGATGATCACAACGCCGATCAGGCCAACGAGAATGGCGCTCCACCGCCGCCAACCAACGGTCTCTCCGAATAGCAGCGCGGCACAGGCGACGACCACAAGCGGGGTGGCCTGCAGGATAACGGTTGCAGATGACAAGGGCGTCAGTGTGATAGCCAGGACGTAGAACAGCCGTCCGAGAATTTCGAACACCGCGCGGATTTTCATCGCGTGCGACAGAACATCCGGTTGCAGCAGCCGCGTGCCACGTGCCATTGCGACACAGGCAAAGATGAGCGCGCCACCCAATCCGAACAGGACAAGTATTTGCCAGACGGGCAAGGCAACCGCCGCCGCTTTCAGCAGCGCGTCTTCCAGTGCGAAACATGCCATCGCGCCGATCATCCATGCGCTACCGATCAGGTTGGCGCGCGCGTCGGTCTCAATATTCGGGGTCATCGGTTCGTCTTTGCCATTGGGCTTGGTCGGCTGCACTCTGACGACAATACGACCCGGGGCCAAGGCCAATAACCGGTGCCGCGCCGGACTGCGGCGCTTTGACCAAGCCTCTGTGATCGGTACAGTTTTTTTCCGCCCCGTCTTTCCTGTCCCCGGCCAGCGATGTAGGGTCTGCTTCATGAAGTGGAACCTGCCGAATATCCTGACCGTCCTGCGCCTGCTGGCCGCGCCCGGTCTGGCCGTAATGTTTTTGTATTTCACCAGACCCTACGCGGATTGGTTTGCGCTGATCCTATTTCTGACGGCAGCCATTACCGACTGGTTTGACGGATATCTGGCGCGCGCGTGGAAACAGGAAACCAAGATCGGGGCCATGTTGGACCCGATTGCGGACAAGGCGATGGTGGTGATCGCGCTGATGATCCTTGTGGGTTACTCCGCTGAGCACTGGACGCCCTGGCTAGTGCTGCCAGCGACGGTCATCCTGTTCCGCGAAGTTTTTGTCTCAGGCCTGCGTGAATATCTGGGCGATACAGCCGGAACGCTGAAGGTCACAAAGCTGGCGAAATGGAAAACGACCGCGCAGATGGTGGCGATTGCCATTCTGTTTTCGCAGGGGATTTTCGAACACTATTTTGTGATGGCTACATTCGGCATGGATGCCGAAACAATGGATCTGGTCCTGACGGGTCAACTGGAAGACCTAAATCACATGCGCTGGCATCTCGAAGCGATGTTCTGGTCTGGCCGGATCGGGTTGTGGCTTCTGTGGATTGCGGCGGCGCTGACATTGATCACCGGCTATGACTACCTACGTAAAGCCATGCCCCATCTGAAGGAGAGCTAAGGGATGGATGTGCTGTATTTTGCCTGGGTGCGTGAACGGATCGGCCTGCCGAAAGAACGGATCGAGACCAAGGCCGCGACCGTATCCGATCTGGTCGCCGAGCTGAGCGCGCGCGAAGACCGCTATGCTGCCGCATTTGCGGACCTGTCCGCACTGCGCGTGGCACTGGATCAGGAGCTGTCCGATTTTAACGCATCGCTTGCTGGTGTGCGCGAAGTGGCTTTTTTCCCGCCGATGACCGGCGGCTAAAACCATGCGCATCGCGGTTCAGGAAGAAGAATTTGATCTTGGGGCCGAAGCCAATACCTTCGCTGCCGGAGACGATGCCAACGGCGCCATCGTGACCTTTACCGGCGTGGTGCGCGATCTGGCATCCGGTGATCTGGATGTGATGGAGATCGAGCATTACCCCGGTATGACCGAACGGGCTCTAACCAAAATCGTCGAAGAGGCACAGCAGCGCTGGTCGTTGGGCGATGTGCTGGTGATCCACCGCCACGGGCGCCTTGCCCCGGGGGATCGGATCATGATGGTGGCAACTGCCGCGCGGCACCGCAAGGATGCGTTTGAGGCGGCAGAATACCTGATGGATTACCTGAAATCCCGCGCGCCTTTCTGGAAAAAGGAAATCACCACATCCGGCGCGGAATGGGTCGCAGCCAAGGATGAGGATGAAGATGCGCTGACGCGGTGGTAGGTTCTGTGCCCGGCACCGGATTATCTGGTGCCGGGTCTATCATAGCGAGTTAGGTGCTTTGTTCAGTGTTACACTGCCGTGCGGCTTCGATGGCTTTTTTAGTACCATCCAGACTAACGGTGAATGCGAACTCTTTCTTCGGAAACACGGTCATTTCGTATTTGTTCATGACGTCATCCACAAACTGGGCGTTGTTCGCAAGGATGTATCCGCCTGTATATCCGTCGGCGAGATGCTTAGTCTTCTTGTGCGCCTCAGCTTCGTAGACGTTGCCGTCGAGTGACAGGAAGATCTTTTCCTTCTTACCCTTCAGGCCAATGTCGTTCTTCGTGAACACACCAAGATAGCCCATCTCGTGGTCCTTGGTCAGACCCATCTGAACGACGTTCTGGTTTTCGTCCATACGCTCGATCAGGCAGGACCCGCGGGAGTCATCCACAAAGATAGTCCAACCGGATTCTTCGCCCCAGTTGGTGAAGGTATCGTTCTCTGACGGTATGACGTCACTTGAAGCCCAAGCGGCTACAGCAGAGAAGATGCTTAGAGTCGCAGCGGTTGTTAATGATGATTTGAAATTCATAGTACACTCCAATTTTCTGGATAGTGAACAGTGATGTGCATGTGTAAAAAATGCACCAATTCCTAATATTGAATTTGTTGTAAGAATTGAAGGCGATTGCCTCGGATCGGCTGATTTGTGCCGAAGGTGCAGTCGGCCCCAACCGGGGTCAGCTATTAAGCCCGGGGCTGGGATCAATCCGCGTTGTTGATACGCCCGCGTAGTTCTTCCGCCTCTTGCCGGGCGGCGCGCAGGCCGTCCATGGCGGCGGCCAATTCGGCCTCGGTCTGGGTCAGCTGGTTGGTCAGTTCGGCCTCGCGCTGCTGCAGATAGGTGATGGCCTGGTCGCGGGTTTCTTCTGCCTCATGCAGCTCCTGGCTCATGCGGTCCAGATCGGCGACGTCGCTTTGGCGGACGCGCGACAGGCGATGGGCCAGCCAGTTGGCGAACCATCCCATGCTAAAGGCGGCAAACAATATGACGGCGGTCGCGATAATGAATTCGATTCTGTTCAATTTACTGGTCCCCTGCGCCCGAGTCGGTTTCCGCATCCGTTTCCGCGGCTTCGGCCTCTGGCTCTGCGTCTTGTGACGTCTCTGTTTCGTCTTCCATCGCTTCCAACGCGGTTTGAGATTCAGCGGTGGATTCGGGCCGGATCAGGCGGAATTCGATGCGTCTGTTTTCTTCGCGCCCGGTTTCGGTGTCATTGTCGGCGATTGGCTGGGTTTCACCATAGCCCAAGGCAGTAAAGCTGGCTGTGGGCACGCGCCGCGCGCGCAGCTCATTTAAGATGGATTGTGCACGCGACTGGCTGAGCTGCTGGTTCATCTCTTCGCGGCCCTGGCTGTCAGTGTGGCCCTGAATCTCCAGCCGGATGGGTCCGCATTCCCGCAGGATGTCGGCGATCTGATTGACCGTATCGCGCGATTCGGCGGCGACCGTGGCAGAACCTGGTTCAAAGGCGATTTTGGAACCCGCCTGAACCTCGGCGATGCGCTCTTCGCAAACATCCGGGTCGGGCAGCTTGTCTGCGGGCTCGGGTGGCTTTTGATAGGTGATCGACAGGCTGAAATCTTGCGCCTCGCCCAGTTTTTCCGACAAAAGCCCCGAAACATATGCCCGGGTTTTGGGATCGTGGCTGATGCCGTTCAGAACCACTTCGTCCGGTGTCACGGTCAGCGCGCCATTGTGCAGTTGCGACAACGCCTCAAGCCCGCTGAGAACGCGAATGGGCCAATCAGCGGGCAGGTCAGGGGCGATGCGGGTGGCCGTATGAACGTGCTCGGAACCAAACGCGGCACGGGCATAGCTGTCGACCATGTCGCGAAGGGTTTCATCCCCCAGCCGGCCGCGCATTTGCACCAGACCTTCGGGGCTGCGTGTCGCTGAGAATTCGGGCGGGCCGGATTGGTTTTCCGTTTCGGGTTCTGGCAGAACCGCGTGCAGGGCAAAGACCTCAGGCAGTGCGTTTTCCAGTTCGCCGATCACCTGGTCGAACACCGCGGTACTTGTACCTTCAGCCGCGACCAGAGTGATGTCGGCGTCCGATAAAGTAACCGTACCCTGACCGATGTCTGACAAGGCCCGAATGCTGAGCACAGCGGCATCAGGCCAACGTGGAGACGGTTCGCCCAGACCGATGGTGCAGGAGTACGGGCCATCCAGACCTGCATCCTGGGCGGCCGCGACGATCCGATCCCGCGCCTTTTCATCCTGGGCTGAGCAGGCGTCGAAACGCCCGCCGTTTTCGTCGATCAGATAACGCAAAGTAAAGGGCGTAATGACCGGGCGAGGTGCCGAGATGGACAGGCCTATGCGTAGGCTCGGCGGTGCCGCGCGGGTTAGTTCTTGTTCGAGCCGCTCCTTTTCCTGCTGACTGTCGGCAATTGCGGTCACCTTCACAAGCCCGGGGCTGGCCGAGATTTTGGCCCGAGGCAACCGGGTCAGCGCCTCGACCGAATAAGTAATCGCTTCGTCCCAGCCTTTCGGCTTTGGATAATCGGCGGTTTCCAACAAATCTGAGACCGGTCCGTCATTCAGTCTGCGCAATCTCTCTGTCAGCGCGTCACGATCTTCGCTGGCCGGGATCAGGCCAATAACCGATATTCCGCTGTCATTGCGAAGAATCTCGGCTGAAAAGCGTGGCGAGGCCAGCTGCGTCGTGGGCGCGACTTCCATTTCGTCAATGACGCGCGAGGTGTCGACCTCGGTCCCTGCCGCTGTCAGAGCGTTGAATCGTGTGGCCTCATCCGAAGCCGTACCGGTCAGAACGACCCGCAGCCCGTCCGATTGGACCTCGGCCCAGTCGTGACCCTTCAGGTCTAGCGCACGTCGCACGGCGAACTCCGAGGCTTCTTCGACTTTTGTTACGGCAAAACTTGCCGCCAACAGAGACAGCCCTGCGGACACAAGGAAGACAAAGGCAACGACGAAGACATAAGGCAGGCGCATGTGCGAACTATCGACTCCTCGGGTGAGTGTTCGGAACTCTTACAGAGGGCTAGGCCCGGGTGCAATCAGAGCAACAAGGCGACGCAAAGGAAGATCAGCGGAATAAGGCCGGTGTCACGGTTGGCGCGGAACAATTGCAGCAGTTTGGCGTTGTCTTCGATATCAAGCCCCCGCAATTGCCATGCCATGTGCCACCCCATCGCCCAAGGCCCGGCAAGGGCCACCACCAAGGCGATGATTGATGCTTGAGTCGTTGCCGCGTCGATTATTGCCAGCCCCATCAGCGCCACGGTGGCGATCAGGAAATATTTCAACCATCGCGCAGTGTCGGTTCCAAACAGGCGAGCTGTGGATTTGATTCCGATCAGCTCGTCATCCTCAGCGTCCTGATGGGCATAGATCGTATCGTAGAACAGCGTCCATGCGATCCCGGCTAGGTACAGCGTGATTGCGGGTATACCCACGGTTCCCGTGTGGGCAGCCCAGGCCAGCAGGATGCCCCAGTTGAAGGCCAGCCCCAGAAACACCTGCGGCCACCAGGTGAATCGCTTGGCAAAGGGGTAGATCGTCACCGGCAACAGCGACAGTACGCCCATCGCAATTGCGGCCTGGTTGAATGTCAACAGAATCATCAGCGCCAGCAGGCATTGTAGCCCCATCCAGATCACTGCCTGCCGCACGCTGACCTGACCCGATGGAATCGGGCGGGATCGGGTGCGCTCCACCTGACCGTCAAATTCGCGGTCGGTGATGTCGTTCCATGTGCAGCCCGCACCGCGCATCAGAAAGGCTCCGAAGGCGCAGCCGATGGCGATCCACAGATCCTCCCACCGCGGGGTGCCGTCGCTGAGGATAGCCAGCGCCAATCCCCACCAGCAGGGAATCAACAGCAACCACGTGCCGATGGGCCGGTCAGCGCGGCTCAGACGCAGGTAGGGGCGGGTGAAAGCGGGCGCATATGTATCGACCCAGTTGCCGCTGACAGCGTCGGCAACCTGACCGTCTGGTGTTGGGGCATTGCCTTGCATATGTAAGGTCTCATGAGTGCAAAGATCAGACTGTATGTAGAGCACCCTCTGGGTCAGGGGCAATCGGTTCCTTTGACGCGCGAGCAGGCCCATTACCTGTTTGGCGTCATGCGCCTGTCCGTCGGTGGACAGGTCGCGCTGTTCAATGGGCAGGACGGAGAGTGGCTGGCCGAGGTAACAGAGGCCGGCAAGCGGGGCGGCGTCTTGTCCTGCGTTGAGCAATCCAAACCGCTGCAGCTGCCGCCCGATCTATGGTTTCTGTTTGCGCCGATCAAAAAAACGCGCACTGACTTTATCGTTGAAAAAGCAGCCGAAATGGGCGCGGCGCGGATCATGCCGGTGCAGACGGAATTCACCAACTCGGAACGCATTCGTCAGGACCGCTTGCAGGCGCACGCCGTTGAGGCGACCGAGCAATGCGGTGGAACATTTGTGCCCGAGGTGGCTGATCTGCAGCGATTGGATCGCGTATTGGAAAGCTGGCCCGAAGGGCGGCAACTGATGTTCTGCGATGAGGCTGAGGTAGGCTCGGCTCTACGGCTGGCTGGCAATGAAACGGACCAACCCTGGGCTATTCTCATCGGCCCCGAAGGTGGCTTTTCCGAGCGTGAGCGCGCGCGGCTGGCTGCGCTGCCCTTTTCGCATGTGGTCAGCCTTGGCCCGCGCATCCTGCGCGCGGATACGGCTGCCGTAGCGGCGCTGACGATGTGGCAGCAGGCGCTGGGAGACTGGGTATGAACTGGCAAGAAGCGCAAGGCGCAGAGGTTCCAAAGATCGACAGGTTCCTGTTTGAACATATCCAGACGTCCATGTTCCTTCTGGCGAACCTGCGGGACTTCGGCTTGCGCGGCTCAGACCCGCGCGCCTTGAACTTGTGGACATTGGGTGATGATCCGAGGGCGATATTTGGAATCACAAATGAAGGTATGGTCCTGCCGCAATGCCCCGAATGCTCGGATGACGAATTGGCCCAGGCGATTCGCCTGATCCGGGGGCGCAGGTTGTTCGGTCTGGCGGCTGAGGCCACTCAAGCACGTCGGATCATGCAGCTTGCGGGATGGGAAGACCGCCCTGCAACCCTAAACAGTGACGAGCCGGGGTTCTCGCTGGAGCTGAATCAACTTGTCATGCCGGACGCCACCAGCGCGAAACTGGTGCCGCTGGATGAACTGGACCGATCCATAACAGTGGGATGGCGGCAAGACTATCTGATCGAAGCAATGGGCTTTGACCCCGAACGCGCGCAACCTCAGGCACAAAAAGATATCGCTGCCTATATCGAACGCGATTCCCATCGGGCCTTGCTGATTGATGGTCGGCCAGTAGGAATGACCGGGTTCAACTCGCGTTTGCCAGAGGTTGTCCAGATTGGCGGTGTTTATACGCCGCCCGATCTTCGGGGGCATGGATACGCGCGACTAGCAGTGGCGCTACATCTACGCGAGGCGCACAGCAACGGCGCAACCCGCGCTGTTCTGTTTGCCGCTAGCGATGCCGCCGCGCGTGCCTATATAGCAATAGGGTTCCGGCCAGCAGGCCATTATTCCCTGATTTTGTTCAAAAACCCTGAGGACACGGCATGAGTTTCATCCGACCCGAAGCCAAACTGGCCCTGTGGCGCTGGCGCGAAGTGCTGGTGGCAGGGGTCGTCTTGTTGGTCGGCCTCAGCTGGATCGGCGGACCCGGTGGATTGCTGGGTTGGCTGGGCTGGGTACTGATCGCGGTCTCGGTGGCGCTGGCCGTTATTGGCATTCAACGCGCCCGGTTCCGTACCGGTGCAGGTGGCCCCGGTCTGGTGACAATCGATGAAGGTCAGATCACTTATCTGGGACCGCTGACAGGCGGCATCGTTGCGACACGTGAAATCGAGCGCCTTGTGCTGGACCCGACATCGTCCCCGGCACATTGGATTTTGGATCAGCAGGGGCAGCCGACGCTTCACATTCCTGTGAATGCGGAAGGTGCCGAAGCGCTGTTTGATGTGTTCTCGGCCCTTCCGGGTTTGAAAACCGAACAAATGCTGTTGGAACTGAACGGTGGCGCGACGCATCCTGTGGTTATTTGGGAACGCACGCCTCTGCGTCCGGCCCATTTGAGGCTGCATTGACACTGGCGCGGTTTAAGACCACGACTGACCAAACGACAGACACATCAGGATCGGAGCACGGTTCATGTCCATTCCCCAGTCCGGCGGCGGACCGATCGAACGCCATGAGCAACTGGCCGAATATCTGGAATCGGGCTGCAAGCCCAAACAGGATTGGCGCATCGGAACCGAACATGAGAAGTTCGGTTATTGCAAAGACACGCTGAAACCGCTGCCCTTTGAGGGTGAGCGTTCCATTCTTGCCGTCCTGCAGGGTTTGCGTGATTTGCATGGCTGGGCCCCGGTGGAAGAGGCCGGCAAGCTGATCGGGCTGGAAAAAGACGGCGCCAATGTATCGCTGGAACCCGGCGGGCAGTTGGAATTGTCAGGCGCGCCGCTTGAGACCATTCATGAAACCTGTGACGAGGTGAACGCGCATCTGCGCGATGTGAAGGATATCGCGGACAAGATCGGTGTCGGTTTCATCGGCCTTGGGGCCGCCCCGATCTGGACCCACGAGGAAATGCCGCTGATGCCCAAGGGGCGTTACCGGCTGATGAATGACTACATGGAAAAAGTCGGCACCATGGGCCGGTCGATGATGCGCCGGACGTGTACGGTTCAGGTCAATATCGACTTTGGATCCGAGGCCGACATGGTGCAGAAACTGCGCGTCGCGCTGGCGTTGCAGCCTGTGGCAACGGCACTGTTTGCCAATTCCCCGTTCTTTGAGGGTAAGCCAAACGGCCAAAAAAGCTGGCGCAGCTATATCTGGCGTCATCTGGATGATGCGCGCACCGGTATGCTGCCCTTTGTGTTCGAAGACGGGTTCGGGTTCGAGGCTTGGGTCGAGTACGCCTTGGATGTGCCGATGTATTTCGTCTATCGCGACGGCAAGTATATCGACGCGCTGGGTCAGTCCTTCCGTGACTTTCTGCAAGGCAAACTGCCTGCATTGCCGGGCGAAACGCCAACGTTGTCTGACTGGGCGGATCACCTGACCACAGCATTCCCCGAGGCGCGGATCAAGAAGTTCATGGAGATGCGCGGGGCCGATGGTGGTCCCTGGCGGCGCCTGTGTGCCTTGCCCGCATTCTGGGTCGGTTTGACCTATGATCAAGGCGCGCTGGATGCGGCCTGGGATCTGGTCAAAGGCTGGGATGCCGAGACGCGCGAAGAGCTTCGGGTTGCCGCCGCCCGGGACGGCCTGCAGGCGCAGGTCGGCGACATCAACATGCACGATCTGGCTGGCGAGGTGGTTTCGATCGCCCAAGCCGGCTTGAAATCCCGCGCCTTTCCCGGTGCAGGTGGGTTGGTACCGGATGAAACGCATTTCCTGAATGCGCTCAAGGACAGTATCGAAACTGGCAAGGTTCCGGCGGACGAGTTGCTGGATCACTATAACGGCGACTGGAACGGCGATCTGACCCGGATTTATCCCGATTTCAGCTACTGACCGTCTTTTAGGTCTGTTGCCTTTAGGAGAGTATTTGCCAATTAACGTGATGTGACCTTGCCATGTGGCGGGGTCAACCGACTATGCTTGGCAAGATATCCCCGAGCGTGATGACGTCATGGCCCGTATCAGCGAACTGCATTATTCCAATGCCTATGCCGCCCAAAGCGGCGTTTCCGAGTTCCTAGAGGTTGCGCTGAGATCCGATGAGGATCCGGCCAATTTCACTGTGTCCTTCTATCAGGCGAATGGTCAGGTCGGGATTGAGATTCCGCTGACCCACCCATCGGTTCAGGTTTCCATCGACCCTGACAACAATGAACAGGTCTTTGTAATTTCGGCAGATTTCTTTCCGATCCTGCTGACAGACCCCAATGGCGGGGGTCCGAACAACTATGAAGCCTATGCGCTGACCAATACATCGACGGGCGAGGTCATTGATTTCTACGATATCGGTGGCGGAACCACGGATATCGTCGCTCAAAACGGGTTGGCCGCCGGGGAAACTTCGGAAAATCTGCCGGTTCTCGTTGGGCCGAACCAAACCACTACGACCCTGCAATTCAATCAGCCCAACCCGGACACACTGGTGCATGCGCCGCTCTCGCCCGGTGATTCAGGCGCGCCGTGTTTCGCGGCCGGCACGTTGGTCGACACGCCAGATGGCCCGCGCAGTGTTGAAACTCTGGGGCCGGGTGACCTGGTGCTGACACAGGATGATGGTGCTTGCATCATTCGCTGGGCCGGTGGCCGCACTGTTTCAGGACGGGGTCGTTTTGCACCCGTTCGTATCCGTTCCGGCGCGTTGGGGGCGGAAAGGGACATTTACGTCTCGCCGCAACACCGCCTGCTGGTCTCAGGTTGGCAGGCGCAGCTGCTGTTCGGAGAAGATGAGGTTCTTGTCGCGGCCAAATCAATGGTCAATGACACGACCATCACATCCGCGCCTTGCGACCTTGTCCACTATGTCCACCTGTTCTTTGACCGGCATCAACTGGTGTCGACCTCTGGCCTGATCTCGGAAAGCTTCTTTCCCGGGGCGCAGGGCCTGTCGAGTCTTGATCGCGAAGCCGCAGACGAGCTGTTCGCCCTGTTCCCCGAGCTTTTGGATCAGCCGCAAACTTATGGCCCGACTGTTCGCCCGGTCCGGTGCGGCCCACAAGTGGCAATGCTGCGGGCGATCTGATCCGCCCCTCTTGCTTTCGCAGACTGCTGTGATAGCAGAGCTTCAACAGCATTCAGGGAACCGTCATGGACGATCTTAAGGCAAAATATCTGGGTCAGATCGCCGATGCAGGCGACGAAAACGCGCTCGAAGCGATCCGTGTCGCGGCTGTCGGCAAAAAGGGCGAGGTTGCGCTGAAGATGCGCGAGTTGGGCAAGATGACGCCCGAGGAACGCCAGGTCGCTGGCCCCGCGCTGAATGCCTTGAAGGATGAGATCAACTCGGCCCTGTCCGCCAAGAAAGCCGCTTTGGCCGATGCCGCGCTGGACGAACGCCTGCGCACGGAATGGCTGGATGTGACCCTGCCGACCCGCGCGCGCCGTCAGGGCTCGATCCACCCAGTTAGCCAAGCGACTGAGGAGCTGACCGCGATCTTTGCCGAACTGGGTTTCTCGGTGGCTGAAGGGCCGCGGATTGAGACCGACTGGCATAATTTCGACGCGCTGAACATCCCCGGCCACCACCCCGCGCGGGCCGAGATGGACACGTTCTACATGCATCGCGCCGAGGGCGACAATCGCCCGCCGCACGTGCTGCGCACCCATACCTCGCCGGTGCAGATCCGGTCGATGGAAAAACAGGGCGCGCCGATCCGCGTGATCTGCCCGGGCGGTGTGTACCGCGCCGATTATGACCAGACCCACACCCCGATGTTCCATCAGGTCGAAGGGCTGGCCATCGACAAGGACATCTCGATGGCGAACCTGAAATGGGTTCTGGAAGAGTTCGTGAAGGCGTTCTTCGAGGTCGACGACGTCGAACTGCGCTTCCGCGCCTCGCACTTCCCCTTCACCGAGCCTTCGGCCGAGGTTGATATCCGCTGTTCCTGGGACAACGGCCAGCTGAAGATCGGCGAGGGCGACGACTGGATGGAGATTCTGGGTTCCGGCATGGTCCACCCCAAGGTGATTGCCGCCGGTGGCATCGACCCCGAGGTTTATCAGGGTTTTGCCTTTGGCATCGGCATCGACCGTCTGGCGATGCTGAAATACGGCATTCCTGATCTGCGGGCGTTCTTTGATTCCGACCTGCGCTGGCTGCGCCATTACGGGTTTGCGGCGCTGGATATGCCGAACCTGCATGGTGGCTTGTCTCGGTGAGTGAAGTTGAAGTGATTACGGTATGCGAGAATGTGTGCCGTGATTTTTGGTTTTTTCTTTCAAATTGGATGATTAGCGCAGCCCAGAACCCAATTTGGGCTCTGGTGCTCGGCGGAATAATTTCACTGCTGATTTGGAGATCCCAAATCAAGCTTTCTGAACAAATTCAGTTTAATAAAGAAAAAAGAGAATTGTTTTCGGCGTTTGTGAGTCGCGTAGAAATCGCTCATTTGGCCGCCAAAACAAAAACAGGTACCAGCGTACAAAATGTTCCTGAAATTATGGAATTGCACGGCTTGGGAAAGCAGATCAATTTAGTCGCCGGAGAGGAAACATCGGCAAGAGTAAATGACGTTGTTGGAAACGTAGGCAATATTCATGCTCGAGTTGATGGCGGTCGCGAGAGCTTTCGTGAGGCACTCATCGCGTGTGAGAAGTGCATGCGTAAAGAACTAAACAAGTGAAAACTAGTTGATGTCCTAAACAGTGCGCGGAGCAAAGGCCGATAGGCCGCCGCGCTATCGCCAGACCGCCCGCACGGGCTGGCGATTTGTCTCCGCAGGCGCTCGGTTTGAGCGATCCACGGACTTGACCAGCATGAATTGCCCACCACAGCCCGAATATCGCCACCCCGCGGTCTTGCGACAGCACGGCTTGTCACATTCTCGCACGGGGTTGTGACGTGACAGCGGGCGCAGGCTCGCTAGGGTTCGGCAGATGATTTACCGACTGCTCTGCCTTCTCCTGTTGACCGCCACCCAAGCCGCTGCTGTGGATAGATGCCACGGCGATACCGCCTGTCAGGTCGGCGACCGTTCCTATCATGTGCTTGAACCCGACGGCTGGGATGGCAAAGCGCCTTTGCCGGTGTTGCTGCATTTTCACGGCTGGGCGCGGCAGGGGACGGTGGTGGTGAACCACGAACGTATCGCCGGGGCCACGAAGCTGCGCGGCGTGTTGTTGGTGGCCCCGAACGGGTTGGGCAAAAGCTGGGATTTCTGGACCTCGGACACCGGCGACGTGCCTTTTGCCGACCGGGTGCTTGAAGATGTGGCCCAACGCTATCCAATTGATCCGGACCGCATCTATGTCTCTGGCTATTCGTTCGGCGGTGCGATGGCGTGGCGCTATGTGTGCCAGTCAGGCAATGACACGGCTGCCTTGCTGGCGGTCGCGGGGTCGATCCGTCAGACCGAGCACTGCCCGCAAGCCCCGGCCGAGGTGCGCCATGTGCACGGGACCAGCGACACCGTAATGGATTTCCCCTTTGGGCCGGGCGCGGACACGACTTATCCAGTGGCGCTGTGGCGGCAGAAATTCGGGTGTGAAACAGCGACGCCGCGCGGGGATTGGAGTGTTGTGCCGATCCTGACGCTCAGCCGGGTGGAATGGACCGATTGCGCACAGGGACAGGTTTCGCTGGATACGCATCCCGGCGGGCACTTCATCCCGCATGGCTGGATTGGGCGGCAGTTGGATGAACTGTTGGGGCGTGAACCGACATACCCCTGATCATTTGACTTGGACGGGTATTTCCAGCCTGGTTGCCCGGAATGATCCGAAAATGGAACTGCCCGATGCGAACCTTGCTGCTAAGCGCCCTGATCCTTGCAACCACACCTGTTCTGGCGCGCGATACGTATCCGCCGGTTGAGGTTCTGCTGCAGACCGATAAGTCCGTGATTGGTGAACCGCTGGAGTACCCCGAAGCAAGGCGCAGATAACTATGGCCATCGTGACCATGCAGCCCGGCCAAAAAACCGGCTGGCACCGGCATGAGGCCCCGTTGGCGGCTTACATGCTAGAGGGTGAAATCACCGTGGATTACGGAGATGCCGGGACCAAAACCTACAAAACCGGCGATGCGTTGGTCGAGGCATTCCGCTCCCCTCATGCCGGGGTGAACTCAGGCGAAGATATCGCACGGATTCTAGCCGTGTTTGCCGGTGCGGATGGTGTTTCCAACACGGTCGCGGAAGAGTAGGCGCCCAAGCCCCCCGCACCCTCTTTCCCCTGTCCGCAATATCCGTTACACGCGGTCTGACCCTAGATTTACTGGCGGAAACCGACCGATGAAATTCACTCTTTCCTGGCTGAAAGACCACCTCGACACCGATGCGTCGGTGGATGAGATTGCAGAGACGCTGACCGATCTTGGACTGGAAGTCGAAGAGATCGTGAACCCTGCGGACCGTCTGGCGGGCTTTTCGCTGGGCTATGTGAAACACGCGGAAAAGCACCCGGATGCGGATAAGCTGCGCGTTTGCACGGTCGCGACTGACGAAGGCGATCTGCAGATCATCTGCGGCGCGCCCAACGCACGCGAAGGTATCACGGTCGTGGTCTGTAAACCGGGCATGTATATCCCTGGTCTGGATCTGACGATCAGCGTGGGCAAGATCCGCGGCGTCGAAAGCTTTGGCATGATGGCCTCGGAGCGGGAGCTGGAGCTGTCAGAGGAACATGACGGCATCATCGAGCTGCCCTCGGGCGAGGTAGGAGACAAGTTCGTCGACTGGTTGGCCGAGAACGAGCCGGCGAAAGTCGATACGATGATCGAGATCGCGATCACGCCGAACCGCCCCGATGCGCTGGGCGTGGCCGGGATCGCCCGCGATCTGGCTGCGCGCGGTGTTGGCACGCTAAAAGAGCGTGATTATGTGCCGGTGACGGGTGATTTCGAAAGCCCGATCAAGGTGACGATTGATGAGGACACGCTGGATGGCGCGCCGCATTTCACCGGTCGTCTGATCAAGGGCGTCAAAAACGGCCCCAGCCCGCAATGGTTGCAGGATCAGTTAAAGGCAATTGGTCTGCGTCCGATCTCGGCGTTGGTCGATATCACCAACTACATGACCTTCGACCAGAACCGTCCGCTGCACGTGTTCGACGCCGATAAGGTTCAGGGTAACCTGCGCGTTCACCGTGCCAATGGTGGCGAAAAGCTGGTGGCGTTGGATGAGAAGGAATACACCCTGCAGCCCGGCATGATGGTGATTTCGGACGACAAAGGTCCCGAATCCATCGCTGGTATCATGGGCGGTGAGGAAACCGGCTGTACCGAAGAGACCGTGAACGTCTTCCTCGAAAGCGCGTTCTGGGATCACGTGCAGATCGCGTTGACCGGTCGTGCTCTGAAGATCAACTCGGACGCGCGCTATCGCTTTGAGCGTGGCGTGGATCCTGAGTACACGCTCGAAGGGCTGGAACACGCCACACAGATGATCCTGGATATCTGCGGCGGCGAAGTGTCCAAGGTGGTCGAAGCGGGCAAAGCACCGAACCACGCACGGGCCTACAAGCTGGATGCCGAGCGTGTGCAGTCGCTGGTCGGCATGGACATTCCTGAGGCCGAGCAACGTCAAACCCTGACCCGTCTGGGCTTCCGCCTGGAAGGTGAGATGGCTCACGTTCCCAGTTGGCGTCCCGATGTCATGGGTGAGGCCGATTTGGTGGAAGAGGTCGCTCGGATTGCATCTCTGACGAAACTGCAGGGTAAGCCGCTGCCGCGTATTACGGATGGTATTCCCAAGGCGGTGATGACCCCGTCGCAGCGGCGTCAGTCGATGGCACGTCGCACTTGTGCGGCGCTGGGGTACAACGAATGTGTGAGCTATACCTTCATCGATCAGGCCTCGGCCGCGTTGTTCGGTGGTGGGGATGAGGCGACGCAGCTTGAAAACCCGATCTCGTCCGAGATGAGCCATATGCGCCCCGATTTGCTGCCCGGTCTGTTGCAAGCTGCGGCCCGCAATCAGGCACGTGGGTATGCCGACGTGGCACTGTTCGAGGTTGGCCCGGTGTTTCACGATGGTGAGCCTGGCGATCAGAAAACCCAGATCACTGGCCTTTTGGTTGGACGCAGCGGTCCCAAGGATGTGCACGGTGCTTCGCGCCCTGTCGATGTGTTCGACGCCAAAGCAGATGCCGAGGCTGTGCTGGCCGCAATCGGTGCGCCCGCTAAAGTGCAGGTCCTGCGCGATGGTGATGCCTGGTGGCATCCTGGCCGTCACGGCAAGATCTGTCTTGGCCCGAAAAAGGTGTTGGGCGTCTTTGGTGAGCTGCACCCGCGCGTGTTGCAGGCGATGGATATCAAAGGCCCTGCGATGGCTTTCACCATCTGGCCGGAAGAGGTGCCTCTGCCACGTAAGTCCGGTGCCACCCGAGCGGCGCTGGAATTGCGCGATCTTCAGGCGGTCGAGCGTGACTTTGCCTTTGTCGTCGACGAGGGCGTCGAAGCGCTGACACTGGTGAACGCCGCAGCGGGTGCTGACAAGGTGCTGATCGAGGACGTCCGGGTCTTTGACGAGTTTATCGGCGGTAGTCTGGGTGAGGGTAAGAAATCTCTGGCCATCACTGTTCGCCTCCAGCCGACGGATGCGACGCTAAAGGAAAAAGACATCGAAGCGGTGGCTGAGAAAATCATCGCCAAGGTCACCAAGGCGACTGGCGGCGTTCTGCGCGGGTGATGCCTGGCCGCCTCCGGCTGGAGTTTTTGAAAAGATGAAGGGGCGGTGGCGCCCTTTCTGTTTTTGCGGAGGAGCAAATGATGCTGAACGTTTACCTATCCGGCGAAATCCATACCGATTGGCGGGAACAGATCATCGAAGGCGCTCAGGGTCTGGACATCACGTTCAACAGTCCTGTGACTGATCACGCGGCCAGCGATGACTGTGGTGTGGCCATTCTGGGGGCCGAGCCAAACAAGTATTGGCACGACCACAAAGGCGCAATGGTCAACGCGATCCGCACGCGCAAAGGCATCGCGGATGCCGATGTGGTCGTGGTCCGCTTCGGTGAAAAATTCAAACAGTGGAACGCTGCATTTGACGCGGGTTACGCTGCGGCGCTGGGGAAATCACTGATTGTGCTGCACGGCCCTGATCACCAACACGCGTTGAAAGAGGTGGATGCGGCGGCACTGGCCGTGGCCGAGCAACCGGGCCAAGTCGTTGATGTACTGCGCTATGTTCTGACGGGCGCGCTGCCAAAATAACTCACGCGACGTTTTCCTTGCGGGAAATCAGGGTGCTTTCTACCGTCTGTTTGGGCAGTACGGGGAGACATTCATGGAATTCGACTATGTCATCGTGGGCGGTGGGTCCGCCGGATGTGTTATGGCCGCGCGGCTGAGCGAAGATCCAGACACAAGCGTTTGCCTGCTTGAAGCGGGTGGCGCTGGTGAAGATTTGGTGATCCGGGCTCCGGCGCTGGTGGCAGCCATGGTTTCGGGGCGGCCCAAGCTAAACAACTGGGCTTTTCAAACCGTGCCACAGGCCGGGTTGAATGGTCGGAAGGGGTTTCAGCCACGGGGAAAGGCAATGGGCGGATCGTCGGCGATCAATGCGATGCTGTATGTGCGCGGACACCCCACGGACTATAATGAATGGGCGGATCTGGGGTGCGAAGGTTGGGATTGGAAGAATGTCCTGCCTTACTTTCGCAAGGCCGAGGGCAATGTGCGCGGTGCGGATGATTTCCATGGCGGTGACGGCCCCTTGCACGTGTCGGATCAGTCTGAGCCACGGGCAATCTCTCATGCGTTTGTCGAGGCCTGCGGCCAGCAACAAATTCGCGCGACAAACGATTTCAACGGGCCGGAGCAGGAAGGTGCAGGCCTGTATCAGGTCACGCAGTTCCACGACGGGGCGCATAAGGGTGAACGTTGCTCGGCAGCTGCGGCCTATTTGCGGGGCGTCAAATCGCGGCCGAACCTGACAATCATGACAGGGGCAGAAGCCCAGAAAATCCTGATTGACGAAAAGCGCGCGACCGGGGTTTTGCTGCGTCAGAAAGGTAAGGCCGTCGAGGTTCGCGCCCGCCGGGAAGTCATCCTTTCGGGGGGTGCATTTGGTTCGCCACAATTGCTGATGTTGTCCGGTATCGGGCCCGAGGCCGAGTTGAAACAGCACGGTATTCCTGTTTTGCACGACTTGCCCGGTGTTGGTCAGAACCTGCAGGACCATCTGGACTATGTCCTCAGCTATCATTCGAAACGTAAGGATGTCATCGGGTTGACCCCGGGCGGGGTGTGGAACCTGGCCAAAGCCGGGTTGGACTGGCGCCGTACCGGAGAGGGGCTGTTTGCGACCCCCTTTGCCGAAGGCGGCGCGTTCTTCAAATCCGATCCAACCGTTTCCAAACCGGATCTTCAGCTGCACTTTGTTGTCGGAATTGTTGATGACCACATGCGCAAGATTCACTTGCCGCACGGGTATTCGTGCCATGTCTGTGTGTTGCGCCCGTTCAGCAGGGGCAGCGTTGGGCTAACCTCGGACCGAGCCGGAGAGCCGCCGCGAATTGATCCGGCTTACCTCAGCGATGACCGCGATCTGGATCTGTTGAAGCGCGGGGCACATATCATGGAGTCAATTCTCGAATCCGAACCGCTGGAACCCTGGCGCAAAAAGCGGCTCTATGCCCATGATGGAAGCGATCAGGCACTAGAGGCCGATATCCGCCGCCGTGCCGACACGATTTATCATCCGGTGGGCACCTGCAAGATGGGGGTCGACGATATGGCCGTTGTCGATACCGAAGGCCGGGTTCATGGGGTCGAGGGGCTGCGGGTGGTGGATGCATCGGTTATGCCGACGCTGGTCGGCGGCAATACCAATGCGCCCACTATCATGATTGCCGAAAAGATCGCCGAAGCAATCAGGCCCGAGGCGGCGTAACCAAGCCTTTTTGGACCGCGGGTCGTTCCAGAAACCGGTCGAGATAGTCCACCAGATTGGCGTGGTCTTCCCAGCCGACAAGGTCGTGGGCGTTGTAGAATTCGAGCCCGCGCAACCATGGCGCGATTGCGATATCGGCAATCGAATAGTCTCCGGCAATCCAATCCTGACCTTCAAGCTGTTGGTTCAGGACATTTAGCAGTCGCTTGGCCTCGTTCACGTATCGTTCGCGCGGGCGGGGGTCTTCGATCTCGCTGCCTGCGAATTTGTGGAAATAGCCTAATTGCCCGAACATCGGACCAATGCCACCCATCTGGAACATCACCCATTGGATCACGCGATATTTGTCGGCTTTGGTCTGACCCAGAAACTTGCCGCTTTTCTCGGCGAGATAAATCAGGATCGCTCCGCTTTCGAACAGACCAATGGGTTCTCCGTCCGGACCATTCGGGTCGATGATCGCCGGGATTTTGTTGTTGGGGTTCAATGACAGGAATTCGGGGCTTTTGACATCCGAGTCTGACAAGGTAATCCGATGGGCTTCATAGGGCAGGCCGGTTTCTTCCAGCATGATTGACGCTTTTACGCCGTTCGGCGTGGGGAAAGAATAGAGCTGAATCCTGTCGGGAAACTGCGCAGGCCAGCGGGCCGTGATCGGGTGAGAGGCGGTGTCCAGCATGGGGTGCTCCTGTCATGGGTTGCCTGCAATAGGTAGGTACAACGGCCCGGTCTTGCCAGTATCCGGGCTGTGCATACAAGGTCAGGGACTGTGTACGTGAGAACAACGGGGAAAACCTGCGTATCTCACACCTAGACCGAAGCGCGCTTATGGACCACTATTCCGCCAATCCCGCGCTGAGAGACGCGGGTTTGCCGTGAATCGAAAGGAGATGCGCGTGGATGAGGTCGTAACACAGGTGGGTGCCTATGCCCCGCTGATCATAAGCGCGGTCAAGGCGCTGTTCGTACTGATCCTTGGATGGATCATTGCTGGCGCCATTGCCGGTGTAGTCCGGCGCCGGATCAATGCGACACCGCATATTGATCAGACGCTTGGGAATTTCGTCGCCAGTCTGGTGAAATGGGTCATACTGGCCATGGTACTGGTTTCAGTGCTGGGCATCTTTGGCATTCAGGCGACAAGCATCGTCGCCATTTTGGGTGCCGCATCGTTGGCCATTGGTTTGGCCCTTCAGGGAACGCTGAGCGATCTCGCTGCAGGCGTTATGCTGGTTGTCTTCCGCCCTTACAAGCTGGGTCAGTATGTCGAAATCGGCGGCACCGCAGGCACTGTTAAGGATCTGAACCTGTTCACGACCGAGCTGGTGACGCCGGATAACGTGCAGATCATCGTTCCGAACGGGCAATCCTGGGGATCAATCATCACGAACTACTCGGCGCATGACACGCGGCGTGTCGATCTGGTGTTCGGCATCGACTATGGCGATAGCGCTGATGAGGCGATGAAGATCATTCTGGATGTGGCAAAGGCCGATGACCGTATCCACAGTGATCCGGAACCTTGGGTGCGCGTGACAAATCTGGGCGACAGCTCGGTCGATCTGACGGCGCGGCTGTGGTGCGCGGCCGCGGATTATTGGGATGTGAAGTTCGAGACTACCAAAGCCGTGAAGGAAGCGTTTGACGCCAAAGGTGTTTCGATCCCCTACCCGCATTCGGTGGAAATCCACAAGGAAGGGTAAAGGCTCCCGCCCGTCGCGTGGGCATTGGAAATGCCCTCCTCCGGTTGGGCCCGGCGCCGCGCTTTCAGCGCGGCGTTTCTTTTTTGGAAGCCGGGATCGTGTCCACAGACGAAAAGCGGCGCGCCAAAGGCGCGCCGCCATGCCCAACGCTGTAAAGCAGCCGCTTCAGCGGCTACTTTCAGGGGCGGGAGTGCTTCAGGCGTTGACGATTGCCTCGGGCGAGACAACGTCCAGACCCAGTGCCGTACCAACAGCTTCGTAAGTCAGCTGACCGGCATGGACGTTCAGACCTGCCAGCAAATGCGGGTCGTCCTGACATGCCTTCTTCCAGCCTTTGCTTGCCAACGACAGCATGAACGGCATGGTTGCGTTGCCCAGTGCGATGGTCGAGGTGCGCGCAACTGCGCCCGGCATATTGGCCACGCAGTAGTGCATGACGCCGTCCACTTCATAGATCGGATCCGCATGGGTGGTCGCCTTGGAGGTTTCAAAGCAGCCGCCCTGGTCGATCGCAACGTCAACCAGAACCGCGCCGGGTTTCATGGTGGACAACTGCGCGCGCGAGATCAGCTTGGGTGCCGCAGCGCCCGGGATCAGAACAGCACCGATGACCATGTCGGCATCCTGGATCAGCTCGGCCGTTGCTCCGGCTGTCGAGTACTGGCTTTTGAATGTGCCGCCGAAGACGTCGTCGAGGTAACGCAGGCGTGGCAGAGACCGGTCCAGAACGGTGACATCAGCGCCCATGCCGGCCGCGATCTTGGCTGCGTGCGTGCCAACAACGCCGCCGCCGATCACGATGACTTTGGCTGGGCCAACACCGGGAACGCCACCCATCAGAACACCGCGGCCGCCATTGGCCTTTTGCAGGGTCCACGAACCGACCTGAGGTGCCAGACGACCGGCAACTTCCGACATCGGCGCCAGCAGCGGCAGGCCGCCGTTGCGGTCAGTTACGGTTTCATAGGCAATCGCGGTGCAGCCCGACGCCAGCAGGTCGTGGGTCTGGTCTGGATCAGGTGCCAGGTGCAGGTAGGTGAACAGCAGCTGGCCCTCACGCAGCATCTTGCGCTCAACCGCCTGAGGTTCCTTGACCTTTACGATCATGTCCGCGGTCGCAAAAACTTCTTCGGCGGTGTCGACAATGCGAGCGCCTGCAGCGACATAAGAGTCGTTGTCAAAGCCGGAACCCATGCCGGCATTGGTTTCAATGATGACCTCGTGGCCGCGCGCAACAGCTTCTTGCGCAGCGTTGGGGGTCATGCCAACACGGAATTCCTGGGGTTTGATTTCCTTGGGGCAACCGATTTTCATTTCTCGCTCCTCCATTCATAAACTGCCCAAATTATGTGCAATTTGGGATGCAATTTCTGTGAAACTCTGCCCGTCATTTTGGTTTTCTTTGCGAGAATCTTCGGTACTATTGGAATATCTTGCAAAGGATTTGCGCGTATGAGCCTCGATACGACCGATAGAAAGATTCTGGCTGCCCTGCAGAGAAACGGCAGGATGTCGAATGCCGAGCTGTCAGACCAGGTGAATCTGTCGCCGTCGGCGTGTCACCGGCGGGTCCAACGGCTTGAAGCCGACGGGTACATTCGAAACTATGTGGCGTTGCTGGATGCACGCAAGATGAACGTTCCGACCACCGTGTTTGTCGAGATCACGCTGCAGGGCCAGGCCGAAGAGCTTCTGGATGCGTTCGAAAAAGCGGTGGCGCGCATTCCCGACGTTCTGGAGTGTCATCTCATGGCGGGGACGGCGGACTATATTCTGAAGGTTGTCGCCGAGAACACCGAGGATTTCGCCCGAATTCACCGTCAGTACCTTTCGCGCTTGCCCGGCGTGGCGCAAATGCAAAGCTCATTTGCCTTGCGTACTGTGTTCAAGACGACGGCCTTGCCGGTGTGACCGTCAGGCTGGGGCCGGGTAGGTGAACAGGATCAGATGCATGGCATTGAAGCCGAAATGCATTATGACGGGCACCCACAACTGACCGGTCGCATAAAATCCCAAACCACAGGCCGCGCCAAGAATCGCGGCATAAGCGACTAGGGCCGGACCCCCGGCAAAATGCGCCAAACCAAACAGAAGGCTGGCCAGAGTCACACCAAGTGCTGCACCTAGTTTGGAAGCAAAAAGCGACTGCAGATACCCACGGAAAAAGGCCTCTTCCGTCAAGCAGGTCAGAAACAGATTCGAGAGTGCGAACACAATCCACCAAGGCGGCAGGCTGAGCTCTGGCCGGATGGCCTGCGCGGCCAGCCCAACGGCGAAGAGGGCGGGCAAGGTCGCAAGGCCCACCAGCAACGGTGTTCTCTGGACAGGTCTCGCTGAATCGGTCATTCCCGGCCAGGCCAGCAGGACCGCGAACAGCACCATTGGCTTGTCCAGATTCAAGTACATTGAAAACGCCGAGCTGTCCGGCCCGGCGTAGACCCGGTCAAGTACCAGCAGGTTTTGAAATCCGGGCACCAGATGCGCGCCCAATGCAAGACACCAGCCGATCAACATGACGTGGCCAACCGCCGCGCCGATGCCCGTAAGATGGTTCAGGGCCGCAGCACCCAGCAATCCGGCAGCAACAATTCCAACAGCCAAAGGCGTGACCAGCCCCATGGCGAGGGCGGCAAGACCAAACACCAACAGCAGCGTAAGGCCAAGTTGTCGCCGGCCCGAGGCCGCACTGACCATGCCGGCGATCAGTATGAACCAGGGCCATATCAATGGCAGAAGGGATACAAAATGCGCCACGGCTCTCTCACGTATTCAGGTGCGTATTGATGCCGTCGGACACCCCCAAATGGCAAGGCCGTGCAAGGATCAGCCTTTGCCTAACTGCCGGCGTTGCGTCAAATCGGACGCTTGTATCTAGGCGCAGGTCGGTTCAATTATAGGAATGACCGTACATCTGCCTGTTTTGCGGCCCCGCACCAACTTGGTATTGAACCGGCGCGGAGCGTTCATCAATTATATCTGATGACATCAGGCGGTCACACTCTCTGGGTATGGTCGAAACCCGTTGACTGATAAGGAGCAGATCTTGGCTTACCAACACAATGATGCCCCAAAAGACTGGCTGGAAGCCGAGCTCGAAGACACGCTGGACGAAGATTTCGAAATCGAATTCAGCGAGCCGATGCTGTCGATGGAAGTTCGCAAGATCTATAAGGAACAGCATCCTGACATGCTGGACCGCAAGGTCTATTTCCAGAACCTGCTGCGATTGCAGGCCGAACTGATCAGGGTTCAGGATTGGGTTCAACACACGGGCGCCAAAGTGTGCATCCTATTCGAAGGTCGCGACAGTGCCGGTAAAGGGGGGGTAATCAAGCGGATTACCCAGCGCCTGAACCCGCGTGTTGCGCGTGTGGTTGCGTTGCCTGCACCCAGTCGCAGGGAACAAAGCCAGTGGTATTTCCAACGCTACGTGCCGCATCTACCCGCAGCTGGCGAAATCGTTCTGTTCGACCGGTCCTGGTACAACCGTGCGGGCGTCGAACGGGTCATGGGTTTTGCCAGTGAAGATCAGGTCGAACAGTTTTTTCAGGACGTTCCCGAATTCGAACGAATGCTGGTGCGGTCGGGGATCATCCTGCTGAAATATTGGTTCTCGATCACCGACGAAGAGCAGCAGTTGCGATTCCTGATGCGTATTCACGATCCGATGAAGCAGTGGAAGCTGTCGCCGATGGATCTGGAATCGCGCATTCGGTGGGAATCCTATACCAAGGCCAAAGAGGATATGTTGTTCCGCACGAACATACCCGAAGCGCCCTGGTACATCGTCGAAGGCAATGACAAAAAGCGCGAGCGCCTGAATTGTATCGAACACCTGCTGACCAAGATCCCGTATTCGGATGTTCCGCAGGAAAAAGTCGACCTGCCGGATCGAAAGTACAACCCGGAATACGAACGCCGGGTTCTGCCGGACGATCTGTATGTCCCAAAGGTCTATTGAACTATTGAAGTAGAAATTGGTGCGAGGCAGGGTCGCCCCCGCCCCGCACCCTGGGACCCGTTAAGCGGCGTCCATCATGCAGTCGAAATCATAATAGTTGAACACAAAGACATCACCTGAATTGTCTCCGGTCATGTCAGAGCATGTCTCAACATCGTCCGCAGGATTGTCATCGCCGGTCATCACCATATCGAAATCGTCGGTTTCGGGTTCCGCATCGGCATAGTCCGTTTCGTTCCAATCAAACTGGTCGAACTGCGCCTGAATCGATTGGACGAATGCCCGGATCTCGGCCAGGAACTCCTGCACATCGAAACATGCAAATTCTTCAGGTTCTTCCGTTCCGGGCGTTTCTGGCTCCGGTACCTCGGCCACCGGTTCCTCGGGCTCGGTGACTTCGGGGTCAGGTACCTCGGCCACCGGTTCCTCGGGCTCGGTGACTTCGGGATCAGGTACTTCGGCCACCGGTTCCTCGGGCTCTGTAACTTCGGGGTCAGGTACTTCGGCTACGGGTTCCTCTGGCTCGGTAACCTCGGGATCAGGTACTTCGGCCACGGGCTCTTCGGGCTGCGGGGTTTCTTCAACCGGTGGTGTCGGAGCCGGCGGCGTAGTGGATCCGTTGTCCAGCATGACCTCACCCTGGGTGGCAGCAAAGTTCTGCGTCACCATCACAGCGTCGAAACCCTGCATGTCGCCGGTTTCAATGCCGATCCCGATGTATTTGAAATCTGGGTTCAGAATGTTGGCGCGGTGACCGGGGCTGTTCATCAGGTTCTGATGAAGCTGCGCGACGTCATCGCTGATGCCTGGCGCGCCGCGCTCGGATTGCCAGGCGATGTTTTCACCTGACCGCCAGTTGCCCGAGAAGTCGAACCCGGCCATTTCCATCCGCTGTGTGGCGCTGGAACCACCCGAGCCGGTGTGGCTGAACCTGTCCGTTTCCAGCATCCATTCACTGTGATCCTCGGATGAGTCGTTCAGGCGCGTTTCAAGCTGTAGGGGGTCCAGCCCGCGGGATGTGCGCTCTTGGTTAATCAGCGCCAGCATTTCTTGTTCGATACTACTTGCAGTCGACATTTTTGCCTCCGATTGGTTTTTTGTCGTGGTAGACGGCGCCAGTTACAAAGGCTCGATGCTGCGTTGATAGGGATGGCGTGTTCAGAGGCGAGTTTTGGCAGGTCAGTGCTACCGCCACGGGATTCGCTGCGCTGCAAAATGCCGGGCAAAATGTTGCTGAGAGGGAAATGGCAGCTTGTCGCGCGTGGGCGGTCCGAGTCGGCGTAAATCATCCGACCCTAGAAACGACAAACCCCCGGGCGATGCCTCGGGGGTCGTCAAATAGTGTCATCCAAAGCTGGACGAGCGAGGTTTTAGAGCAAACCTTCGCGCTGTGCTTTCTTACGTGCCAGTTTACGGGCACGACGGATCGCTTCAGCCTTCTCGCGCGCTTTTTTCTCGGACGGTTTCTCGAAATGTTGCTTAAGCTTCATTTCACGGAACACGCCTTCGCGCTGCAGCTTTTTCTTCAGGGCACGAAGCGCCTGATCGACGTTATTGTCGCGAACACTAACCTGCATGTGGTTGTCACCACCTTTCTAGATAGAGTTGCAAGGAAATTGCAGGAGTTGGCCGTATAGCAAAGCGCCTCTATCTTGTCTAGTACTGGCTCTGAGAACCGGAGAACCGCCATGACCACCACTTTTGAAGATGCAAAACAGCAGCTTTTGGACGCAGTCTTGATCCATGTGCCGTTTGACGGCTGGTCCGAAGCCAGCTTTCGCGCGGCTATATTGGATTGCGATATGGATGACACTCTGGCGCGCGCGATCTGCCCCCGCGGCGCAGTTGATCTGGCGCTTGCGTTCCATGCGCGCGGTGACGCGGCGATGGAAGACCGCCTTAAATCCACGGACCTGAGCGAGCTGAAGTTCCGAGACCGAATCGCTGCCGCGGTTCGCTTCCGGCTTGAGGCCGTTCCGGACAAGGAACTGGTACGACGGGGCATGACGTTGTTTTCCCTGCCCACGCATGCAGCCGATGGGGCAAAAGCGCTGTGGCAAACCTGTGATCTGATCTGGGACACGCTGGGAGATACATCGGACGATGTGAACTGGTACACCAAACGGGCGACATTGTCGGGTGTCTATTCCTCGACCCTGCTGTTCTGGCTGGGCGACGATTCCCCCGATCACCAGAAAACATGGGAGTTTCTGGATCGGCGGATAGACAACGTCATGCAGATCGAAAAGATCAAAGCGCAGGTGAATGGTAACCCGCTGTTCAAGCCGTTTCTGGCGGTTCCAAACTGGCTGGCCGGTCAGGTGAAGCCGCCCATGAAAATGCGGGCCGATTTGCCGGGGATGCTGAACCCGCGCAAGTAAGCGTCTGGGCCTTCCAGAAATTGCCTGCTAGGCATTGGGCAAAGGAGATTTGCCCATGACCCAGATGATGCGCGCTGTCGAAATCACCAAACCCGGTGGCCCGGATGTTCTGCAACTGACGGAACGCCCGGTTCCCAAACCACAAGCCGGACAAGTGATCCTGAAAGTGGCCTACGCCGGCGTGAACCGCCCGGATGCGCTGCAGCGCGCCGGGGCCTATGATCCGCCGCAGGGTGCCAGCGACTTGCCGGGGCTTGAGGCATCGGGCGAGGTTGTTGCCATTGGTGCCGGGGTCGAAGGTCTGGCCATCGGCGATCAGGTCTGTGCCTTGCTGCCCGGCGGCGGTTATGCGGAATATGTGGCCACACCCGCTGCGCATTGTCTGCCAGTTCCTTCGGGAATGGGGATGAAAGAGGCCGCGTGCCTGCCCGAAACCTTCTTTACTGTGTGGTCCAACGTTTTCTCGCGCGGTGGTCTAAAGGCAGGTGAGCGTTTTCTGGTGCATGGCGGGTCCAGCGGCATTGGCACAACAGCGATCCAGCTGGCGAACGCGTTTGGTGCGCGGGTGTTTGCAACCGCGGGATCTGCTGAGAAATGCGAGGCCTGTGTGAACCTCGGGGCCGAGAAGGCGATCAATTACAGGGATGAGGACTTCGTGGGCGTCATGCGGGCTGAGGGTGGGGCGAACCTGATCCTCGACATGGTTGGTGGCGACTATATCCCGCGCAACGTCAAAGCTCTGGCCGAGGATGGGCGTCTGGTTCAGATCGCTTTCCTGCAAGGTCCGAAGGTCGAGTTGAACTTTGCGATGATGATGGTCAAACGCCTGACCCTGACTGGCAGTACTTTGCGCCCTCAAAGTGATCTGGCAAAGGCGAAGATTGCGCAGGATTTGCGCGAGGCTGTCTGGCCATTGCTGGAGGCTGGGAAGGTGGCCCCCGTCATGGACAGTGAGTTTGATCTGGCCGAGGCGGCAGCCGCCCATGCGCGGATGGAAAGCTCGGGCCACATCGGCAAGATTGTCCTCAAGGTCGCTGGTTAAAACTTTGGCGCGGGAAGATCCCGCGCTTTTTCCGATCAGACCACTGCGCGGCGGTAAAGATGCCAGGTTGCATGGCCCAGGACTGGCATGACAACGATCAGCCCCAGCAGCATCGGGATGGCTCCGATGATCAACAGGGCCGCTACGATGAACCCCCATGCCAAAATGACACCGGGGTTATGCCGCAACACCCGGACCGACGTCACGACGGCCACCGGCAGTCCGACAGGACGGTCCAACAGCAATGGAAAGCTGACGACGCTCATGGCCAATGCGACCAGCGCGAATAGAAACCCGATCGCATTGCCGAAAATGATCATGGACCAGCCTGCGCCCGTGGTGAACACCTGAGTCACGAAAGCCCCGAGTGAGGTGGGCAGATCAGGCCCAAGCGTATGCACATAGATGCTCTGCGCGACCATCAGCCAGACCAGCAGCAGCATGACCAGATAGAACCCCAAAGCCAGAATTGCACCGAAGGACGGGGACCGGAAGACGCCCAAGGCGTCCAGCCAATGGACCTCGCCGCCTTGCTCGCGTTTGCGGCTGATTTCGTAAAGGCCCACGGCTGCGATCGGACCGACTAGTGCGAAACCCATGATCAGCGGTGCCAGTAGGGGCACCATGTTGCGATTCAGGCCGAAGCCGAACATCAGCAGACCTGCGATTGGGTAAACCAGTATGATGAAAATGGCATCTGCCCGCGTTTCCAGAAAATCATTGTATCCGGCCTGCAAACAGGCCTTCAGGTCCTGCATCGTCAGTGTTTGCACCTGCGGCAGATGCCGAGTGTCCGCGCTGCCGATGTGGTGCACGCTTTCGGTAATATGATCGCCGGTCGCGCCGATGTTTCGGGCGGCCCAACTGATCGGATTTCCTATTGTTTTGGCCATCTTGATCCCCTCCCTTTGCCAGTGCGCAACGGGTTGAATCCGGCGGTGGTTGCCTTTGGCCGGACCAGCCGGCAACGCTCAGACCCCAGTATAGCACAGTTTTTCGCGCTGTGGTTGCGTGGCGGCAAAAACCTTCCAATTGCCCTGTTTCACAGTCGTGTTAGCTTGGCGTCAGGCAACAGGAGGTCAGCATGCAGCAAACGGCAAGAACCGTCGTCATTCACGAACACGGCGGCCCCGAAGTTTTAAAGATCGAAGACCGGCCCTTGGGCGACCCCGGACCCGGCGAGGTTCGCATCCGCCACCGGGCCTGTGGGCTGAACTTCATTGATGTCTACCAGCGTACCGGGTTGTACCCGATGGATTTACCGCACGCGCTGGGCATGGAAGCGGCAGGTGTGATTGAGGCCGTTGGCGAAGGTGTTACCCATCTGAAACCGGGCCAGCGCGCGGCCTATGCCACAGCACCCGCCGGGGCCTATTGTGAGGCGCGCGTGATGCCAGCGGCGCAGGTATGTCCGTTGTCCGAAGGGATTTCTTTTGACGCGGCTGCGGCGATGATGCTCAAGGGGATGACGGTCGAGTATCTGTTTCACCGGACAACGCCTTTGAAACGGGGTGACACGGTTCTGTTTCACGCGGCCGCCGGTGGCGTTGGTCTGATTGCCTGCCAATGGGCCAAGTCCGAGGGCATCACCCTGATCGGAACAGCCGGAACAGATGAGAAATGCAGCCTCGCGCAGTTCAACGGGGCTGCGCATTGCATCAACTACCGGACCGAGAACTTTGCTGAACGTGTGGCCGAAATCACCGGCGGCAAAGGTGTGGATGTGGTCATGGATTCCATCGGCGCGGACACGTTCAATGGCTCGCTGGACTGCCTGAAGCCTTTGGGAATGATGATCTCATTCGGCAATGCCTCAGGCCCGGTCCCGTTGATGGATATCGGTATTTTGGGCAAGAAAGGTTCCTTGAAAATCACTCGACCGACCCTGTTTACCCATATCGCCGACCCTTCCGTCTGTCAGGCAATGGCACGGCGGCTGTTCGGCAAGGTTGAGGGCGGTGAGGTCAAAATCCACATCGATCAGCGGTTCCCGTTGGATCAGGTGGCCGAGGCGCATCGGGTTCTGGAAGCGCGTCAGACCACAGGCAGCACGGTGCTTGAACCGTAAGACCGACTGAACCCGGCTCGCCGGTGTTTGATCTTGAAACGAAAAGCGGCGGCAGAATACTCTGCCGCCGCCTTTTTGGGAAATGTCTGCAAATTATTGCTGCAGTTCCGCCGGTGTTTTATCCGCGATGGTTTCCCAATTGGCGCTGGCTTGTTCAACAAAGCCCGGGATGTCACCTTCCCAGCGCTGCTGGATGTCTTGCGACAGGTTCAGGTACAGCTTGTTGTCAACGATCTTCCAATAGGTCGGGTCACCGTCAAACTTGAAGCCCATCGCAGCGCCGAATGCGCAGTAGCCGCCATATGCAGGCAGGTAGGCCTCGGGGTTTTCTTCGAACGCGGCTTTGTTTTCTTCATTGGCAAAGCGATACATTGCGTCGTTGTGCAGTGTGGTGATGCGGTAGTCACCTTTGGTCGGCTCGCCAACGGTGAAGTAGGCAACGGGATCATAGCCCTGCATGGCCAGACCGGTCGAGCTTGCGTTCAGTTCAACACCAGCGGCCAGAGCCGAGCTTGCAATGGCAACAGACAGAGCGACGCCGCCGATAAGAGATTTGAACTTGTTCATTGTTTTCACCTTTCGTGAAGGGGCCGCCACGTGGCGCAGAAAATTGCGCCCAGACAACCCAAGAGTTTTTTTGTCCGTGAGACCCGCAATTGGTCGTCACGGAACCCAAGTGGGCAGGCGGCCCATCACGTTCAAAGCAATCAATTGTGAATGTGCAGGGGCGAAGAGGCACTGTTCACAAATGCAGGGTAGGCCTTAGGTATCGGGCGCGAAATCCAAAACGAATTCGGTGACTTTTTCCGCGGGCATTTCGCAGGGGCGAAGAAGAGATCCACGTTTGGTCAAATAAAGGTTCAGGCTGATGTAGTCGCTGCCGTCCAGTGCGCGTGCGGCAAGTTTCTGGGACTTGCCGCCGGAAAATTCCGTTCGACTGACGATATACCGCCTGCCGTGGGCATGCCCGGTCGACGACCCCTTGGGGATAGCAAAAAAGGCGGTCAGGAAGGCTTCCGAGGCGCTCAAGACTGTCCGATTTTTGGTTCAGTGCCGGATTTGATGCGGGCAATATTCGCGCTGTGGCGCCAATAGACCAACAGGGTCAGGACGCCAGCCAGTAGCAGCGTTTGCGAACCTGTCAGCAGAAGGGCCCAGATAGTGGACGTTGCCGCCGCCGCAAGTGCCGCAAGGGATGAGATGCGCCAGATTGCAGCTGCAACCAGCCAGATCAGGCAACAGGCCACACCGACGCGCCAGTCCAACGCCAGCCAGATACCCAGGAACGTGGCGACCCCTTTGCCGCCCTTAAATCCCAGCCAAACCGGAAAGCAATGGCCCAAAAGTGCGGCCAGCGCCGCAATCTGCGCGGCATCCTCGCCCGCTAGGGCACGCGCCACCAGAACGGCAACCCCGCCTTTTGCGGCGTCGAAAATCAGGGTCAGGGCCGCGGCGGTCTTGTTGCCCGTCCGCAGAACATTGGTTGCGCCGATATTGCCCGAACCGATGTTGCGCAGATTGCCCAAGCCCATCACCTTGGCCAGGACCATGCCAAACGGGATCGACCCCATCAGATACCCAAAGGTTGCCCAGAGGATCAGCTGGGTCGTTGTACTGTCAATGACGGGCATCAGGGTCTCCGGTAAACTTCTTGGCCTGCAACGAAAGTTGCGGTGACCTTACCCTGCATCCGCTGGCCGTCAAACGGTGTGTTCTGCGATTTCGATTTCAGCGAGAACCGGTCCAGCACAAAGGGCACATCCGGGTCAAACAGCACCAGATCCGCAGGCGCGCCTTCGGACAGACGACCACTGTCCAGCCCTAGTCGTTTTGCCGGGTTCAGGGCCATTGCGCGGAACAGTGTCGGCAGGTCCAGCTGCCCGGCATGATACAGACGCAAGGCCGCGGGTAGCAGTGTTTCCAGCGCCACCGCGCCAGAGGCCGCCTCTTCAAACGGCAGGCGTTTGCTTTCCTCATCCTGAGGCGTGTGCATGGAACTGATCGTATCAATCAGGCCGGTCCGCACCGCTTCGATGACCGCTTGCCGGTCATCCTCGGATCGCAGCGGCGGCTTGACCTTGAAGAAGGTGCGATAGTCGGCCACGTCCAGTTCATTCAGCGTCAGGTGGTGGATTGACGTACCTGCCGTGATGTCCAGCCCATTCCGCTTGGCCCGCTCCAGCGCAGGCAGGGCGCGGGCGGTGGTGATCTGGTCGGCGTGATAGGTGGCCCCGGTCATCTCTAGCAGAGCGATGTCGCGGTCCAGTCCCATCCGCTCGGCCATTGGTGAGACGGCGGGCAAGCCACGCAGCACGGCGAATTTACCACTAGTGGCTGCGGCACCATTGCTGAGGATGGGTTCTTGCGGGTGGGCGATGACCAGCGCGCCACAGGCCCGGGCATAGGTCAGGGCGCGGGAAAACACCTTGGTGTTGGCGATCACGTGATCGCAGTCAGTAAAGGCGACGGCACCGGCATCCTGCAGGAATCCGATCTCAGTCATCTCGCGCCCTTCGCGACCTTTGGTCAACGCGGCCATTGGCAGGACGTTGACCGGAGTGTCGGCCTGCGCTCGGCGTGTGACGAACTCCAGACTTTCGGGCGTGTCGATCGCGGGGCTGGTATCGGGGCGGGTCACGATGGTGGTCACGCCTCCGGCTGCAGCGGCCAGACCGGCGGACTTATAGCTTTCCTTGTGCCGCTCACCCGGTTCGCAGACCTTGACGCCGATATCGACGATACCGGGGGCAAGGCACTGCCCGCCACAATCGACGACCTGCGCCTCCAACGTCGGAGCATCCCCTTCGCCGCGCGCAGTAATCCGACCGTCGGATACTTGTAGCCAGCCAGGGCTGTCGGTGCCGGTTTCCGGGTCGATCAGGCGGGCGTTGGTGAAAATAGTGTTGTTCATGCCATTGCCCTTTCGATGGCGGCTTTGGTGGCGGCGGGGTCCGCCTGATACTTGATCAGATGCTTGTCGCCGCCCTTGGTGACGATCTGGACGAAGCTGCCCATGAGGTTGACCGCCTCTATCTGGTTCAGTGCCACATTGCGCGGGCCGGGGCCGGTTAGGGTGGTGTCCGTCATCTTCCATGTGGTGGTCAGTTCTTCTGAGGCCAGGTACCATGCGCGAAAGGCGACCGCGGCAAGACCAGCGGGCGCCCCGGTCCAGACGTAGGGGTTGCCGACCAGCCACAGCACGATCATCGCGACGGCCATGGCCCCGGCGGCCAGCCATGTATTCGTGCGGATATACGCGCCTTTGTCGGGGGTGAAGGTCACAGGATCAGCCACAGGATGCCTCCGATGACCACCAGCGCCACCACTGCCAGCATGGCCGACCCAATACGGCCTGGTTTGTCGTCCTGTGGCGGGGTTTGCGGGGCCGAAAACGGTTTCGCGCTTTCGGTTTTAATTGCCCCACCGGTCCAGCTTGTCGCCTCTTCAGTGTAAAGGCCAATCAGGTGCACTTTGGGGTCCGGTTGCAAAGTGGCGGCACGTCCCTGAAAAGCAGCACTGCGCACAACCATGACCCAGCCTTCAACGCTCTCCAGCGCAGCCCAGTCCAGCTGATCTTTGGGAACGCCGCACCCTTCGTTGAGATAGCCATAAAGACCCAGTTCCTCGAGATCTGATACGGGAAAGATGTCGATCTGAACGGGATCCAGACCCTCGACACCCAGAACCTGGTCGGCGGCGCCCGGTTCGCGCAGGAACTTTGCTGCCTCGGGCCGCATGTCCAGCTGAAACAGGCGCAGGACGCCGTATTCGTGGGGGGCGACGATCAGATCACTCATGCTGCCTCGCGCAGGTTGCGGGCCAACAGTTCCATTGCGGCCATGCGAACGGCGACGCCCATTTCGACCTGTTCCTGAATAACGGACCGGTTGATGTCGTCTGCCAGTGTTCCGTCAATCTCGACCCCGCGATTCATCGGACCGGGGTGCATGACGATGGCGTCGGGTTTGGCCTGTGCCAGTTTCGCAGCGTCGAGGCCATAGCGGTGGTAGTATTCCCGCTCCGACGGGATAAAGCCGCCGTCCATCCGCTCTTTCTGGAGGCGCAGCATCATGACGACGTCGACGTCCTTTAGACCTTCATTCATGTCGTCGTAAATTTCGGCCCCAAAATCTGCGAATTGCGACGGAACCAATGTCGGCGGCCCGATCAGGCGAATGCGGTTTTCCATTTTGCCCAGCAGGATCAGGTTTGACCGGGCAACGCGGGAATGAGCGACATCGCCGCAGATCGCAATGTTCAGCCGGTGCAGGCGACCCTTGGCGCGGCGAATGGTCAGCGCGTCCAGCAGAGCTTGCGTCGGGTGTTCGTGCTTGCCATCGCCGGCATTCAGCACCGCGCAATTCACCTTCTGCGCCAGCAGGTCAACCGCGCCGGAATGCGGATGGCGCACCACCAACAAATCGGGGTGCATCGCATTCAGCGTCATCGCTGTGTCGATCAGCGTCTCGCCCTTTTTGATCGAGCTGGCCTGCATCGCCATATTCATCACGTCCGCACCCAGCCGCTTGCCTGCGATTTCGAAACTGGCCTGCGTGCGGGTTGAGTTCTCGAAGAACATGTTGATTTGCGTCAGCCCTGACAGCACGTCGGAATGCTTGGTCGACTGGCGGTTCATGTCGACATATTTCTCGGCCAGATCGAGAATGGCAGTGATATCGGATTGCGACAGGTGTTCGATGCCAAGAAGGTGACGATGGGCGAAACGCATTGGCGGGCTCCTGTCTGACAATCGCGCCGCTTATAAGAAGCCACGCAGCCCAAGGCAACCTAAGGATCAGATCCTTCTGGCAGTTTCTCGCACCCGCCTTCGGGCAGACACTGTTCGCCGGGCTTGCACCACTTGCCGTATCCGCAGTCGATGGCCTTAACAGGAACACATCCCTGGTTTTTTGAACATTTGAATCCCTGACGGCACTGAGACCCGGTTTTTTCGCAAAGATACCAGCCAGGGCGTGTACATCCGCCACCCGGCAGGCAAGACGATCCGGATCCGCAAATGCGACCGTCGTCACACGTTAGAGAAGGCAGTTCCTGAATGTCGGGCGTTATCTTCTCGCATTCCCCGCGCGCGTTGCAGATGCTACCGCCGGGGCAATCCAGACGCGATCTGCACTTATTTTGCCCGGCTGGGGCGCACCGGGTGCCGCCCGCCACGCAGCGCTCGAATGGGCCGCAGGTTCTGCCGCCACCGCAATAGGTGCCGCCCAGCGGAATGCAGTTCCCGTCAAAGCTGCATCTTTGGCCGCCCGAACAGCAGGTACTGCCGCATTTGAACTGACCGGCACGGCACTGCCCGTATCGGTCCTGAAACTGCGCAGAGGCCGGGCCACTGAGCATGGTCAGCAGCAAACTGATGAGAAAGAATCGCAATACAAACAACATGAATACGCCAATGGTCGGTGCGACGGACCGACCAATCAAGGCCTATTCGCTTTCCCTCCTTCAAAAGGTGGTTAGATTGAGGGTTATGGAATCGGCTTTGGACTATCATACTGCCCGCGCCCTGCTGGAATGGCAGATCGAACTGGGTGCGACGGATGCGATCGGTGATGCACCGGTGGATCGCTATGCGTTGCCGGATTCCGCGCCCAAAGCCAAGAAACCCGCAAAGGCCCAGTCCGCACCAGAAAAACCCAAGCAGCTTGATCCGGTTGCGGTTGCGAAATCTGCGGCACAGGCTGCAGGGACGCTCGATCAGTTGCAGGCGGCTATGGACGCGTTTGATCATTGCGAGTTGAAGCGCGGTGCGCGGCAGTTGGTCTTTGCCGACGGCACCCCGGGTGCGAGGGTGATGATTATCGGAGAGGCTCCGGGGCGCGATGAAGACCGCGAGGGCAAGCCCTTTGTCGGACGCGCCGGTCAGTTGTTGGACCGGATGCTGGCGGCAATTGATCTAAACCGAACCGAAAACGTCTATATCACCAACGTCCTGCCTTGGCGTCCGCCGCAGAACCGGGATCCCAAGCCCGAAGAGATTGGCATGATGAAGCCGTTTCTCGAACGGCACGTGGCCTTGGCCAAACCCGAGGTTCTGGTGGTGATGGGCAATATCAGCTGTCAGGCTGTTCTGGGCAAACGGGGGATCACGCGGCTTCGGGGTCAGTGGGATCAGGCGATGGACTTGCCGGCTATCCCGATGTTCCATCCTGCATATCTGCTGCGACAGCCACAGATGAAGCGGCAGGCATGGGCTGATTTGCTGGAACTTAAAGCAAGGCTGGAGGGCAAGGCATGAAAATCCTCGCATTCTCGGACCTGCATATGGCGCGAAACCGTGCCGCAGACGTCGTTGCATCCAGCGATGAGGCTGATCTGGTTATCGGAGTCGGAGATTATTGCAACATGCGGCGAGGGCTGGATGACGCGATGGCGATGCTCTCTGGTATCAATGCGCCGCTGGTTCTGGTTCCGGGCAATGCCGAAAGTGCAGGTGAACTGACCGACGCTGCGCCTGAAGGCGTGCATGTTTTGCACGGCACAGGCATGACCGTGGATGGGCTGCGTCTGTTTGGCCTTGGTTACGGCGTGCCGGTGACACCATTCGGTGAGTGGTCCTGTGATCTGACGGACCCCGAAGCGGCTGAGTTGCTGGACCGGTGTGAAGGGGCTGACATCCTGATTGCCCATTCTCCGCCCAAGGGTCACGGCGATCTTACATCGACGGGCGATGCGGTAGGTTCGGTGGCGGTCCGTGACGCAATCGAGCGGTTGCAGCCGCAAATTGCCCTTTGTGGCCATATCCATGACAGTTGGGGCTACCGAGGCGCAATCGGCGTGACGCAGATCGCCAATCTTGGCCCCACGGTAAATTGGTTCGAGGTCACCACGTGATTGATACAGTTACACTGCTGGCGTTTATCCCGGCGGCAATTGCCCTGAATCTGACCCCCGGGGCCGACATGATGTTCTGCTTTGGGCAGGGGCTGCGGTCCGGGGCGCGGCCTGCAATCGCCGCCAGCGCAGGTATTTCCGCCGGATCGATGGTTCACGTTCTGGTAGCGGGTCTTGGTCTAGGAGCGGCGGTGGCCACGATGCCCTGGCTGTTCGATGTGATCCGCTGGATGGGTGTTGCTTATCTGCTGTATCTCGCCTGGGGGGCGTTTCGCAATGGGGCGGTCTCTGCGGATGCTCCGTCCGGTCCCACCCAATTGGCATTCCGGGACGGGCTGGTGGTGAACCTGACCAATCCCAAGGTAATTCTGTTCGTACTGGCCTTCATTCCGCAATTCGTAGACCCGGCGGCGGGATCGATCCTGCTGCAGTTCCTGATTTTCGGGTCCATCATTGCGTTGGGCGGATTTGTGGTGAACGGGCTTGTTGGAATATTTGCCGGTGGTGCGGGGCGGGTGCTGATCGCGAACCCGCGCGCCTCACGCATCATGGGCTGGGTGACCGGGGGGATCTTCACAGCCCTCGCCATCCGGCTTGCCATCTTGGAAAGGGCCTGAGGAAACATGTCGCGCATTGATGAGACCAAAGACTTCATTCCGGTCCGTATCGCCGTGCTTACCGTTTCGGATACGCGGTCGATGGATGAGGACAAATCCGGCCAGACACTTGTTGATCGCATCGAAGGAGCAGGGCACAGGGTTGCCGATCGCCGCATCATACAGGATGAGCGCACTCAGATCGCCGATCAGTTACGTGTCTGGATTGCGGATCCTGAGATAGACGTGGTGATTTCAACCGGTGGTACGGGCCTGACGGGCCGCGACGTAACGGTCGAAGCGCATCGCGATGTCTATGAGAAGGAAATCGAGGCTTTCGGCACGGTGTTCACAATCGTTTCAATGGAGAAGATTGGTACGTCGGCCGTGCAATCACGTGCGACCGGTGGGGTCGCGGGTGGCACCTACCTGTTTGCATTGCCCGGCAGTCCCGGTGCCTGCAAGGACGCCTGGGACGGGATATTGGAGAAACAGTTCGATTATCGCCACCGTCCCTGCAATTTCGTCGAAATAATGCCCAGATTGGACGAACATTTGCGACGGAAGTAGACTGGTCGCACGTTAAACCGATCATAACCGCTTTGTGGCTTGGCATTTTTTGCTGCCCAGCTACCTTTTGCTAATGGCAGCCTGATGCAACCGGGGTGATTTATATATGCGATTTCTGAGGCAAAGCCTTGTTGGAGTCTTTTTGACGTCGTTGACGGTGGCCCTTTTGTTTGTGGCTGCGCAGATGATTTCGGGTGCCGTGCAAGACGTTCTGACGCGGGAAGAATCCGCGCCGCAGGCGCGCGAGCGTGTCTTTGCCGTTTCTGTTCGGTCCGCGGAATTGGAAACCGTCACCCCATATCTCGAAGCCTTTGGCGAGGTTCAAAGCCGTCGCAGGTTAGAACTGCGCGCCGCGCTAGGCGGGCGTGTTGTCGGGCTGGCCGAAGATTTTGAAGATGGCGGTGTGGTAACAACAGGCGAAGTCCTGGTTGAACTTGATCCCGCAGACGCCCAGTCCGCGTTGGACCGGGCAAAATCTGATTTGTTGGACGCGCAGTTTGAAGAGCGTGACGCGGAGCGGTCGCTGCTGCTGGCGCAGGATGAATTGAATTCGGCCGAGGCACAGGCAGAGCTGCGTGGGCGCGCCCTGCAGCGTCAGCAGGATTTGCAGACACGTGGCGTCGGGGCCGCAGCATCTGTGGAAGAGGCAGAGCTTGCAAAAGCAGCTGCGCAGCAGGCCGTGCTGGCGCGGCGGATTGCGCTGGCTCAGGCAGAATCCCGCGTCGATCAGGCGACCACCCTGTTGTCACGAGCCCGCATTGCGCTTGAGGCTGCTGAACGCGATCTGGATGATATGACAATCCGCGCCCGGTTCGGGGGCACATTGACGGATGTAACGCTAGTCGAAGGACGGCTGGTGTCCGCGAACGAAAAGCTGGCGGAACTTGTCGACCCCAATGCGTTGGAGGTGGCATTCCGCGTCTCAACCGCGCAATACGTCCGATTGCTGGACGCAGCCGGTGATCTGATCGACGCACCGGTGACAATCTCGCTTGAGGTCACGGGCACCGACCTGACCGCACAAGGCCGAATTAGCCGCGACAGCGGATCGGCGGGCGAAGGCCAGACCGGGCGTTTGATCTATGCCCGACTGGATGAGGCGTCGGGGTTCAAGCCGGGTGACTTTGTTACTGTCACCGTGCAGGAACAACCGTTGGACAACGTAGTGCGGTTGCCATCGTCGGCCTTGGATGCGGTCGGAACGGTGTTGGTTTTGGATGAAAATGACAGGCTCGAAGCGCTTCCGGTGCAACTGATCCGGCGCCAGGGCGATGAGGTTTTGCTGCGCGGCGATGGGCTGGCGGGGCGTGAGGTCGTGATCGGCCGGACACCTCTACTGGGATCGGGCGTACGTGTCCGGCCCCTGCGGATAGATGACAGCGCCGGGGCTGCACCGGATCTGGTTGAGCTGTCCGAGGAACAGCGCGCCCGGCTGGTCGCTCAGGTCGAGGCCAGCACGCGCATGTCAAAGGACGTCAAAGAACGGGTTCTGGGTCAGTTGAGCGAGGCCAAGGTGCCCGCCGCGCTGGTTCAGCGGCTTGAAAACCGGGCGGGGGGTTAAGCGCCATGATGCGCGAGATCCCCAGCGCGGCAGGCGGCATCCTCAGTTACTTCACGCGTCACAGAACGGTGGCAAACCTGCTGCTGCTGGTGATGCTGGTACTGGGTGCGGCGGCAATCCCGAATATGCGGGCGCAGTTCTTTCCCGATGTGGTTTTGGAACGTGTCGACGTGAGTGTGGACTGGGATGGGGCCGGTCCCGAAGATGTGGACAACGGGATCATTCAGGTGCTTGAACCCGCCTTGCTGGCGGTCGAGGGTGTCGCCAGCACCGAAGCAACCTCGCGCGAGGGGCGCGCCAGCATTCGGCTGGAGTTCGAGCCGAACTGGGACATGTCCCGCGCTGTCGAGGAGGTCCGGACTGCCGTCGACAGTGTAACCAGCCTGCCCGACGATGCCGAAGAACCGACAATCCGGCGGGGCGCCTGGCGGGATCGGGTTACAGATGTGGTTGTGACAGGGCCTGTCGATCCTGATCAACTGGCCAAGTTCACGGACGAGTTGATCAACAGATTGTTCGCGGTCGGGGTGACGCGCACCACAATCCGGGGGCTTGCCGCGCCACGCATCGTGGTCGAGATACCGACCGCACAACTGATTGCCAACGACATCACACTGTCCGAGGTCGCATCGGCCGTCGCGGCTGAGGTCAACGCAAACCCCGCAGGCGATGTTACCGGGGCGAATGCCCGCATCCGTACAGGTACGGAAAAGCGCACACCCGAAGAAATCGAAGGCATCGCCCTGCGCAATTTTGCGGATGGATCCAAGTTGCTGGTGGGTGATGTGGCGCAGATCCGTGTGGAGGGGGTCAATCGCAATCGCAGCTACTTCGTGGGCGAAAATCCGGCGATGTCCGTGCGCGTAGATCGCTCGAATCTAGGTGACGCGATCGAAATTCAGCACACCGTCGAAGACGTCGTAAAGGAAATGCAAGCCAGCGTTCCCGAAGGGGTGACGATCGAATTGATCCGAACCCGCGCCCAGGCGATCACCGATCGTCTGGATATTCTGGTCGACAATGGTCTCGTCGGATTGGGCCTTGTTGTCTGTTTGCTGTTTCTGTTCCTGAACGCGCGGATTGCCTTTTGGGTCGCAGCAGGTATTCCGGTTGCCATGTCTGCCGCGATCGCCTTCATGTATATCGGCGGGCTGTCCATCAACATGGTGTCCCTGTTCGGCCTGATCATCACGCTGGGCATTGTTGTGGATGACGCCATCGTCGTGGGTGAACATGCCGATTTTCGCGCGCGCCGGTTGGGTGAGGCACCGATGGTGGCCGCTGAACGGGCGGCACGGCGTATGGCGATGCCGGTCTTTGCGGCGACCCTGACGACCGTGATCGCCTTTTTTGGTCTGACCCTGGTTGGCGGCCGGTTTGGCGAGTTGATCCGCGACATCCCCTTTACTGTTATCGCGGTATTGATTGCCTCACTGATCGAATGCTTCCTCATTTTGCCAAACCACATGGCGCATGCCATCGCGCATTCCACCAAAGAACACTGGTATGATCTGCCCAACCGCGTGGTCAATCGCGGGTTCCGCTGGGTGCGGGACCATTTGTTCCGCCCATTGATCGCCTGGGTCGTCTGGGCACGCTATGTGGTGGTTGCCATGATGGTGGTGATCCTGGCGAGTCAGATTGCCCTGTTCATTCGCGGCGACGTGAACTGGCGGTTCTTTAACGCGCCCGAGCGTGGCTCGGTCACGGGCAACTTCATAATGGTCGAAGGTGCCACCCGCGCCGAGACTGTGGCCATGATGCACGAGTTGCAACGTGCGACCGAAGAGTTGGGCCAAATCTATGAAGACCGCCACGGTCGCAACCCGATCGACTATGTTCTGGCCGAGGTCGGCGGGTCCGCAGGTTGGGGGCTGGCTGCTGCCGATGGTAAAGATGCTGATTTGCTGGGTGGTATTTCTATCGAGCTGATTGATGCGGATCTGCGCCCCTATTCCAGCTTTGAGTTTGTGGGTGAGTTGCAGGATTTTGTTCCTCGCCACCCGAAGGTCGAACTGCTCAGCTTCCGGGGATGGCGCTCGGGTCCCGGTGGTGATGCCATTGATGTCCAGTTCTATGGCGCGGATGTGAACACGCTCAAATCTGCTTCCGAGGATTTGCAGAACGAGCTGTCAAAATATCCCGAGGTTTCGGCGCTGGAAGACAACCTTGCCTATGACAAGGAAGAGTACATTCTGGACCTGACGGCACAGGGTCAGGCGCTGGGGTTCCGGATTGAAACGCTGGGTCGTGTGTTACGGGATCGTCTGAACGGGATCGAGGCGGCGACCTTCCCGGATGGCCCGCGCAGTGCCGAGATCAGGGTAGAGTTGCCTGAGGGAGAGCTGACCGCCGATTTCTTGGAGCGCACTCTGATGCGTACACCCGATGGAGTGTATGTGCCGTTGGCCGATATCGTTTCGGTCGAGCGAAAGTCCGGATTCTCGACCGTCCGGCGCGAAAATGGCCTGCGTGTAATCTCGGTAAACGGTGACATATCGGAAGACGATCCGACGCGCGCGGCAGAGATTGCACGTGCCATGGGCGAGGAAATCCTGCCTAAAATTGCCTCGGAACGACAGGTCGAATGGCGCATGGCCGGTTTGAGCGAACAGGAAGATGAGTTCCTGTCCGAGGCCCGTACTGGTCTGATCCTGTGTCTGACAGGGATCTATCTTGTACTGGCCTGGGTCTTTGCCAGCTGGACGCGGCCACTGGTGGTGATGGCGATTATTCCCTTTGGATTGGTCGGCGCGATATGGGGACACTATCTGTGGGACGTCCCGCTGAGCATGTTCACGGTTGTCGGCCTGTTGGGGATGACGGGGATCATCATCAACGACTCGATTGTTTTGGTGACGACCATCGACGATTACCAGAAAGAGCGCGGGCTTGTGCCTTCGATTGTCGAGGGCACCGCAGACCGGTTGCGGCCTGTGATGCTGACGACGCTGACCACAGTTCTGGGTCTGACCCCGCTACTGTATGAAGGGTCGCAACAGGCGCAGTTTCTGAAACCCACCGTCATTACTTTGGTCTATGGGCTGGGCTTTGGAATGTTGCTGGTCCTGCTGCTGGTCCCGGCGTTGCTTGCGATTCTGAACGATCTGTCCCGCCCAATGACAGCGATGCGCCGGGCGGCACGCGCCCCGGACCGAGTGGTGCAGGCGGCTTTGGCATGTACGGGTCTTACCGTGCTTTTGTGGTTTGCGCTCACGATGGTTTGGCCCGTGTTTTACGGCGCACCTATCGGGGTCTTGTCCGGGCTTTATGCACCCGACGACGGCATGGCCATTCTTCGCATGGGACTGGGTGCCTTCGTTGCGGGTGCTGCGCTGATTTTGTGCGTCAGCGTGATCATCTCAAGCCTGCTTTATGTCCGGCTAAGAAGACCTGCGACTTAAGCCCGCCGCAGCGCAGTTTCCAGTAAGTCGATGACGCGGTTACTCATCTCCAGTTCACCGCGGCGGATCTGATCCACCGGAAACCAGCGGGCGTCCAGCGCATCGTCACCCGCCAAGGGCCTGCCGGATCGATACTGACAGGCAACCCCCACCAGCAGGTAGTGGGTCAGGACTTCGCCACTGTCGTCGAGGCGCAGTAAATCGAGATTGTCCAGATAGTGCTGTGGTTCAGCGATGACTGAGGTCTCCTCGCGCAGCTCTCTTTGTGCGGCCTCAAGAACGGTTTCGCCCCATTCGACATGGCCACCGGGAAAGCCCCACAGGCCAGCATCGGGTTGCTTGCTGCGCTGCACCAGGAGCACATGGTCCTGATGCAGAACAACCGCCAAGGCGCCGATTTTCGGGGTTTGTGTCATGAAATCACCGGGCTCAGCCTGCGCTGCATCCCCGAATGTCGACCGCGTGATTTGCACCCAACACGGTGATCCGAATTTCCGACCGATCCAGCGCAAATGGCCCGCCTGTTGCGTTGATCACCTCAGAGGTTGCGATCAGAGTATTCCCGGTCCGCGTCGTCTCGGTCTGCGATGCCCACAACGCAGGGTTCCCCGGCTCAATCACCGCAACCTCGCGCCCGCCGGCAGAAGGCATTGTCACCCGTGCCTCGATCTGCATCCCGTCGGCTGTTGGCGACAGGTGACAGCTTGCCTGGGCCACGTTGGCTTCTCGTTCAGAAAAGGGTCTCTGGGCAAGCGCTGCGGCGATGGTCGGGTTGCGCCCGGCTTCTGCGTCCAGAGTATGGTCGAATTCCAGTTGTTCGGGGATACAGACATCCTTGCAGACGCCGAGATCCATTGTTCCTTGCAGCCGTACGGGCCGCGCCGGGTTTTTCGGCGTGATCTCGACCGGCAGAACCAGTTGGTTTTCATAGCCAATCGATTGCAGCCCGTTCTGGTCAAAGACATCCGGTGCGGGCCACGTAATCGACACTTCGCCAACATTGTCCGAGCGGTTCCAGTTGAACTCCGGCGGGATCCCGGCATCCCCCGGCGCACGCCAATAGGTTTTCCAACCGTCTTTCAGCGTCACGCGCACGGCGCTCAAATATGTACCCTTCGCTGTACGTCCGCCGTCCAGAATGTCCAACTCAGCAACAGGGCCTTTTACCTGCGCTGTCGCAGGTAAGGCCACGCCGATGGTAAGGGCGATCGCCGGAAATATCTTTTTAACGCTCATGGTTCATAAATGCGCGGTTGCGGCGCAGATTCCAAGTCACGTTCCGGTCACTGGGATGAAATCTGCGGAAATGTGCTCTGATCCCTTGCCATTCCGGGTGACCAAAGGTCATTGTTGAAACAGACCTGCTAAGAGATGTCGGCCCATGGATCTTACCGGAAAACTGTTGATTGCGATGCCCGGCATGGGCGATCCGCGTTTTGACCATTCAGTGGTGTATCTGTGCAGCCATGGTGAAGATGGTGCTATGGGGTTGATTATCAACAAACCTTCGGACTTGCGGCTGAAAACTCTGTTGAGTCAGCTCAACATCCCTTGCCGGATTCCGGTCGTGGGTGAACGTTTGGTCCATTTCGGCGGCCCGGTTGAGATGTCGCGTGGTTTTGTCCTGCATAGCTCGGATTACGAGGCGAACTTGCATTCCATGCACATCACGGATGAGTTCAGCATGACCGCAACGCTGGATATCCTCGAGGATCTTGCCTCGGGGCGCGGGCCTTTGAACTCCACTTTGGTGCTAGGCTATTCAGGCTGGGGGCCCGGTCAGCTTGAGGATGAGATTGCGATGAACGGCTGGCTCACGACCGAGGCGTCGTCCAAGCTGGTCTTCGATGTAGCCGACGATGAAAAATGGGGAGGTGCGCTTGCGACTTTGGGCGTTGACCCCTTGATCCTGTCAGCCGAGTCCGGGCGCGCCTGATCAGCCGTTACGCGGGGCCGCAGCGCGGCGCAGACGGTCGTTAATGGCCGCACCCAAACCATGTATCGGAATGGGCGTCACAGCAATTGGTCTGCCGGTGTCGTTCAGGCTGTGCAGCGCGGCGAACAGGTTGGCAGCGGCCTCGGCAAGATCACCTTTCGCTGACAGGTTCAGATCGCAGTCTACCGCGCCAAACCCCAGCAGAACTTCGTCGCCTTGGGCGGTGCCGGCGTTCAGACGGACGGGCGCATCCGGCGCATAATGCGATTGCAACTGACCGGGCGCGTTCAGCGCATCACCCGGTTGGTGGTGGTGCAACTGAGTCTTCAGAACCACCTCGATCTGTTCCAGCGCAACACCGCCGGGGCGCAAAAGGGCAGGCTCGCCCGCTAGACCCACAATGGTGCTTTCCAACCCGACCCCGCATGGGCCGTCATCCAGCACCGCGGCAATGCGCCCATTCAACCCGGACAGGACGTGCGCGGCGGTTGTTGGGCTGATTTGTCCGGATGGGTTGGCAGAAGGCGCGGCGACCGGGCCGTCAAACTCGGACAGCAACGCGCGCGCCGTAGGATGGGCTGGAACCCGCACCGCGAGCGTGTCTAGCCCGGCAGTTACCAGCGAGGATATCCCGTGATCCGGCCGCAGCGGCAACACCAAAGTCAGCGGCCCGGGCCAGAACGCGGCCGCCAAAGCCTCGGCATTATCGGACCATGTCACGAAACGCCGTGCAGCTTCGGCCGAAGCTACATGCGCAATCAGCGGGTTAAAACTGGGTCGTCCCTTGGCGGCATAGATGCTTGCCACTGCTTCTCCGTTACGGGCATCGCCGCCCAGGCCGTAGACCGTCTCGGTCGGGAAAGCCACCAGAAGACCCTGGCGCAGCAAGTCTGCCGCCTGCGCGATTCCGGCAGGATCGGCGTTTAATGTCAGAGTGCCGTTGGGGATCATTGGTGGTGACGCCGCGTTTTGATTGCGTATAGCATTTAGACCGATACCTAATCGGTGGAACCCAGATGCATAAAGGTGGGCGGTGGAAATTCCAAGCCCGTCAGCGTAAACGCAATCAGACAGCCCAGAGGGAAGACATGCCATATCGCGCCCCAATCTCTGATTATGAATTCTTGTTCCGCCACGCGGTCAATTTTGACAAGATCGCTGCTACCGAGAAATTCTCGGAAGCCAGCGACGATGTGGTCAGTGCCATTCTGACCGAAGCCGGAAAACTGTGCGAAGAGGTGATGGCCCCTCTGCAACGCCCCGGTGATCTTGAGCCCGCGCGCTTGGAAAACGGCGTGCTGCGTACCTCGACCGGGTATGCTGATTGCTGGAAAGCCATAGCCGAAGGCGGCTGGGTCGGAATGAGTGGTGATCCGGATTATGGCGGCATGGGTCTGCCGATGACGTTGACCACCGCCGTGAATGAAATGATGTCTGCCGCCTGCCTTTCGCTGCAACTTGCGCCGCTGATGACACAGGGCCAGATCGAAGCTCTGGAACATCACGCCAGCGATGAGCTCAAGGCGCTCTATCTGCCTAAGATGATGGCGGGTGAATGGTCGGGGACGATGAACCTGACCGAGCCGCAGGCTGGGTCAGATGTGGGGGCGTTGACATCAAAAGCGATCTCGAATGGTGACGGCACATATGCCATCACGGGGCAGAAGATCTTTATCTCATGGGGTGACAACGATTTTGCTAAGAATGTCTGCCATTTGGTACTTGCGCGCCTGCCCGATGGCGTTCCCGGAACCAAGGGTATTTCGCTGTTCCTGGTGCCCAAACTGCTGCCAGATGAGAACGGCAATCCCGGTGTGGCCAATGACCTGAAGGTCGTATCGGTCGAGCACAAGATGGGCCTGCACGGCTCACCAACCTGCGTGATGCAGTTTGACGGTGCCAAAGGCTGGCTTGTAGGCAAGGAACATGGCGGCATGGCCGCGATGTTCACCATGATGAACAACGCGCGTCTGGGCGTCGGTGGTCAGGGTGTGGGTGCAGCCGAAGGTGCCTATCAGCACGCGCTGGCCTATGCGTTGGAGCGGAAACAGGGCAAAACCCCCTCGGGCACCATTATCGACCACGCGGATGTGCGTCGGATGTTGATGAGCATGCGTGCTGACACTTTCGCTGCGCGTGCGATTATGCTGGCCAACGCCGCAGCCATCGATATGGCCAACGCAACGGGCGACGCCGATTGGATGTCACGTGCCGCTCTTTTGACGCCGATTGGCAAGGTTTTTGGCACCGAGACGGGAATGCGCGTATCTGAGACCGGTGTTCAGGTCCATGGCGGTATGGGCTTCATCGAGGAATCCGGTGCGGCTCAGTATTATCGCGACGTCCGCGTGACCGCGATCTACGAGGGCACCAACGGTATTCAGGCGATGGATTTGGTGGCGCGCAAGATGATGGATGGCGGAGAGGCGGCCGCGCGCCTGCTGGATGAGATCGAAGATCATGCAGAACAGGCCCGGGCGACCATGCCCGAACTGGCTGGCCCCGTCTGGGAAGCCACCGAAAGCCTGCGCGAAACGACCGAGTGGATGGTCGCGCAGTCCGATATGAACAACAGATTTGCCGGTGCGGTGCCGTACCTGCACGCCTTCGCCCGTGTACTGGGTGCGCATTACCACCTGAAATCTGCTTTGGCTGAACCAAATGGCCCACGCTTAAAACTGGCCCGGTATTATATCAATGCACTGTTGCCTGAATACGCTGGGCTGTTGGTACAGGCTCAGACCGGCGCAGACGATGTGTTCGGTCTAAGTGCTGAAGAGCTTGTAGTCTGATGGACGGTGATACCCCTTTGGCGATCAGATATCCCTGGTCTGAGCCTCCGGCCGAAGGCGAGGCGACCGAGATCGCCGAAGGTGTCCTGTGGATGCGTTTGCCGCTGCCCATGGCGCTGGATCACGTTAACATTTATGCGCTGGACGATGGTGACGGCTGGACAGTGATCGACACAGGAATGTCGTCGAAAAAAACACGACGCATCTGGGAAAAGCTTATGGCAGGCCCGTTGGCGGGCAAGCCCATCAAGCGGGTGGTCGTGACCCACCATCACCCCGATCACGTGGGCAATGCGGGTTGGTTTCAATCTGAGCATGGTGTGGAACTGGTGGCGTCGCGCACCGCCTGGCTGTTTTCGCGGATGCTGCAGCTGGACGTTCAGGAAAGCTGGCCGCAGGAAACGCTGGACTACTACCGCAGTGCAGGAATGGCACCCAACATTCTGGCCAAGCGGATGGCCGAGCGCCCCTTCAACTATTGCGACACTGTCTATCCGATGCCGTTGGGGTTCACCCGGATCAAGCAAGGTAGCGTGATCCGCATTGGTGGGCGCGACTGGGATGTCCACATGGGCAACGGCCATGCCCCCGAACACGCCACGTTCTGGAGCCGAAACGACAATCTGGTGATCACCGGCGATCAGATCCTCAGTTCGATCAGTCCCAATCTGGGTGTCTATGTCACCGAACCTTTGGCGGATCCGGTTGCGGAATGGCTTGAGGCCTGCGAACGGCTTCAGGGGCTGGCGCGACCCGATCATCTGGCGCTGGGCGGGCACAAGCTGCCATTCACCGGGCTGCCCATTCGGATGAGGCAACTGATCGACAACCACCACAGTGCATTGGATCGTTTGCAGAATTATCTGGACCAACCAAAGACCGCAGCCGAGTGTTTCCTGCCTTTGTTCAAACGTCAGATCAGCGGTGGCGAGTATGGGCTTGCGCTGGTCGAAGCGGTTGCACATCTGAACCATCTTTACCACATTGGAGCTGTCACCCGGACGCGCCGCGCGGACGGGGCGTGGGAGTTTCAGCGCAAAGGGTAAAGCCATGCAGGATCAAATCGAAACCTCGGCCGAGGCCGCCGAAGCCGCAGCTTTGCCGCGCTGCTACGAAGTGCATTCCGACCCCGAAGCAAAGTCAGGCGCAAAAGACCTGCCTGGCCCGTTGCAAAAGCCGGTCGAAACGAAAAGCCCCGCGCAGTGGGCTTATGAGCGGCTGATTCTCTATATCCAGAATTTCGAAAAGACGCTGACCGGCGACCAAGAGGTCGCGATGGGATTCACCGGCGGCGACGCAGGCGTCATGCGGATCGAGGGGATGGGGTATTTCGATCCCGATATCATCACCTTTTACGGGTCCGATGCGACCGGCGCGCGCACTCAGCTTGTACAACATGTCAGCCAGTTGAACGTGATGCTGCGGGCCCTGCCCAAATCGGTTGAGGATAAACCAGCCAACCGGATCGGGTTCCGTCTGGCGGCGGATCTGGAAGAAAGCTGATCACCTGACTTGCAATTCACGTCTGCGCAGCCTTGAATGAGTTTACCATTCAAGGGGGCCTCACGTGACCACTTTCTCTGCCGTTACAAGTGCCTACAAAGGATCGTGGGCCCGCCGCCGTGTATTTGTGCCTATCTATCTTGTTGTGCGCCTGCTGTTGGTTGCGCTGATTGCGCCCGGCGTGGCGATTACGGTGAATCTTGCCGTATCGCTATCCAACCAGACGGCGCTGACTGATCAGGCGATCGCTGCATTCATCCTCTCACCTGCTGGGTTTATTGCGGCCGTTGTGGTTCTCAGCCTGTTTCTACTGGCCGAGGTGTTTGTATTCTCGGTCATGGCCGGGTCGCTGCGGATGGCAGAGCCGGACCCATGGCGCGCCGGCAGTTCTTCGATCAGGCTGATCCTGTCGCGGCTTCCATCCCTGTTTGGATTTGCGGTGCGCTTTGTTGTGCGCGTTTTGCTGTTGGTTCTGCCCTTTGCGATCGTTTCTGCCGTGATCGCGTGGTGGACGCTGACTGAATATGACATCAACTATTATCTGACCTTCCACCCGCCCTCGTTCTGGGTGGCTGTGGTGCTGATCGGGGCGGTTGCGCTGGCTATGGCTTGGGTGTTGATCCGACGCCTGTCAGCCTGGGCTTTGTCGCTGCATTTGGTTTTGTTCGAGGGCGTTCACCCCGGACATGCGTTTGGCATCAGTGCCAGTCGGATGGAAGGTAAGCGCGGACGCCTCAAGATAGAGTTGGCCATCTGGCTGGCTGTGCGCCTTGTCATCGCTGCCGTGATCGCCTGGGTGGCCGGGCTTTTGTTCGCACTGGTGCCGCTGCAAGGCGCAGCCAACCTGAGATTGGCCCTGATTTACAGCCTCGCCGTCGCCGGTATCTGGTCACTGGCCGGACTGGTATTGGCAGCCACGGCTCTGGGCGCATTGGCAGTTCTGCTCGATGGGTTCTTTGATATCCAGACATCAGAACCAACCCCTCCAAAGCCGCGCAACCTGCGCAGAACAATGGTCACGGCTGTTGGGGCCGCCATCGTTGCTGTTCTTGTTGGGATATGGTTCGGGCAGCACCTTCTGGAAAGGGTGAAGGCACCGGACCGTGCAGAGGTTATCGGTCATCGCGGCGCTGCCGCGCTGAAGCCCGAAAACACGATGGCCTCGGTTCTCAAGGCGATTGAGGACGGGGCCGACTGGGTTGAGATCGACGTGCAGGAAACTGCGGATGACGTGGTCATCGTCGCCCATGACAGTGATTTCATGAAACTGGCCGGTGTTAACCTCAAGGTGTGGGATGCTACGATGGAGGATATCGATCAGATCGACATCGGCAGCTGGTTTGGCCCTGAATACGCAGATGAGCGGACGCCGACGCTGCGCGACGTGCTGGAGGCGGCGAAGGGCAAGGCCAAGGTCATTATCGAACTGAAATACTACGGCCACGACGTAGACCTTGAGAATCGGGTTGTCGCTCTGGTCGAAGAGCTGGGCATGCAGGACGACATTGCAACGATGTCCCTGAAATACCCGGCAGTGCAAAAGATGAAGACGATTCGCCCCGACTGGCGCGCCGGTGTTCTGGCCGCGACTGCTGTGGGTAATCTCTCAGGTCTCGAAGGTGATTTCGTTGCGGTGAACGCTGCGATGGCGACGCCGGGCTTGGTCAATTCGGTCCATGCGGCGGGCAAGGACATCTATGTTTGGACAGTGAATGATCCGCTGCAAATGTCGGCGATGGCGTCGATGGGGGTGGATGGGCTGATCACGGACCGACCAGCGATGGCGAATGAAGTTCTGCGTGTGCGCGCCGAAATGGGGCCGGCAGAGCGTTTGTTGCTATGGCTGGCGACGACCTTTGGCATGTCCTTTGATACTGAGGCGATGCGCGATGAAAGCCCTTAAACTGGCAGCAATCCTTTTGTTGAGTGCCGCGCCAGCCTCCGCGCAAGACGTCATGCGCAGCTTTGAGTTGCCCGCGCATCGCTCCCTGATGGCAGAGCGCAGCAACGCAGAGTTGACTCCGTTTGAAACGGATGGCTGTTCGGGTGGTCTTTCGGCCAGCTGGCGTTTTGTGGCGGATACATTCCCCAGCTTTCGGGGACTGTATGAGGCGCACCCACCGTGGGAATACTGCTGTGTGACCCATGATCGCGCCTATCACCATGCAGGCGGCGCTTTGCGGGCCGAAGACAGCTATGACGCGCGCTTGTCCGCGGACGACACCTTGCGTGCTTGCGTCAAACAGCATGGAACAGACCATGCCGAGGAATATGCCGAGCGCTATGACATGACGGCCGAACAAATCCGTACTGCTCATTCTGTCACGGCCGAGGCGATGTACGCGGCGGTCCGATTTGGCGGCGGCCCCTGTTCGGGCCTGCCCTGGCGTTGGGGTTTTGGGTATCCGGGGTGCTCGGTGTTCCCACCTTTGGCCCCTGCGCGCGAATGACGTGGTGACAGGCCCCGGATTTTCCATTATCCAACATTTCAAACACGCGAATTAGGATTCTGAGACTCATGGCTGAACACAAGCACGGCGAAATGGATATCACTGTTCAAACCAAAACCTTTGATGGGTTCGTCAAAGCCACCACATGGTGTGTGGTTGCCATCGCCCTCCTTTGCCTGTTCCTGGCGGTCTTCGCCGCATAATCCAATACGGGGTTGACCTTGATCCGGATTTTGATTGCCTGCCTGCTGGCAGCAACTGTTGCTGGCTGCACGGGATCGCAGCGCCCGCAAGCCGACCGGGCCGAGGTCGTTGCCCGATCCTATCGTGATCCGGGGCCTTCGACCCTGACGCTGTATACGATGATCAGCACGCGCACCGGGTCTGGTGCCCATACTTCGTTGATGATCAGCGGCAGCGAGCGGGTGATCTTTGATCCTGCGGGGTCTTTCCGCGCAGATGTGGTTCCGATCAAGGACGACGTACTGTACGGTATCACCCCGAATGTCGAGCGCGCCTATCGCAGCTCGCACGCGCGCGAGACACATTATGCGCGTATCCAGACGATTCAAGTCAGCCCGCAACAGGCTGAGATCGCATTGCAGCTGGCCAAGCAATCCGGTCCGGTCGCAGGTGCCTATTGTGCGAATTCCACCGCGTCGCTGCTGAAGCAGGTTCCGGGGTTCGAACAGATCGACGTGACCTTTTTTCCGGTCAAGCTGTCGGATCAATTCGGTCAGCTTCCGGGTGTTGTGACAACGGAGTATCGTGAGAACGACGATGCCGACCTGCAAAAAGGTCTGGCCGCCAACAATGCGGCACTGAACCAACTGGAAACGGTCTCAACCCAATAAGTACAGCAACCCGTACAGTGTTGCGGCGCCGCTGAAGATTGCTGCCAGCACATTCTTTGTGATCACTCCAACGCTTAGCGCAACCGCGGCGGCCGCCATCCGTGGAATGTCGGGCTGCCCTTCAGTTGCGGTTGGCCAAACAACCAGCGGTGCAATCAGGGCTGGCAGGATGGCGACAGCGGTATAGCGCAAGTGGCGCAACAGCCAGGGAGGCATCGGACGATCCCCGACGAGGCCGATAAAGACAAACCGCAAACTATAACTGCCAATGGCAAGTCCAATGATGATGGACCAGATCGTGACCGGATCAACAGGGGTCATTGTGTGGCCTTTTTGCGTTCGGCGAACAATTCGGCCTGAGCGCCGGCCATCATGCCGGCACATCCGGCAATCAGCAGGCCCAGATTGTATGGGATGCCAGCGGTCATCAAAGAAACGACAATGGCCACCAGCGCAGCCACCACATGGGGCAGGGTGCGCATCATCGGCCCGATCATTGCCAGAAATGTAATCGGCAAGGCAAAGTCCAGCGCCCAGCTTTCGGGAATGCGCGTGCCAAGAACCGCGCCCAGATAGGTCGCAAATATCCATAGCGGCGTGATGGGGGTGACCGAGCCCACGAAATAAGCCATGCGCTGGGGCACCGTCATCCTGGGTTCTTTTTCAAACTGCACGATTGAACAGGCGTAAGATTGATCGACGGTCAGGTAGGCTGCACATGCCCGCTGCCACATCGGCGCAGCCCCCAGATAGGGCGTCAGTGACGCTGAATACATCGCCATCCGCAGGTTCACCGCCAGGGCAGAAACAAGAATAATGGCCGTCGGCGTCTGATCCTGCAGCAATTGCAGCGCGGCAAACTGCGCGGCACCCGCAAAGACAGTGGACGTGAACGCCATGGTTTGCACGATATTCAACCCGGCCTCGGTCGCGAAGACGCCGAACAGGGTGCCAAACGGGATCGCCACAAAAATGAACGGGGTCCCGTCGCGAAAACCCTTCCAGAAGTATGACTTGGATGTGGTGTCTGCCATGGCTAAATCCTATGGTGATCCCCGCAGCAGTAGCGGTCTTGGGAAAGGGTTGCAATTGGCCACGGAACAGAACCAGTCAGACTACATCATCGCCCCAGATCCCGGTGCGCCCCGCCTGACTCGCGCCGTTGAAGGCGTGGACCAGAATGGTGAAGTCAGCCAGATCTCGGTGGTCGAGGAACGCCCGCTGACGATTTTCCTGAATTCGCAAGAGATCGTGACGGCGATGACGATCGGTGACTACCCCGAGTATCTGGCGCTGGGGTTCCTGCGCAATCAGGGGATGCTGCTGGTCGATGACGACATCACGCGCGTCGATTACGATGAAGATCTGGAAACCGTGGTGGTACGCACCGCGCGCGAGACCTCGTATGAGGACAAATTGAAGAAAAAGACCCGCACCAGCGGCTGTGCGGTCGGCACGGTGTTCGGTGACATGATGGAAGGATTGGAGAACGTGCGCCTGCCGCAGGTCTCGGTCCGCACGTCGTGGCTCTATGATCTGGCGGCCAAGATCAACCGTACCCCGTCGCTGTATCTTGAGGCTGGGGCGATCCACGGTACAGTGCTGTGTCACGAGAACCGCCCGTTGGTTTATATGGAAGACGTGGGCCGCCACAACGCTGTCGACAAGATCGCCGGCTGGATGCTGTCCGAAGGTGAGGGGGCTGAAGACAAAATCCTCTACACCACCGGACGTCTGACCTCGGAAATGGTGATCAAGACCGCGATGATGGGCATCCCGGTTCTGGCGTCGCGATCGGGCTTCACCGCATGGGGCGTAGAGATTGCCCGCGAAGTCGGACTGACACTGATCGGTCGGATGCGTGGGCAGCGCTTTGTATGTCTTTCAGGTGAGGACCGACTGATGCGTGATGTGGATCCGGCGACTGTGGCGGTCGAAGATAAGAAACACAAAAGGAAAAGTTCCCAGTCCTGAAATCCGTTGGGTAACCAGTCGTTCTGAGAAAACTCTGCAAGTTCCAGAAGATGTACACTAAGGTGGAGCAACTCAGAGTGGAATTTTGGATGGTTGCCACGTAGGGAAGCTATGGAATTAATCAGTTTAATTGCACCGGTCTTCGCGGTGATCTTGACGGGGTACGTGTTTTCTTGGACGAATCTTCTGGGTAAAGACACGTCAGAAGCTCTGGTGCAGTTTGCCGTTTACGTCCTGATCCCCGCCATCATGTTTTACCTGATTGGTCAGGAGGAGTTTGAGAACCTTCTAAACTACGGTTTCTACGTGTCGTATGGCGGTACGATACTGGCTCTTTTTGCCGTCCTGTTCATCGGTTTGAAGGCGCTGACGAGTTTTCAGGTCGGATCAGCAACCGTTTTGGCCTTTGCTGGCGTTGCCTCGAACACAGCGTTGGTTGCGCTGCCCATCCTCCATGCGATTTTTGGATCAAAGGGGGCGCTGCCGGCCGTATTGGCAAATCTGGTGGTCGCCATTCTGCTGTTGATCATGACCACCATTCTAGAGACCTCGGCCGGTCACAAGGCAAGCGCCAAGACACCCATTTACAAGATCCTTCTGAATGTTTTGAAAAACCCGATAATCGCGGCAACGTTGTTGGGCGTTCTTTACTCTTTCACAGGTATTGGGTTTTCCGACGCCGTTTCGGATTATTTAGAGCTTATGAGCCAGGCGCTTGCAGCTGTTGCGCTGTTTGCGATCGGGTTTACCACAAGTGTTCGCACGATTGTTCAGACTGGACCGATGATCCTGTTCTTGACGGTAGTAAAACTTCTCGTTGTTCCGGGGGTCGTGCTGCTTGCGGGGCATTTGATCGGGCTGGATCCGCTTTGGATCATTGCGGCGACGGTCTCTGCAGCAGCGCCCACGGCAAAGAGCATCTTTTTGCTGGCCAAACATTATGATCAGGAGCCGCAGCTCGCCGCTCACGTCGTGTCGGCGACCTCGTTCCTGGCGGTCGGGACTTTGATCCTGTGGCTGTTTGTCCTGCATCATCTGCATCCTACCGCGTTCCAATTGAATTGAGTTCGCTCTACAAAGTTGCGATCTATTGATCACTTGGACGCAAGCAACAAGGTGCAGCAATGAACACCCCTTTGGGCGTAATCCTCGCAGGCGGCCTCGCCACCCGTATGGGCGGCGGCGACAAGGGTCTGTTGCAGATCGGGGGCCAAAGCCTGCTGTCTCATGTCATTGACCGGTTTGGCCCGCAGGTCGACGGTCTGGCGCTGAACGCCAATGGCGACCCCGAGCGGTTCGCCGATCTGAACCTGCCGGTTCTGCCCGATACGATTGAAGGTTTCGCCGGGCCTCTGGCGGGTGTGCTGGCGGGGCTCGATTGGGCAGCTGAACAAGGGGCCGACAGCATAGTCACAGCCGCTGCTGATACGCCGTTTTTTCCACGCGATCTTGTGGCGCGGCTGACCGACGCTGCCCAAGGGCAAACACATCCTCTGGTGCTGGCCACCACGCCGCGCACCGGGGATGAAGCGCTAAAGTCCGGCGGCGGCAAGCGGGTCAACAGGCATCCGACATTTGGGCTCTGGCCTGTCGCCCTGCGCGATGATCTGCGGGATGCCTTGAATGACGGGTTGCGCAAGGTTGTGCTGTGGACCGACAAACATGACGGGCGTGAGGCCCTGTTCCCGGCGGACCCATTCGATCCTTTCTTCAACGTCAACACGCCCGACGATCTGGCGCGGGCGCAAAAGCTGCTGGAGCAGGCATGAGGGTCTTCGGCGTCACCGGCTGGAAAAACGCGGGCAAAACCGGCCTAATGGAGCGATTAGTGGCCGAGATTACCGGGCGCGGCTTCACGGTTTCGACAGTCAAACACGCGCATCACGCCGTCGATGTCGACCAGCCCGGAACCGACAGTTTCCGCCATCGAGAAGCCGGTGCGTCCGAGGTGCTATTGGCATCCGGCAAGCGTATTGCCGTGATGCAAGAACTGCGCGGGGCACCTGAGCCGCCTTTGGCTGATCTTCTGGCTCGGCTGCTTCCGGTCGATCTCGTACTGATCGAAGGTTTCAAACGAGAAAGCCACCCCAAGGTCGAAGCGTTTCGTGCCGAGGCCGGCAATGCGTTGATGGCCCCGGAAAACAGTACGATCCGCGCTGTCGCCAGCGATACGCCCCTGCAGGTACAGGTTCCGGTGTTTGATCTGGACAACACCGCCGCAGTCGCGGATTTCATCTTGAAAGAGGTCGGATTATGACGCCGCCAAACATCACGCCTCCGCCCCTGCGAAATGATTGTTTTGCCTTGCCTGCCGGGGTCAACTGGACACCAGTGGACGACGCGCTGGCCTTGTTGCGATCTCGGTTGACGGTGGTGACTTTGGTCGAAACGGCTTTGATCGGGCAGGCTGTGGGGCGGATACTGGCAGAAGACGTTTTTGCGAAACGTTCAAACCCACCGCAGCCAAACACGGCCGTGGATGGTTATGGGTTTTCCGGGGCCGCCCCCGTGGGTCCCCAAGTGATGCCGCTGCAGGATGGGCGCGCTGCGGCTGGTATTCCGTTTGATGGCGCGGTGCCACACGGCAAGGCACTGCGCGTGTTGACCGGCGCAGCGCTGCCTACCGGTGTGGATACGGTCATACTGGAAGAAGACGTGACCGTTCAGGATGGTCACATCGCCTTTCACGGCCCGCTGAAACAGGGCGCCAATGCCCGCAAAGCTGGCGAAGACGTGGCCGAGGGCGATTTGGTTCTGCCTACCGGGCGCAGATTGACCCCTGCTGACATGGCCCTTTTGTCGGCCACCGGGATATCCGAGGTCGCGGTACGCAAGACGCTGCGCGTTGCGGTTCTCTCGACCGGGGATGAGCTGGTCGAGCCTGGAAACTCTGCCGGACCCGGCCAAATATTTGACGCCAACCGTCCGATGCTGTTGTCGATGATCGCGCGACTGGGCTATGAGCCGGTGGATATGGGGCGCGTGTCCGACGACCGGGAAGATCTGCGTGACAGGCTGGACAAGGCGTCAGAACAGGCCGACGTCATTCTGACCAGCGGCGGCGCGTCCGCCGGGGATGAAGATCATGTCTCAGCCCTATTGCGAGAGGCCGGTGCGATGCAGGAGTGGCGCATTGCGCTAAAGCCCGGCCGCCCATTGGCGCTGGGTATGTGGAACGAAACGCCCGTATTTGGCCTGCCGGGTAATCCCGTCGCAGCCAAAGTCTGTACGTTGATCTTTGCCCGACCTGCACTGGGTCTGATGGCGGGCGAGGGCTGGTCCGAACCGCAGGCGTTCAATTTGCCTGCTGGTTTCGAAAAACGAAAAAAACCGGGGCGGCGCGAATACTTGCGCGCCCGTGTCCGAGACGGTCAGGTCGAGGTTTTTGCATCGGAAGGATCGGGTCGTATCAGCGGCCTTAGCTGGGCCGAAGGGCTGGTCGAGATTCAGGATGGCGCATGTCACATCAGGCCGGGTGATCTGGTGCGGTTCATTCCTTATGGCAGCTTTGGGTTGTGATCAGTCAAATGTACCCGCGACGCGCCCAAGCAGCATGAAAGCGCGGGCGGTTCGTGTGTCGCCCAATGCAGTCAGGTCCGCGTCGCTGGCAACCGGTTCAAATTCAACGATCATGTGATCAAAACGGCGTAGGAAATGATGCACGGCGTCCCGGAATATCGGGTCCTGCTTCATCCGCGCTGCCGTCAGTGCCAGCGAAGACCGGTCCCTGATCCCGCCCAACGCGGCAACCGCGCGGCCGCGCGCGCCCTGTGCGAACTGTCGCCAGATTTCGGGACGCGCCATATCCGGGCGCAGATCGTCCATATAGATGCCTTCCTGGCTCAGCAGTGTAAGCACGTCCTGCGAAGCCTGCACCAGTTGGGCGGTCTTGCGATCCCGTAGCGCCAGCCTGAGGGCATCGAACCCTTCGGCGTCATCCTGTGTTTCAGGAAAGTTCAGCGCCCGAATGAAGGTATCGGTCGTCAATGGCGGCGCGATATCTTCGGCCGGAGTGCCCAGTTCCAAAGATGTCTGGTCGCCTGTGGCAACTGATGCTTCGCCGCGAACCGGCTCGGTCCGTTTCGACGAAAACGTCGCCAGCGCGGTTTCTGCTTTTTTGGCGGTCTCGGCGATTTCGTCCAGCTTTTTGCTGACACCGGGTTCTTGCAAACTGGCGGCGCGCTGTTGCTGAATTACGTAAGCCTGACGGATTGCATCTATTGCGGTCTGCAGCCGGGCGCTTTCCTCGCGCATGACGCGGCTGGCGCGCATAGCCATAGCGGCGACCCAAATCATCGCCACCGGCATGAAAACAGCCAGCAGAGTCACGACGAATCCGCCGCCATCGACCTTGTCGGGAAGCGCCAGAAACACAATCGACACGATCAGCCAAACCACGCTAAGCGCGACGGCAACGATCTCGATCTCGGTTACCGAAGGATGCGAAGGCTTGTCATATATCCCCAAAGGGGTTGGCCGTTCGGGATCTTGTTCGGGATTGGGCTCTGACATGGTCAAGGCTCCGGTCAGGCATACTCGATACTTAGAACTTCATAGGACCGCACACCGCCGGGGGTGCGTACTTCGACACTGTCGCCTTCTTCCTTGCCGATCAATGCCCGCGCGATGGGGGATTTGATATTCAGCAGGCCTTTTTCAATGTTGGCTTCGTATTCGCCAACAATCTGCCAGGTCTTTTCCTCGTCAGTGTCTTCATCCACCAGGGTGACCTTTGCGCCAAATTTGATCGCGCCGTTCAGTTTGGCGGGGTCGATCACATCGGCCAGCGACAGAATGCCTTCCAGCTCTTTGATGCGCCCTTCGATGAAGCCCTGCTTTTCGCGGGCCGAATGATACTCGGCGTTTTCCTTCAGGTCGCCCAGCTCGCGCGCTGTGGCAATAGCTTCGATGATCGCCGGGCGCTCGACCGATTTGAGGTTCTTCAGCTCCGCCGCGAGAGCGGCATTGCCCGTAGGCGTCATTGGAATCTTTTCCATGTTCTTGTCGTCCACGCATAAATTGTTTCGCCCCGCCGCATGAGACAAGCGTCGGGGCGAATTGATGGGTCGTCGAATACCTGACCCAAATGAGGCGTGAATTGCAAGGGGGCTTGGTCGCGCAACGCGCGGATTACGGCCTATGGTGATCGGGAAAAGCCTGAATCGCCAATACCCTGCCGCGCTTCGCGCCCTCCGGGCATTGACGATGAAGATTCTATCAGGTGCTTCCCAGAACACCTTAATCGTAGCTAATCACTTCGAATTCGATGTCATTGTCGTCATTGAAATAGAACCGCCGACCCGGTTCGTAATCAGCATGGGACTTCGGCGTGAAGCCGGCGTCGATCACCTTTTTCTCGATCGCGTCGATGTCTTCGACCAGAACACCCACATGGTTCAGCCCGCCGACGATGTCATAGCTGCTTTCCCCGGACGGTTGTGGATCGCTGGGCGCGTAAAGCGCCAGATAGGTGTGCTTGGAGCCCACGTGGACCGTGTAGCCGCCTGCAATTGCCGGGCCTTCCCAGCGTGTTTTCCAACCAAATACCTTGTGCATCCACGCAGCCGAAGCTTGCGGGTCGCGAACGGTGAAATTGGTGTGTTCAAGTGTCGCCATCATGGGATCTCCTTCGTGTTTTGAGGCTTGTCCCGACTCACCATAATTCCTAAACCTAACTTTAGATCAAGAGATTTTTCAGGAGGATGTGATGGCAGCTTCGGAAGGGTTGGCAATTGGCGCGTTGGCCCGGCGCACAGGCTTGGCCGTTTCGGCGATCCGGTACTATGAGGCGCAAGGTCTGATATCACCCTGGCGCAATGCGGGCGGGCAGCGGCGATATCAGCGTGCAGACATCAGACGGCTGAGTTTTGTGATGATTGCACAGCAGTTCGGTTTGACTCTGCCCGAGATTCGCGAGGTACTGTCTGGCCTGCCCGGAAACCGCACGCCAACACCGAAGGATTGGCAGGACATCAGCAAAGGGCTGAGGGCCCATCTGGACCAGCGAATCGATACCCTGACGCGTTTGCGCGACAATTTGGATGGCTGCATCGGCTGCGGGTGTCTCAGCCTGCCGAAATGCGCCCTCTACAACCCGGATGACCGCGCAAAATCCCATGGTAGCGGTCCCAGGTACCTGATGGGAGACTCACCCGAGGCATAACTGCCGCATTGCAGCAAAGTTACGCCGTGTTTTGATTGACCAAGGTGTTTGCGACCATGTAATCAGCCGAGAAACAAAATTGCGCAGAGCATGCAGTGAAAGCGCCAATTCGGAAAGTTAGCTAGGGAGCCCGCGATGGCCGAGATTGAACGCGAAGCAATGGAATACGACGTGGTGATCGTGGGTGCAGGCCCCGCGGGCCTGTCGGCGGCCATCCGTCTGAAACAGCTGGATGCCGACCTGAACGTCGTGGTTCTGGAAAAGGGCTCGGAAGTGGGCGCACATATCCTGTCGGGCGCGGTTCTGGACCCTTGCGGGCTGGACGCACTGATCCCGGACTGGAAAGAAAAAGGCGCGCCGCTGAACGTGCCGGTGCATGAAGATAACTTCTACATGCTGGGCGAGGCGGGCAAGATTCGCATTCCCAACTTCCCAATGCCGCCGCTGATGAACAACCACGGCAACTACATCGTTTCGATGGGTAACGTTTGCCGCTGGATGGCTGAACAGGCGGAAGAGCTGGGCGTGGAAATCTTCCCCGGCATGGCGTGTTCGGAACTGGTTTATGGCGACAATGGCGAAGTCAAAGGCGTCGTCGCCGGTGTCTTCGGCCTAGAGCCTGATGGATCATACGGGCCGCAAACCGAGCCTGGCATGGAACTGCATGGCAAGTACGTCTTCCTGTCGGAAGGTGTGCGCGGTTCGCTGTCCAAGGAAGTGATCGCCAAGTATGACCTCTCTGCTGGCAAAGAGGTGCAGAAATACGGCGTGGGCATGAAAGAGATCTGGGAGATCGACCCGGCCAAGCACAAGGAAGGCTCGGTCACGCATACGATGGGTTGGCCGCTGGGCAGCAACGCGGGCGGCGGGTCGTTCATCTATCATCTTGAAAACAATCAGGTCTACGTCGGTTTCGTGGTTCACCTGAACTACAAGAACCCACACCTGTACCCCTACATGGAATTCCAGCGTTTTAAGCACCACCCGATGGTGGCCGAGCTGCTGAAAGGCGGCAAGCGCGTCGCTTACGGCGCCCGTGCCATCACCGAGGGTGGTTATCAGTCAATGCCCAAGCTGGTTGCGCCGGGCGTGGCTCTGTTGGGTTGTTCCGCAGGCATGGTCAACGTGCCGCGCATTAAGGGCAACCACAACGCGATGTTGTCGGGCAAAGCGGCGGCTGAAGCGGCGTTTGACGCCATCAAGGCCGAACGTTCGGGTGATGAACTGACCGCCTATGAAACCGACGTGCGCGAAGGTGCAATTGGCGCAGATCTGAAGAAGGTGCGCAACGTCAAGCCGCTGTGGTCGAAATACGGCCTGACCGCCAGCCTGATGTTGGGCGGCATGGACATGTGGACCAACACGCTGGGCTTTTCGCTGCTGGGCACGCTGGGTCACGGCAAGAACGATGCTGAATCGACCGAAGAGGCCAGCAAGCACAAGCCCATCGATTATCCAAAGCCCGATGGCAAACTGTCCTTTGATCGTCTGACCAACGTGTCCTTTGCGATGACCAACCATGAGGAAAGCCAGCCTTGCCACCTGAAGCTGGCCGATCCGGAAATCCCGGTCAAAGTAAACATGCCCAAATACGATGAACCGGCGCAGCGCTATTGCCCGGCAGGCGTGTACGAGATGGTCGAGGATGAAGATGGCGCGCGATTCGTCATCAACTTCCAGAACTGCGTCCACTGCAAAACCTGCGACATCAAGGACCCCAGCCAGAACATCACCTGGACCACGCCGCAGGGCGGGGATGGACCGAACTACCCCAACATGTAAGCGAAAACATGGGCAATGGCGGGGTCGTGAAGGCTCTGCCATTGCCTCTTTCCGGTCAAAGCCCTAGCTTGTTGTCCAGTCAACGATAGCAAGGCAGGATTTTGGTGGCTTCCCTCGTTCGTCGCGCGGCATTTGCCGCGCTGTTAACCTCGTCATTTGCATTCCCGGCGCTGTCGGATTCTGGCTCTGGGTCGTATCTGGCTGGACGTCAGGCGATTTATCAAAGCGACTATATTTCTGCCGAGAAATATTATGCGCAGGCGCTGCGCGCCGACCCTGAAAATGGCAAACTTCTGGAAAACGTCGTTGTAGCGCGTCTTGCATTGGGTGAGATTGAGCGCGCGCTGCCGGTTGCGCAGTCAATTGAGGCGCTCGAACTGCCAAGTCAGGCGGCAAAGATGGTCATCATGGCCAACCTGATCGACGACGGAAAGCTGGATGAGCTGCTTGCTCGTGATCCTGAAACCCAAGGCGTTGGGCCATTAGTAGATGGCTTGGTTCTGGGTTGGGTCTATGTGGCGCAAGGTGCCATGACCAAAGCGATGGAAAAGTTCGACGAAGTCGGCACCCAGGAGGGGCTTCTGGAATTCGCGCTTTACCACAAGGCGTTGGCGCTGGCGTCGATTGGTGACTTCGAAGGGGCCGAAGAGATTTTTGCGGCAAACAACGGAGCGGTGTCGCGGTTCTCGCGCCGCGCGGCCTTGGCCCGGACCGAAGTTCTGTCGCAGCTGGACCGCAACGAAGACGCCCTGCAATATCTGGAAGACGTTTTTGCGGCGGGTAGCGACCCATCCATCGAAGGTTACGTGGCGCGTTTGAAGGCGGGTGAAACGTTGCCGTTTACGCACATACAGTCGGCGCAGGACGGTATGGCTGAAGTGTTCTTTTCTGTAGGTGCCGCGCTCAGCAGTGAGGCGTCCCAGGACTATGTGCTTCTCTATGCCCGGATTGCCGCGTTCCTGCGCCCGGACCACGTGGACGCAATCCTACTAAGTGCCGAATTGCTGGATGCACTGGAACAATATGACCTGGCTGTCGAAGCCTATCGCATGGTGCCGTCGACCAGCAGCGATTACCACGCGGCCGAGTTGGGCCGGGCCGAAGTTCTGAGCCGTTCGGGAAAAACGGATGCAGCAGCCGAAGTTCTCCAGAACCTCGCGGCGCAAAGCCCCAGCCTGCCCAGTGTGCATGTGGCCCTGGCTGATCTGCAAAGGCGGCAAGAAAACTATGTTGATGCGGTTGGGACCTATGACACTGCTATCGAACTGACCGAGCAGGGTGTCAGCGGCAACTGGTTTCTATATTACGCCCGCGGTATTTCACATGAGCGTCTCAAGCACTGGGAAGCGGCTGAGGCCGATTTCCGTCGCGCGTTGGAACTGAACCCCGATCAGCCACAGGTTCTCAACTATTTGGGCTACTCGCTGGTCGAACGGCAGGAAAAGCTGGATGAAGCACTGAACATGATCGAACGCGCTGTCGCGGCGCGCCCCGACAGCGGCTATATTGTCGACAGTCTGGGATGGGTCTTGTTCCGATTGGGCCGCTACGACGAAGCTGTCGCTCATATGGAGCGTGCGGTCGAACTGATGCCGGTTGATCCTGTGGTGAATGATCATCTGGGTGATGTCTATTGGGCCGTGGGCCGCGCGCGCGAAGCTGAATTTCAGTGGAAGCGTGCTCTGTCCTTTGTTGATCCCGACGACACGGATGGTGAGGCCGACCCCGAGCGCATTCGTCGCAAGATTGAGGTGGGCTTGGACGCGGTCTTGGCCGAAGAAGGCGCCGACCCCCTGAAAGTCGCCAATGGCAACTAAGGCCTTCGCGCCCGCCAAGATCAACCTGACCCTGCATGTAACTGGCCGCCGTGACGGCGGGTATCACCTGTTGGATTCTCTAGTGGCTTTTGCGAATGTCGGTGACACGCTGGAATTCACGCCGGGGCCAGAGCTGTCGATGTCAGTCGCCGGTGAACACGCCAAGGGCGTCCCGGCGGACGACAGAAATCTGGTCTGGAAAGCTGCCGTCGCCGCTGGATGGACAGGGCATATCAACCTAAACAAAGTGCTGCCCCATGGTGGCGGCATTGGCGGAGGATCGTCCGATGCCGCGGCGACACTGCGCATGATCGCAGATCAGGGTGTGGCTATCCCCAGCGAAACTGCCCTGACCCTTGGTGCGGATGTGCCGGTTTGCATGGTTGCCAGCGCCACCCGGATGCGGGGCATCGGCGAGCGGTTGCAGCCGGTCTCATTGCCGCAATTGCCCGCGCTTTTGGTCAATCCTGGTGTCGAAGTCCCAACTGGCGCCGTATTCTCTGCCTTGCAGAACCGCGACAACCCGCCAATGCCCGATGATATCCCCGTCTTTGAAACGCCCAAGGCATGCGCGGATTGGGTGCAGGAACAACGCAATGACTTGGAGCCACCGACAAAGGGCATCGCACCCGAGGTTGCCCGGGTGCTGGATGATCTGTCGGATACGAAAGATGTTCTGCTGGCTCGGATGTCAGGTTCGGGTTCGACCTGTTTTGCGCTCTACCCGACGATGAAAGCCGCCCATTTCGCAGCCTACGAGATTGGCGCGGCGCACCCCGATTGGTGGTGCCGCGCCACGCAGCTTAATTGAGGCGCGAAACCACGTAGTCGGCCAGATCGCGCAGCAACGACCGGATCTCGTGATCGGGCAGCGCGTCAAGCGCGGCCTTGGCTTTGGTGGCCCACCCAAACGCATCCGACCGTGTTGCGTCCAGCGTGCCGTATTTGTTCATCAGGCTCAACGCATGGTCCAGATCGCCGTCTTCCTGACGGCCTCGACCAATTGTGCGCTCCCAAAAGGCGTGCTCTTCCGGGGTGGCCTGTGCGATGGCCTTGATGATGGGCAAGGTCAGTTTGCGCTCGCGAAAGTCGTCGCCGACATTCTTTCCGGTTGCCTTGCTGTCGCCCTGATAGTCCAGCAGGTCATCGGCAATTTGGAACGCAATTCCCAGCGCATCGCCGTATTCGTATAGCGCTTTAACCTGATCCTCAGCCGCGCCAGCAATCACGCCGCCCACCTCGGTTGCGGCGGAAAACAGCGCGGCGGTCTTGCCGCGAACGACCTGCAAATAGATTGCCTCGGTAGTGCCCAGATCGGTGGCAGCGGTCATCTGCAACACTTCGCCCTCGGCGATGGTGGCAGAGGCATTGGCCAGAATGTCCAGCACCCGCAGCGATCCGGTCTCAACCATCAGTTGGAAACTGCGGGAAAACAGGTAGTCGCCGACAAGAACACTGGATTTGTTGTCCCACAACAGGTTCGCCGTGGGGCGGCCACGCCGCTGGGCGCTTTCATCAACGACATCGTCGTGCAACAGGGTTGCGGTGTGGATGAATTCAACCGTCGCGGCCAGACGCACGTGATGATCACCCGGGTAGTCAAACATCCGCGCCGCCGCCAGCGTCAGCATTGGGCGCAGACGCTTGCCGCCTGCTTCAACCAGATGCGCTGTCACTTCGGGGATGCGCGGTGCGTGCTCCGAGGCCATGCGCGTACGGATCAACTGGTTTACGGCGTCCATTTCGCCGTCCAGAATCTCTGCCAGTCGCTCATGCGGTTTCGAGATCGTGTCGATGTTCATCACTCTCCTGATACAAGGCTCGACTTCCGCCTTGCCTTGCCCTTACATCCATCCCCATGAAAGAACTTTTGCGCAGCACCGATCCGACGATTCTGGCCTTTGCTTCTGCCCTTCTTGAGGGCGAGGATATAGACTGCTTTCAGATGGACGTAAATATGAGCATCCTCGAAGGAGGCATAGGAATCTTTCCGCGCCGCCTGATGGTGCGAGCCGACGACCTGACCCGCGCAGAACGAGTAATGCGTGACAACGAAATCCCGCTGGGCAGATGAACCTGTTTTCCGATAGTGAATTGACCAAAAATGACTTTCTGGGCGGGCGTGTGCGTTTGTGTCAGCCACGCGCAGGGTATCGTGCAGGTGTTGACCCGGTTCTGCTGGCAGCGGCGGTCCCGGCGACACGTGGTCACACTGTGCTGGAATTGGGCTGCGGCGCGGGTGCCGCGATCCTGTGCCTGCTGGCCCGTGTGCCGGGTCTGCAGGCCGTTGGGGTCGAGTTACAGGCAAGCTATGCAGAATTGGCACGCCGAAACGCCGCGGAAAATGACGCGCCGCTAGAGGTACTCGAGGCCGATATCAGTGCATTGCCAGCTACGCTCAAACAGCGGCAATTCGATCATGTACTCGCAAACCCGCCTTATTACCGTGCTGGCGCGCATAGCCCGGCCGATGACATCGGGCGTAGTATTGCGTTGGGCGAGCAAACGCCTTTGGAGACATGGATTGACTGCGCGGCCAAGCGCCTCGCGCCTCGTGGGTACTTGCATATGATCCAGAAAGCCAACCGTCTTCCCGACATATTGATGGCATGCGAAGGGCGGCTGGGATCGGTCGAAATCCTGCCGCTGGCTGCCAGAGCCGGTCGTAAGGCAGAATTGATAATTTTACGGGCCAGAAAGGGTGGGCGCGCCGATTTTCAGCTGCGTGCGCCAGTCGTTTTACACGACGGGGATCGGCACGAACGTGATGGGGAAAGCTATACGCCAAAGGTCTCAGACGTGTTGCGCAAAGGGGCCTCGCTGCCTGGGTTTTCTGATCAATAGGCATTAACCAGCCGAATTTGTCGGATTTATTACAGATTCTGTGCGTCTGCGGCGTGACAGGCTGGAAACGATGTGGTCAACTTCTTACGTGAACCTGAGACACCAACGAAGGAGTATCGCCATGAGCGTGAGCGCACATCTGACCGAACTGAAGAAAAAGCACGAAACTCTCGGTCTTGAAGTTGAACAAGCCCAACGCGCGCCAGGTATCGATGATCTCCATATCGCTCAACTCAAAAAACAAAAACTAAGGCTAAAAGAAGAGATCGAACGCTTGTCAGCCTAGGTTTTCATACTCGCCCGCGCGGCAATGGCCGCGCCGCCAGTAATCAATAGGGCCGCGATCGCCAGACCCCAAGACGGGGCGGCGATCCCGGCCACAACCAAAGCTAGCGTAGACAACAAGGGTGCCGCGTACGACGCCGTCCCCAAAAGCTGTATGTCGCCTTGCTTGACCCCGATATCCCAGACGTAGAACGCCAACCCCACCGGCCCCAGGCCCAGTGCGATCACGGACGTCCAGCTAAAGGCACTGTCAGGCCAGACGGTGTCTTCGACAGCAAGGTGCAGCAAACCGGATGCTATGGCGGTCGCAATACAGAAAACGGCGACAGAGCTGGTTGGTGTATCGCCCAGCCGACGCGACAGGACCGAGTATCCAGACCACGTCAACGCGCATAACAAGGCCAAGGCGTAGCCGGGCAGGTGGTCGGTCTGAAACCCATTGCTGCCACCTCCGGCGATGATCACGGCAGCCCCTGCAAACCCCAGACATGCGCCGAACAAATGTCCGATGCGCAGGTGTTCGCCCGGCAAAAGCCCGGAAAACAACACGATGAGTAACGGCCAAAGATATGCGATCAGACCAGCCTCGGCCGCCGGGGCCATGCGAAGGGCCGAGAAATATAGCGCGTGATAGCCGAACAACCCGATGGTGCCGAACAGATAGGTGGTCCACGGCACGTCCCGCAATTGCCGCAACCCACCGCTGCGCCAAGTCCAGATCAGACCAAGTGTTCCACCAATAGAAAAGCAGATTGCATTCAGCAATAATGGCGGCGTGGGGGATGACCCGACTGTGAACAAGGCGAGCAGCGACCACAGCAAGACGGCGGCAAACCCGATGGCTGTAGCGCGCGATTTGGTCATGGGCTTTGAACTTCTTCTACCGGAATAATGTTGAATTCGTCCGAGATATGCGCGGTCTTTTCAATTTCGGCCATGAACCAGTCGCGGAAAGCGGCGATCTGGGGTCTGTCTTCTGCACCTGGCAAGCACAGAAACCGAAACCGGCCTTGTGTTTCGATAGCCGTCTTGAAAGGGGCAACAAGACGCCCCTCGGTAAGGTCCTTCAAGATCATAGCCCGGCGACCCAGTACCACGCCCACGCCCGCAACCGCAGCATCAATTGCGTGGTCTGCGTTCGAAAAATGCGCCCCATGCGTTGGGGCATAATCCACTCCGACCGCGCGAAACCAGGTCGGCCAATCGCTGGGCGGTTGCAGGAACGCAATCGAATCGTCAAAGATCAATGGTGCGTCCCGCAGGCTGTCGGGGGTGGAGAATTGCTCGGCCAGATCTGGTGTCATTACCGGGGTCAGCCATTCCTTGCGAACTTGTAGGGAATACAGCCCTTCATCGCCACCGTAACCAAACCGAATGGCGACATCCACGTCATCACGTTTAAGGTCCATGATCCGCAATGTTGCCGAGAAATTGAGATCAATCTCGGGATGCGCCCTTGCAAATTCATACAGGCGCGGTGCCAGCCACTTGGCTGTCAGCGCCGGGCCTGCTGTCACGGTCAGCGAGGTATCGTTGCCCTGTCGGCGCGCAGCTTGCCACGCCGTCTGCAATGCGGCGAATCCTTCGGCCGCGCCGGGGGCAAGGGCGCGTCCGGCCTCGGTCAGCTCAACAGCGCGGTTCAAGCGGTGAAACAAGGGCCGGCCCAAATGTTCCTCCAGTGATTTGATCTGGAAAGACAGGGCTGCCGGGGTCACGCGCAACTCCTCTGCGGCTTTGGCAAAGGACATGTGGCGTGCTGCGGCGTCAAAGGCACGCAGGGCGGTGAGTGGGGGAAGATAGTTGCTCATCAATACACAAGAATATCTTAACTGAAACTCAATGAAAGCTCGTTTGCCGCTTTTCTTGATAAGGCGCATATTGGGTTCAAGTCAAACACAGCTGAACTGAAAGGAAGACTGCTATGATCGAAATGACGACCAACCCCGCAGCTGCCCGTGCCTTTCAGCGGGCCCATGCTGAACGTGGCAAGATGATCAAACACGCCCTTATGTGGCTATTCGGTTCCCGCTGAGCGCAGCGCGCGCGTTCTTACGGGATAAAAAAGGGCCGGTCCGCAATGGACCGGCCCGTTGTCTTTTCTACGCTTCAGATCAGACGAAGAATTGCGCACCGTTGGCCGAGATGGTCGAGCCATTGATGAACTGAGAATCGTCGGATGCCAGGAACGCCACACAGCGCGCGATTTCTTCGGGCTCACCCAAGCGACCTGCTGGGATCTGGCCGATAATGGATTCGCGGACTTTTTCGGGAACAGCCATCACCATCTCGGTTGCGATATAGCCGGGGCAGATCGCGTTGGCGGTAATGCCTGCACGCGCGCCTTCTTGCGCCAGCGATTTCACGATGCCCAGATCGCCTGCTTTGGTCGCGGCATAGTTCACCTGAGCGAACTGGCCCTTCTGACCATTGATCGAGCTGATGACGATGACACGGCCGAACTTACGCTCGCGCATGCCGTTCCAGACAGGGTGCACTGTGTTAAACACGCCGGTCAGGTTGGTGTCGATTACCTGGTGCCACTGTTCGGGGGTCATCTTGTGGAAGGGTGCGTCGCGAGTGATGCCCGCGTTTGCAACCACGATGTCGATCGCGCCAACCTCGGCTTCGACTTTTTCAATTCCGGCTTTGGATTCGTCATAATCAGCGACGTTCCACTTGTAGGTGGCGATGCCGGTCTCTTCGGTGAACTTCGCGGCGGCTTCGTCGTTCCCCGCATAGGTGGCTGCAACATTGTACCCTTCGGCCTTGAGCGCCTTGGAAATTGCTGCGCCGATGCCGCGGGAGCCGCCGGTAACGAGTGCTGTACGTGCCATTTAGGAATCCTCCAATTAAAGTCGTCTTGGTAATGCTGTTACTTTGAGAGGCGATCGTGCGCAATATTGTTTCGTCATGATTTTCTAAATTCCGCGTGGCAATATCGTCGCATCTTTGGGTTAAGGCCCCAATGTAACAAAAAAGGGCGCCCAAGGGACGCCCTTTTCTATTCGCTTGTCAAAGCACTTAGTCGCGCTCCACGCACAGGGCGACGCCCATGCCGCCGCCGATGCAGAGAGTGGCGAGACCTTTCTTCGCGTCGCGGCGTTTCATTTCGAAGAGCAGCGTGTTCAGAACGCGGCAGCCCGAAGCGCCGATCGGGTGACCGATGGCAATGGCGCCGCCGTTCACGTTCACGATCGACGGATCCCAGCCCATGTCCTTATTCACGGCGCAGGCCTGTGCGGCAAACGCTTCGTTCGCCTCGACCAGATCCAGATCGTCAACGGACCAGCCCGCTTTTTCCAGCGCTTTGCGCGAAGCGTAGATCGGGCCTACGCCCATGATCGACGGGTCCAGACCGGCGGTTGCATAGGATGCGATACGGCCCAGTGGCTCGATTCCGCGCTTTTCAGCATTTTCGGCGGACATTAGCAGGGTCGCCGCCGCGCCGTCATTCAGGCCGGATGCGTTTGCGGCCGTGACCGAACCGTCCTTGGTGAAGGCCGGGCGCAGCTTTGCCATCGCTTCCATGGTGGCGCCATGGCGAATGTACTCGTCAGCGTCCATCACGATGTCGCCCTTGCGGGTCTTGATGGTAAAGGGGGTGATTTCGTCGGCGAACTTGCCAGCCTTTTGCGCGGCTTCAGCCTTGTTCTGCGACGCGACGGCGAATTCGTCCTGCATGTCACGGCTGATCTGCCATTTCTCGGCGACGTTTTCAGCGGTCTGGCCCATGTGATAGCCATTGAAAGCATCCCACAGACCATCGCGGATCATCGTGTCGATGTACTTCATGTCGCCCATCTTTTGACCTGCACGCAGAGCGGCGGCGTGGGGCGAAAGGGTCATGTTTTCCTGACCACCGGCAGCCACGATATCAGCGTCGCCCAGTTGGATGTGCTGAGCACCCAAAGCAACGGCCCGCAGACCAGAGCCGCAAACCTGGTTGAGGCCCCATGCTGCGCTTTCCTGTGGCAGACCGGCGTTGATATGTGCCTGACGGGCGGGGTTCTGACCCTGAGCTGCCGTCAGCACCTGTCCCAGAATGGTTTCGCTGACTTCGCCCTTTTCCACGCCTGCGCGTTCTACTACGGCCTCCAGTACGGCGGCCCCAAGATCATGCGCTGGTGTGTTTGCAAACGAGCCGCCAAAGCTGCCCACTCCGGTACGCGCGGCGGATGCGATTACTACGTTGGTCATTTAGACAATCCTTTACCGTCAAGGTCCTGCGGGATATTCGACGGCGCGGATCGCACAAAGATAACTCTGTGGCAGTAAGAGCGCCTCATGTTCCCCGCTCCAACTCCACATGGCATAGCGCAACGCTGCAGTTGCAGCAACGGTCAGCTTGCCTCAGGTCGGGCGTGGACCGGATAAATCACTCTAACTGGCTGTATGTTTGCGCTTTTCCGCCTTCCACGGGGCGGAAACGGTAGGGGCGCCAAACAGGAACCCCTGCAGGCAGTCGACGCCGTTGGCGATAAGGAATTCGGCATCCTTCTGTGTTTCGACTGATTCGGCGGTCACCAGAATCTCGAATTCCCGCGCCACGGCGATCAAGGCCCGCACCAGCGCCTGATTGTCCGGATTTTCGCCGATTCCGTGGATGAATTGGCCGTCGATCTTGGCGGCATCAAAGAAAAACTCGCGAAAATTTCGAAAGCTGAAATTGCTTGCCCCAAAATCATCAAGCGCAAAGGCGATACCGCGCGGCTGCAGACGGTCCATGAAATCGATCACCAGCTCAGGCACCGTCATGGCCGAGCTTTCTGAGATTTCCAAAATCAGCCTTTCGCCGATATTGGCATCTTTCTTCAAAAACCGCTCCAGCACACGTGACCATCGCGCGTAACCGATCGATCGGGCTGACATGTTGATGGACAGGCGAATGTCGGGGTTTTTGGTCAGCGTCCGCAATCCCATTTCAAGCGCGACACAGTCCAGCTCGCGCCCGATTGGAGTGTTTTCCAGTTGTGGCATGAACTCGCGCGCGGGGATGACCCGACCGGTTTCGTCCAGCACTCTGATGAAGCCTTCGTAGAAGGCCACGTCATGCGGCCTGTTCGCCTGCATCACCGGTTGAAAGGCCAGTTTGCACTGTTTGTGCTTCACCGCTTCGGTCGCCATTTCAATCGTCGAGGCATCGCGGGATTTGACAGCCGCGTTCAAGGGGCTGTCCCCACCTTCGGGCAAATCTGCCAGTACCTTCTTCCGCATGTACAACCCGTTTCCTTTAGCGCCGCCGGTCTGGTGACGATTTCAGAGGAAAGGTATGAATCTGCGGTTAAGACAAACGCAATTGTTTAAGGTCAGGCTTGGGTTACCGTGTCGTTTCCCAGATGCGTCCCAGCGCTGCAAAGCCACCGACCAGCGCACCCATGAAGCCCAAAAGCATCATGCCAAAGCCCAACGCGACGATCCCCGTTGCACCTCCAGCCAACGCCGTCAACATAGCGAGCACCACTCCGGTAAGGCCCATAACGGTGGAAAGGGTTGTCAGTCTGGTCATGTTGCCTCCGGTTACTCGCACTGCACACATCGATTGGATATGGGACGCGAGGGCCGGATTTCAAGAATCAGGTCGGATAGGTCGGCGGCATCAGGCCTGTTTTGCCTGCGTATTGGGCTGTTTGGTGTCGAATTGTTCGAATCCTGGCGTTCCACGATCTTCCGGGTGGCGGTCCAGATGCTTGGCTTTAATCTGTTCGGAATTGTCCCGGCTGCCATCATGGCTGTAGCCGGGGGGGGCAAAGCAATACGCCAGTCGCTGACGCATCGTCAGGCCCGGTTGTGTCGCGTCGCGCCAAATTCCAACCCATTCGTGAAAGGCCACACGCAGTGGGTTGAAGGTGCCGATATTGTGAACCAGCCCATAGTCGACGCGGTCGTCTTCCTGTTCCGGCACGAAGGTCCCGAACAGCTTGTCCCAGATGATGAAAACGCCGGCATAGTTGCAGTCCAGGTAGCGTGCATTGCGACCATGATGGGCGCGGTGGTGGCTGGGCGTGTTCATCACCGCCTCAAACCAGCGGGGCATCTTGCCGATGGCTTCAGTATGAATCCAGAATTGGTAGATCAGGTTCAGACCACCGACGAACAACACCATCGCCGGATGGAAACCCAATAGGATCAAAGGCGCGCGAACCACCATCATGAAGGTAAACGTATAGGTCCATGTCTGACGCAGGGCGGTGGTCAGGTTGTAGTGTTGCGAGCTGTGGTGGTTCACGTGGCTGGCCCAGACCCAGCGAATGCGGTGACCAAAGCGGTGCACCCAGTAATAGCGGAAATCATCCAGCACAAAGCACAGAAGGATAACGGGGATAGAGGTGCCCAGGTTCAACGGCGTGATCTGCCACAGCCACATGAAGAATGCATAGGCGATAAACCCCAACAGAAAGCCGGATGCGATGTTGCCAGCTCCCATGATCAGCGATGTAACAGCGTCCCGCGTCTCATAGCGGCCGCCGCGTCCTTTGACGGCGATCCACAGAAACTCGGCCAGAATAGCAGCTATGAAAAAGGGGACGGCCCACTGCACGGCGTCCGGGAAAGTCACGTGGTCGGTCATGCGGGCTCCATCAGGTGCTGCCAGTGGCGGCGTTCGCGTTCGTCAAGGTGGATTATGGCTTTGGGCGTTCCGAAGTCGTGGAATTGAACCTGGAACCCTTGCGGGTGATCCAGCAGATCAAAGTCCAGCAGGTGCCGGGCAACGGTGTCTGCACCAAAAGACCACAGCAGACCATTTCCTGTTTCGGTTCGGATCAGGGCCGCGTGCCCGTCATGTGCAACGGTGACATCGATGATCGAATCATCCGGCGCATGACGCAGCCATTCTGACCACGCCAATTCGGGCGATAGCACGCGCAATCGGGATCTGCCTGTCAGGTGCAGCAACAGGGTTATCCCGGCGATGCCTCCGACCACCAGAACCAATAGAATTTCAAGCGGCATTCCGTCCTCCTGCGCGGCAGAGTGCAAAGCGGCAGGCAGGCTGTCAAAGGTGGCGTCGCGTCAGCTATGTTCCAGACTGTCCAGAACCTCATACTGGACAACTCGCTGGACAAACGGCACCAATCCGTCCGACCCCGAGGCGCGATCCTTTAGGTGGATACAGATATCGGGCCTGCGCGCCGCGATGATTCCCACCATCTCGCCGCGTATCCTGTCATCGAGACCGGCACCCATGATCGCGCAGGCGATGCGCGGCTCTTCGTCCAGCTGCCGTTTGACTTCTTCCTGATCATGCGCGCCAAGCCATTGGATCGGAAGGTGATCCAATTGACGCGCAACATCACCGATCACGTTGGGCAATTTTCCAATCAACAGAACTACCGGTTTCATCGTCGTCTCCCCTTCCTTCAGGTTGCAAACGAAAACCGGCCCATCTGGGCCGGTTTCAGCATAACACAAAACGTTCAGGAAGGCCTGATGCTTCAGCTGTTGCCCTCGACAAGGGTTGAAACGATGGCCTTGGCGCTGTCCGAATTCCACTCGGCATCTCCGATCAGGCGGGCAATCTCGTTGCCGTCGGGGTCGAGAATGACAGTGATTGGCAGGGCGATCACGCCCATTTTGCGTGCAACTGCCGATTGGGGGTCCTGATGACGTGGCAGGTTGTCGATGCCGTTTTCCTCGAAAAACTTCTTGATCCCGGCTGGCGAGTTACGCCCTGTGGCCAGTGTCACGACCTCGAACTTGTCGCCGCCGAATTCTTCTTGCAGCTCGGCGATCTGGGGCATTTCCTTGCGACACGGCGCGCACCAGGTGGCCCAGAAGTTCAACAGAACATACTTGCCCTTGTAATCCGCAAGCGTCGCGGTGCCGCCGTCATCCTCAAGCTGAAATTCAACTGCTTCGACTGGCTTTGGCTCTTTGTGCAGGATCAGCCGTTTTAAGGAGTCCTCCCGGAGCGGTGCTAGAGTTTCGGCATCCGTGGCCAAAGCCGCGTTTGCACCCAACGCGAGGGCCATATAAAGGGGGATCAGACGAAATAGGCGCATATCAACTCCGGGTTTTCTTACATGACCGATCAATCTTCGAACCAGATGTGGGGCGGCCGCTTTGCCGCCGGTCCAGACGCGATCATGGAGGCGATCAATGCCTCGATCGGGTTCGATCAGCGGATGGCAGCCCAGGACATTGCAGGCTCGCGTGCCCATGCCGCCATGCTGGCTGCCACAGGTGTTATTACTGATAGTGATGCGCAGGCTATTCGGGAAGGGCTGCTCACCGTTTTGTCAGAAATCCAGAACGGAGAATTTCAGTTCTCGACCGCGCTGGAAGACATCCACATGAATGTCGAGGCGCGCCTGAAAGAGGTGATTGGCGAACCCGCAGGCCGTTTGCACACAGGCCGGTCGCGCAATGATCAGGTGGCGACCGATTTCAAACTATGGGTCCGTGATCAGTTTGATGCGGCTGAATCCGGTCTGCTGGCCCTGATCCGCGCGCTTTTGGCGCAGGCTGAGGCTGGCGCTGATTGGGTCATGCCTGGCTTCACCCACTTGCAAACCGCCCAGCCAGTGACTTGGGGCCATCATATGATGGCTTATGTCGAGATGTTCGGCCGTGACCTGTCCCGCGTCCGCGATGCCCGCGCCCGGATGAACGAATCCCCCTTGGGTGCAGCCGCGCTGGCTGGAACGTCCTTCCCCATCGATCGTCAGATGACGGCTGAGGCGCTGGGCTTTGACCGCCCCGCCGCCAACTCACTGGATGCGGTCAGCGACCGTGATTTCGCGCTCGAGTTCCTGTCGACCGCCTCAATCTGCGCTGTGCACTTGTCGCGCTTTGCCGAAGAGCTGGTCATCTGGTCTTCGGCTCAGTTCCGGTTTGTTACGCTTTCTGACCGGTTCTCGACCGGATCGTCGATCATGCCGCAGAAAAAGAACCCTGATGCCGCAGAACTGATCCGTGCCAAAGTGGGTCGGATTTACGGCGCCAATACTGCGCTGATGATGGTTATGAAGGGATTGCCGCTGGCGTATTCCAAGGACATGCAGGAAGACAAGGAACAGGTGTTTGACGCCGCCGACAACTGGATGCTTGCTCTGGCCGCGATGGAAGGCATGGTCAAGGACATGACGGCCAACCGCGAAAGCCTTGCTGCCGCCGCAGGGTCTGGTTTTTCGACTGCGACCGATCTGGCCGATTGGCTGGTCCGTGTGCCGGGCCTGCCGTTCCGCGACGCGCACCACGTTACCGGATCGCTGGTCGCCATGGCGGAAAGCAAGGGTTGTGACCTGCCTGATCTGACGCTGGAAGACATGCAATCGGTCCATGCGGACATCACCGACAATGTCTATTCTGTCCTTACCGTCGAAAATTCGGTAAACTCACGCCAGTCTTATGGCGGCACGGCACCAGATCAGGTGCGTGCCCAGGTCAAGCGGTGGAAGGCGCTGGTGTGATGCGGATACTACGTGTGGTGCTTCTTATTTCGGCCGGGGCTCTTCTGGCCGGCTGCGGAGCGGACGGCGAACCCATCCAACCCACGATGAGCGCAAATATCGGTGTCGGCAGCAGCGGCACCTATGGCGGTGTCGGGGTCGGCCTACGACGCGGCGGGCTCGGCGTTTTCCTGGGGCTGTAATCGTCGATAGCAATCTCGCATTACCATGCCTATTTGAACGGCATAGTGGCCGAGCGCCAAAATCAAAAAAGAAGTCAAGACAATGAAAACCATCGGCCTGATCCTGTCGCTTGTCGTACTGGCAGCTTGCGACCCCACATATAAACCCCGCCCTGAGCCCGCAGAGACATCAACCGGGAACGGCATCAAAATCTCTGGCTATGGCCGGGTCGGTGTTTCCACATCGAACTGATCTTGCGCGGAATCCATTGATCCGCGTGGCCATTTTGGTCTAAGCGCGCAGTCATGGATCACTTTCTCTACCGCGACGGCGCGCTATACGCCGAGGATGTCCCGATTTCCGAAATCGCAGCTGCGGTCGGAACACCGTTCTATGTGTACTCCACCGCGACGCTATTGCGGCATTTCCAGCTGTTCGACGATGCGCTGGACGGCATGGATCATCTGGTCTGCTATGCGATGAAGGCGGCCAGCAATCAGGCGATCCTGAAGACGCTGGCACAGGCCGGTGCGGGAATGGACGTGGTCTCGGGCGGGGAATACCTGCGTGCCAAGGCGGCGGGCGTGCCGGGCGACAAGATCGTGTTCTCGGGTGTTGGCAAGACCGCGGATGAGATTCGCGCTGCGCTGAGCGGCGGTATCCGCCAGTTCAATGTTGAATCCGAGCCTGAGATGGAAGTGATCAACGCCATCGCTTTGGAACTGGGCGTGGTTGCACCGATCACCGTTCGGGTGAATCCTGATGTTGACGCAAAAACCCACGCCAAAATCGCGACTGGCAAGTCCGAGAACAAGTTTGGCATCCCGATCGCCCGCGCATCTGAGGTTTATGCCCACGCAGCCAGCCTTCCTGGGCTGGAGGTGATCGGTATCGACGTCCACATCGGCTCGCAACTGACCGAGTTGGAGCCGTTCGAGCTGGCCTACACCAAGGTCGCCGAACTTACCGAAAAGCTGCGGTCTGAGGGTCACAACATCCGCCGTCTTGATCTGGGCGGAGGGTTGGGCATTCCATACACCCGCGCCAATGACGCCCCACCGTTGCCGTTGGAGTATGGCGCGTTGATCAAGAAAACGCTGGGCCATCTGGGCTGTGAGATCGAGATCGAACCCGGTCGCCTGATTGCTGGAAATGCCGGACTGATGGTCAGCAAGGTGATCTACGTGAAATCTGGCGAGGGCCGTGATTTTCTGATCCTCGACGGCGCGATGAACGACCTGATCCGTCCGGCGATGTACGAGGCACATCATGACATCGTTGCCGTAAATGAACCCGCTCCGGGCGTTGAACAGCAACCCTATGACATTGTCGGCCCTGTTTGCGAAAGCGGCGATACCTTTGCCAAGGAACGCAACATGCCGCCCCTTTCACCGGGCGATCTGGTCGCCTTCCGCAGTGCCGGGGCCTATGGCGCGGTGATGTCCAGCGAGTACAATACCCGTCCCCTGATCCCAGAGGTTCTTGTGCACGGGGATCAATTTGCAGTTATTCGTGAACGGCCAAGCTTTGACGAAATCATAAACCGCGATACCATACCTGAGTGGCTTTGACGCGATAGGCGCGTGGGCCCGATCAGGAGGCCCGCTTTGCGCGCAAAACACAACCTGCCGATCCCAAGACTGTCCCTGTGGCTGACGCACGCAGGGATGCTGGCCGAGCAGTTTTTGCGCGCGTTTTGGCCCTTTTTCTCGGTTCTGATGGCGATTCTGGCGGCTTTGATGCTGGGCTTGCAGGACGAGGTCCGCGTTGAAATCGTCTGGGGTGTGGGCGCTGTCGCACTGTTGGGGCTGGCCGCTACGCTGTTTGTTGGTGCAAGGCGATTCCATTTCCCTTCACGTGCCGAAGCGCTGATGCGGCTGGATGCGGCGATGCCGGGGCGGCCTATCCAAGCTTTGATAGATGATCAGGCCATCGGCGCGATGGACACGGATTCTGTCGCGTTGTGGCGCGCGCACCAGAATAGGATGGCGCGACGTGTTGCGCAGGCGGAACCTGTCAAACCCGATTTGCGGCTGGCGGATCGCGACCCTTATGCGCTGCGTTATTCAGCACTGCTGGCGCTGGTGATCGCGGCGATGTTCGGGTCGTTCTGGCGCATCGGCTCGGTGGCCGAGATGACGCCGGGCGCTGCTGTGGCAGGGCAAGGGCCCAGCTGGGAAGGCTGGGTTGAGCCGCCGCGTTACACCGGGCTACCGACGCTGTATTTGGCTGATCAATCCGATCCGACGTTGTCCGTTCCGCAGGGCAGTCGTATCACTCTTCGCTTCTACGGGGAAATCGGCGCGCACAGTTTGACGGAAACCACCACGCCTTTGGGCACTGAGGCGGCCACCGAGCCGGAGCAGGATTTTGTCGTCGAACGCTCGGGCCAGTTCAAAATCGACGGCCCATCGGGCCGCGATTGGGCGCTGAACGTTATTGCGGATACCCGCCCACAGGTGGCCGTGGCCGGTTCCGCCGAGTCCGAGGCCGGCGGTCAGATGAAACTGCCATTTGCTGCCAGCGATGATTATGGCGTGGTATCCGGCTCGGCGGTGATCGAACTGGATCTGGCCTCGGTCGACCGCCGGTATGGTTTGACCTCTGCGCCTGAGCCGCGCGAGGTCATCAAGGTTGAACTGCCCATGCCGATCACCGGTGATCGGGCGGATTTCACCGAAGATCTAATCGAGGATTTTTCACAGCATCCATGGGCGCATTTGCCGGTAAAAGTAACCCTGATGGCCCGAGACGCGGCGGATCAAGAGGGGCAATCCGAGCCTTATGCGACTGCGCTGCCCGCGCGCCGGTTCTTTGACCCGCTGGCCGCCGCCGTGATCGAACAGCGCCGCGATCTGCTGTGGACGCGCGAAAACGCGACCCGGGTTTCGCAAATGCTGCGGGCGGTATCGCACTTGCCCGAAGAGCTTTTCCGGTCCGACACCGCCTATCTGCGCCTGCGCGTGATCCTGCGCCGTTTGGAGATGTTCAACGAGTACGGCCTGAAACCGGAACAGCAGGCAGAAATCGCCGAGGCGCTTTGGGAGCTAGGCGTTCTGATAGAAGACGGTACCCTTGCCGACGCTCTGGAACGCATGCGCCGGGCGCAGGAGCGCCTGACAGAGGCGATGAAAAACGGTGCCACGGATGAAGAGATCGCCGAGTTGATGCAGGAACTGCGCGAGGCAACGCAGGACTACATGCGCCAATTGCAACGTCTGGCGCAGGAAAACGGCGAGTTCGACGAGAACCAGCAAGGTCAGGACGGCGAGTCCATGCAAATGGCGCAGGACGACCTGCAACGCATGATGGACCGAATTCAGGAGCTGATGGAACAGGGCCGCATGGCCGAGGCGCAGCAAGCGCTGGAAGAGTTCCAGCAGATGATGGAGAATATGCGCGTTACCCAGGGCCAGGGTCAGGGACAACAGTCCGAAGGCCAGCAGGCGATGGAAGGATTGGCCGAAACTCTGCGCGAACAGCAAGGTCTGAGCGATCAAGCCTTCCGTGATCTGCAGGAACAGTTCAACCCCGGCGCGCAAGCCGGCGAAAGCCAGGGCAACGAAGGCCGCTCGGGTGGGCAGGGCCGGGGCCAGAGCCACGAAGGACAAGGCGGTCAGGGTCAGGGGACTGACGAACAGGGCAGCGGCAGCCAGCAAGGCCAGGGGTCACTTGCAGATCGCCAACAGGCCTTACGCGATGAGCTGAACCGGCAGCAGCAAGGATTGCCCGGTACCGGAACCCCTGAAGGTGACGCCGCGCGCGATGCGCTGGACCGAGCCGGGCGCGCGATGGAGGGCGCCGAAGAAGCCCTGCGCGGCGATGATCTGGCCGAAGCAATCGACCAACAATCCGAAGCGATGGAGGCTCTGCGCGAGGGGATGCGATCTCTGGGCGAAGCACTGGCCCAAAACCAGCAGAACCAGCCGGGCCAAGGGTCGCAGGAAGGAGATATGCAAGCCGACAACCGTGACCCATTGGGACGCAGCCCGGGGGCCAATGGCACAATCTCGACCGATGAAAACCTGTTGCAGGGTGAAGATGTCTATCGTCGCGCCCGCGAATTGCTGGACGAAATCCGCCGCCGGACTGGGGAATCGGATCGCCCCCAGATCGAACTGGAATACCTCAAACGCCTGTTAGAAAGGTTCTGATCTTAGTCAGTTCTGAGAGGTGCCAGACCCGGTCTGCGCCTCAAGCCACAAACGCGCCTGATCCACCAGAGAGACATAGCTGTTGAGAACCGGATCAGCCTGCGGCACCGCTTCGGAAATCTTCTGGGAATTGCTGTAGATCAGCAGCAGGGTCACCCCGACAACCAGAATCAGAAGGAACCCGCGCCGGAACCCGCCAGACTTGCGGGGCGGGGGCATGTCCTCGTCCAGCTTTGGCAAGGGATCGTCGCTGCGCAGGCTGGAATTGATTGCCTCGACATCCGGCAGCGCGTCTTTCTGACCGAAATCCTTTGCGGTTTCTGTCGCGATCAGGTCCTTGGCGGCTTTTTCCACTTCGGGCGGCGCGTCGAGAGCCAAATCGGTCTGCGTCTCAAGGCTGCTGCCTTCGTGGGCGCGCAGGTCTGCTTCGCGGGCCGCTTCTTCCTTGAGGATGTTGGCAACCGCCGGGTCGACATTGCCGGTCGAGGAAGCTGCGGCAGGTTCGGGCTCTTCGATAGGTTTCGCGACAATCTCTGGCGTTTCCGCCTTTGCCGCGGGTTCGTCCGCGGGCGGTTCCGGCTTTACCGGTTCAGATGCAGTTTCGGGGTATTTGGCCTGAAACCAAGTCTTTTCGCAATTGGAACACTGCACATCGCGGCCTTCCTCGGGAATGACCTCGTCTGGCACTTCGTACTGAGCACCACAATTCGGACAAGTAAGACGCATGCTGCCTCCCGGTCGGGGGCCCGACCTGATAATAGTTTTTTCAGGGATGTTATTCCGTTAAGACCTGACCGCAAAGGGTGTTTTCGGTTTCACACGGCAAGTGTCACCAATTCGACCCGGTGCAGGCATTGAAACCACAACCGCGCTCGGGCAAGAAGGGCGGCAACAATAATTGGGGGCCCTTGTGATCGAGCTGGAAAACGTCAGCTACACCTATGGTGATGGTGAGTTGCTGAGCGACGTATCGCTTCAGTTGCAGCCGGGGTCGTTCCATTTTCTGACCGGTCCGTCGGGTGCGGGCAAGACGACCTTGCTCAAGCTATGTTATGGCGCGTTGCTGGCCACATCAGGACGGATGACCGCATTTGAGCAGGACATTGCACGCCTGGACCGAGATCAGATGGCGCTGCTGCGTCGCCGGATCGGGGTCGTGCATCAGGATTGCCGATTTCTGGACCATATGACCTTGGCTGAAAACGTCGCTTTACCATTGATGGTGTCCGGTAAAGGCGAGAATGCGCAGAAAGAAGACCTGCTGGAATTGCTGAACTGGGTCGGGCTGGGCACACGGCTCGATGCGCTTCCGCCGGAGCTTTCCGGGGGTGAGCGTCAGCGCGCAGCTTTGGCGCGGGCGGTTATCTTGTCGCCGGACGTTGTGCTGGCCGATGAGCCGACCGGCAATGTGGATTGGGAAATGTCCCAGCGATTGCTGCGCCTGCTGGTCGAGTTGAACAAGATGGGCAAGACCGTGCTGATCGCGACCCATGACCTGAGCCTAATCCGCGCGGCCAAAAGCCAGGTTCAGGCCCGTGTCCTTCGGATATCGCAACGCCAGATTCAATTGGCGGGGGCGGATCTATGAACAAGGGCACCATCCGCAGCATGCTGGTGCGCGACAAACGCGCAGATCGGGTTGTTCCACCATCCGGCTACACGGCGCAGCTGACACTGTTCGTTTCTGGCGCGATGGCCTTTCTGGCCGTTTTCGCGCTTGCCTTGTCGCTGGCATCAGGCCGGCTGGCCGACCGTTGGGCATCGGAACTAGCAGGGGCTGCCACTTTGCGTATAAACGCGCCCGCCGAACAGCTTTCCGCCCAGACCGAGGCCGCGCTGACCGTGCTGGCCCAAACCCCAGGCGTTGCGTCGGCACGCGCCCTGACCGCAGAGGAACAGGTCGCGCTTTTGTCCCCGTGGTTCGGTCCTGATTTGCCGCTGGATACGCTGCCTATTCCGCAACTGATAGAAATCATCGAGGGCGAACCGGGTCTAGATACCGCTGGCTTGCGCTTGCGACTTGGCGCCGAAGTGCCCGGCGCCGTGCTGGACGACCATTCACGCTGGCGCGAGCCGCTGGTCGAGGCGGCAAACTCGCTGCGGCGATTGGGCTGGGTGTCTATCCTGCTGATTGGCGGCGCAACGGCGGCGATGATCACGCTGGCGGCCAATGCCTCACTGGCGGCCAATGCCCAAATCATCGAAGTCCTGCGCCTTGTCGGTGCCCGTGATCGTTTTATCGCCAGCGCATTTGTACGGCGGTTCACATATCGCGCTTTCTTCGGTGCCCTCGTTGGCGTGCTGTTCGGCATGACCGGTGTTCTGCTGTTGCCCGAAGCCTCAGTTGAAGGCGGGTTTCTGACCGGATTGGGTTTTCAGGGGGTTGGCTGGCTGTTGCCTGCGCTGATACCTCTGCTGGGGGCTGCGGTGGCGTTCTTGGCCACCTGGACAGCGGCCGTGCGCAAATTGAAGGAGCTTTCGTGATGGCTACAGCGATCCAATGGGTGCGCTCTTTGATCTTCATGATCGTGATTTATGCGTGGATGCTGATCCTTGGTATCGTTTTCGCGCCCTACGCGCTGTTTACCAAACGCGGGGCATTGCAAGCCTGTAAAACCTACGCGCGATCGACGATCTGGTTGGCCAGCTGGATGGTTGGCATCCGTTGTGAGGTTCGCGGAAACGTTCCCGTGGACGAGGTCGTGATCGGAGCCAAACACCAGTCCTTCCTGGACATCATCATGATTTTCAGCGCCATTCCGCACGGCAAGTTCATTATGAAAAGGGAACTGCTGTATACCCCGGTTATCGGTCTCTATGCCCGCCGCCTTGGGTGTATACCGGTTGATCGCGGCAGAAAGGGTGCTGCCGTCGCCAAGATGGTCAAAGACGTGGCCAAAGAGTTCTCAGAGCCCGGGCAGCTTGTGATTTACCCGCAGGGCACGCGCGTCGCACCGGGGGCGAAGAAACCCTACAAGGTCGGGACAGCGGTTCTGTATGAAGGACTGGGCTTTCCTTGTGTGCCGGTTGCGACGAATGCTGGTGTTTTCTGGCCGCGTACCGGGGTTATGCGCAAACCTGGTCTTGCAATCGTCGACTTTCTTGACCCGATCGAACCGGGTGTGGGGCGGGATCAATTTCTTGGACGTCTGGAAGACGTGATCGAAACACGATCCAATGCATTGATGCGAGAAGTGGGGTTTGAACCGGATGGAGCTCATTAAGAACATCGAAACGCTTGAGGCGCTCTACGGCACACCGGGCGCGCCTTCACTGCGCAAAGTGGCCAGACACCTTACTCCGCTTTATCGCAAATGGATCATGGCGTCGCGCCTGTGCATCCTCAGCACCGTCGGGCCCGAGGGTGTCGATGGCAGCCCGCGAGGTGACGACGGCCCGGTTGTACTGGAACTTGATCCGCACACACTGGCGATGCCTGACTGGCGCGGAAATAACCGGCTGGACAGTCTGCGCAATATCGTGCGCGACCCGCGAGTGTCGTTGATGTTCATGGTGCCGGGGTCCAACAGTGTCGTGCGATTGAATGGCACGGCGCATGTGACGGCTGATGAAAATTTGCGCGCGCAGTTCGAAAAGCAGGGCAAAAAACCAGCAACAGTAATCGTTATAGAAATCACTGAGATTTACACCCAATGCGCCCGCGCTTTGATGCGCGCCCGTACCTGGGTCAGTGGCGACGAGACCGCGCATGTGCCGACCGTCGGTGAAATCCTCGCCGAGGCGTCGGGCGGCGAGGAAGGCGGCACGCAATATGATCGCGAATGGGGTGCGCGCGCCGCAAAGACGATGTGGTGAACTGACCACAAATCGTCACGGAATTGTCACTAGTGTGGACAAATGCTCGGCCAAAATTAAGGATGTAAAAAACGATCCGAGGCCACAATGCAGCAGTTACAATCCCTTCTGAACTCGTTTTTTGAACACGTTCGGAATGTACTTATGTATCCGTTCGATCCCGTTAATCGAATCTACTACGTTTATTTGTGCAGTTCGGTTTTGATCGCGTTCTGGATTTACGTCAGAAATCGAAAAAACACATCTGAGGTTTTGGGCGAAAAGAGCTTTGTTGGTTTTCTGTTCCCTAAAAAGGTCTGGAGGCACCCATCAGCTTGGCTTGATGTCCGATACTTCTTTTTTCATATGTTTATTGGTCACTTCTTGATGATTGGCCTGTCCGCTGCTGCTGCGGCTCTGTCCTACTATTGGGCGAGCGGCGGGTTCAGTATCAATGAAGCTGCTCCGGCACAATCCTTAGAGGGTTGGACAGGCGCCGGTATCACCGTTGCGTATATGGCTGTACTGTTCCTTGTCGCAGATTTTCTTGGCTTTTTTGCGCACTATCTACAGCATAAAATCCCGCTTTTGTGGCAATTTCACAAAGTCCATCACAGCGCTGAAGTGATGCACCCGATTTCCAACTTCCGCGAGCATCCGATTGATAATTTTTTTTACAATATTTTGATTGGTTTGGGCGGGGGGGCTATCACCGGCTTCACTTTCCGGATCTTGGGGTATCACCCCAACCTACCTGTTATTTTGGGCGTTCCGGTTTTTATGTTCCTGTTTAACTTCGCGGGCTATAATTTGCGCCATTCCCATATATGGCTGCGTTGGCCCGGTGTTTGGTCAAAAGTATTTCCGTCACCCGCGCATCATCACGTGCATCACAGCTGTCACCCGGATCACCTGGACAAGAACTTTGCTTTCATGTTCCCATTCTGGGATGTGGTTTTCGGCACTTACGTGATGCCTGAAGACAACAGGGACGTGAAATTTGGTGTAACGGAAAAGGACAACGGCCTGAGGTTGGACTCTTGCCTGAAACTGTACGTGTTGCCGTTCCAGGATGCGTGGCGTCTGTTCCGGCCCAAAAAGCCGTCGGCTCAATCTAACTCTGTCACCAACGAGCCAGCGGAATAATGTTAATCGGTCGACCACCCGGTTGCGCCCGGGTTGTCCCATATTGAATTCACTATTGGATCGACCTGCCGCCGTAGGCGAGCGCAACTTTATGAGCGGCCTTGAATAGGTCGGGTAAGCACGGGATCAGGCTGCCGCGGCACCGATCCGGGCTACCTTTGATATCCAACGATCCACGCTGCCGGGTTTGGGATAGCTGGCGCCCGAAAAGTAAGTGAACCGGGTCGGTTTGAAGCCGACAAATCCCAGAATCTGATCGCGGATCTGGCGGATCAGGGCTTGCCTGTAGATCAAACGCATGAACCAGCCCGGCGTGTCCGAGGTCAGGATGACCCGCGCTGTGCGCCCTGTCAGCATAGGTGCTGGAAAGCCGATCCTTGTAGTATTCCGCGTGTCGAAGGTGCGTCCGGGGATGAATGCCCGGTCAATCAAACCTTTCAGCTTGGCCGGCAAGCCGCCCCACCACATCGGTGCCGTCAGGACAAGGTGTTCGCTCCATTCAAGATCCTGCAGCACTTGTTCCAATGCGGGTTCCAACGGTTTGAAGTCCTCATAGTTTCCCTGACCGAAGTCATGGTCAAATTGCAGGTCGCTTAGGTGAATCATGCGAACGTCGTGCCCCTGTCGTTTGGCCGCGTCAGCATAGGTTTCAGCAAATGTTCGGGACAGGCTGGTTTCGCCTGGGTGTCCGTCGAGGATCAGGATTTTCTTAGGTTGCATCGCGAATCTCCAAAAATGACCATGGTCAGTTTATAAGTGGAAAAAATGACCACGGTCAATTACAAAATTTGACCACGGTCAAAAAACATGCGAACAGGGCATATGCAAAAGACAGTTCAAAAGAGAACCCTTAAAACGCGCGCCCGATTAATTGAGGCGGCAGAGGACGTTATCGAAAGAAACGGCTATCAGGCTTTGCGAGTGGAAGACGTGGTTCAGGCAGCCGGGGTCGCAAAGGGAACCTTTTTTGCGCATTTCCGGGACAAAGACGCGCTGATGGAAATGCTGATTGGTGAGAGGCTGGTTGCCTGTTTCGATCAGGTCGAACAGGGCCCCGCCCCACGCACAGCCCCCGAAATCGCCGATGCCCTGCAACCGATCCACGCCTTCATGACGTCAGAGCGTTATGTGTTCGATCTGATCATCCGGTACTCAGGCGCTACCGCAATAACCGAGATCGGGCCCATAGCGCGTTGCTTCGAACGCTATGTCCGACTGGTCGCTGGTTGGTTGGAAACCGCGAAGGTGCGCAAGGACATTTCCCCCGACTTGTTGGCCGAGGGGGTTCAGGCTTTTGCTATTCAGTCAATGTCGCTGAAGTTCTGCGCTCTGCATGAAGCAGAGAGTTTTTCAGACAGGTTGGAAATCTATCTGGACGCGTGGTTAACCCCGGCAACCTGACGGCGGCCGGGGTTTAATATTAACTGTGAATCGGTCCGTCGCCACAGGCCAACGCAGCCTCACGCACGGCTTCCGAATAAGTTGGGTGGGCGTGGCAGGTCAGGGCCAGATCTTCGGCCGAGGCGCCGAACTCCATCGCCACACAGACTTCATGAATCAGATCGCCCGCACCGGGGCCGATGATGTGGCAGCCCAGAATGCGATCAGTTTCCTTGTCGGCCAGGATTTTGACAAACCCATCGGTCATTAAGTTCGCTTTGGCGCGGCCGTTGCCCATGAACATAAACTTGCCGACCTTATAGGCGCGCCCCTGTTCTTTCAGCGTCTCTTCGGTTTCGCCAACATTGGCGACCTCGGGCCATGTGTAGATCACACCCGGGATGACGCCGTAGTTCACGTGCCCATGCTTGCCCGCAACCTGCTCGGCTGCGGCCATACCTTCATCTTCGGCCTTGTGCGCCAGCATGGGGCCTTCGGTCACGTCACCGATAGCGTAGATGCCCGGCACGTTTGTCTGCCAATCGGCCCCCACCTTGATCTGACCACGCGGTGTCATTTCAACACTCAACGCTTCCAGACCCAAACCATCCGAGTACGGTTTGCGCCCGGTGGCGACCAGAACTGTATCAGCTTCGATCACATGTTCGCTGTCATCCTTGCGCAGCTTGTAAGTCACTTTGGCCTTGGTCTTGGTGGCTTCGGTCTTTTGAACCGCCGCACCCATGACAAATTTAAGGCCTTGTTTCTTGAGGATGCGCTGGAAGGTCTTCTGAACTTCGGGGTCCATGCCGGGGGTGATCGCGTCGAGGAATTCGACCACAGTCACCTCAGCGCCCAGACGCTGATAGACCGAGCCCAATTCCAGTCCGATCACGCCCGCGCCGATCACCACCAACTTCTTTGGAACCTTGTTCAGGGACAAAGCTCCGGTCGAAGTCACCACAACCTTTTCGTCCACCTCGACACCGGGCAGAGAGGACGGTTCGGACCCGGATGCGATGATGATGTTCTTTGCGGTGTGAACCTCATCACCCACTTTGACCTGACCCGCGGCAGGGATCGAGCCCCAGCCTTTCAACCAGTCGATCTTGTTTTTCTTGAACAGGAACTCGATACCCTTGGTATTGCCGTCGATCGTTTCCTGCTTGTAGCCCTGCATCTGTTTCCAATCGACCGAGGGGCTTTTGCCCTTCAGGCCCATCTTGGCAAAGTTATGCTCGGCCTCGTGCAGTTGATGGCTGGCATGCAGCAGCGCCTTGGACGGGATACAGCCCACGTTCAGGCACGTGCCGCCCAGAGTTTCACGCCCTTCGACGCAGGCAGTCTTCAGGCCCAGCTGAGCGCAACGGATGGCGCAAACATAGCCGCCGGGGCCTGATCCGATTACGATAACGTCATAATTTGCCATGTGTCAGGTCCTTATCGATTACGGGGATGGCGACATTTGTATGCGCGCCAGGGCGTTTCCCCATTACTTTATCCACGCCAGCGACTGAATCAAAAGACAGCCGCCAGCAACATTACGGTGTTGGCCAACAAGCCAACAATCCAAATCACAGTTCGCCAAGGCGTCCAACCCAATGCGTAGGCGGGGACGTAGAGGATGCGGGCGATCAAATAGATCCAGCTACAGGCCGCAGTGAGCCCGTTCGACTGGCCCGAAACCGTCACGACAAGCGCCGCAATTGCGAACAGAACCAACCCTTCGGTGTGGTTGCTGAGGGCACGGTGCAGACGCCCCGAAACCCCCGGTTTGTCAAAAGGAATATCTCGCGGGCCAACCGCAAGGCCAAGGTCAATCTTACCGTGCCCGGCAGCCAGATAGACCACGAATTGCGCGACCCAAAGTAATGCGGCAAGGGTCAGGACGGTTAGTTCCGTGGTCATCCAGTGGTTCCCTTTGAGCTGTCGAAAGTCATCGCGTTATCCGTTTGTGCCGCGCCCCCAATGGGAGGCGCAGCCTAATGCTTTCAGACAGGGTCCAGAACCTTGGTCTGGATATGTGCCACGCCACCACGTTCGTGGTGCATGGCCAGCTCTTCGGATTCGATGAAGCTCTGGGCTCGGTCGAGATCGGTGATCTCGAACAACGCGACCGCGTGGTCCTTGCGATCAGGGTCTTTCCAGATATGGAGGTCGCGGATGCCCGCGGCCTCTCTCATCGGTTTGTCTTCTTCAAACACCTTCAGCCAGACATCAAAGTCGGCCACGTCGGCTTGCCAGAGTACATGTGTCGCCATGATTACAGATCCATCAGCAGACGGCGCGGGTCTTCCAGCGCCTCTTTCACACGTACAAGGAACGTCACCGCGCCCTTGCCGTCAACAATCCGGTGGTCATAGGACAGTGCCAGATACATCATCGGGCGGATCTTGATCTCACCATTGATGACCATCGGACGGTCCTGGATCTTGTGCATGCCAAGGATACCCGATTGTGGTGGGTTCAGGATCGGCGACGACATCAGCGAGCCATAGACACCACCATTCGAGATAGTGAAGGTGCCGCCCTGCATCTCTGCCATGGACAATTTGCCATCACGGGCGCGCTTGCCCTTTTCGGCAATGGCCTTTTCGATATCGGCAAAGGACATGCTGTCGGCGTCTCGGATGACCGGAACAACCAGACCCTGAGGCGTACCGGCGGCGACGCCCATGTGAACGAAGTTCTTGTAGACGATGTCTGTGCCGTCAATCTCGGCGTTGACTTCGGGAACCTCTTTCAGCGCGTGGCAGCACGCCTTGGTGAAGAAGGACATAAAGCCCAGCTTCACACCGTGTTTCTTCTGGAACAGGTCTTTGTATTCGTTGCGCAGGGCCATCACCTCGGTCATGTCCACCTCATTGAAGGTGGTCAGGATTGCAGCCGTGTTCTGCGCATCCTTCAAACGCTTGGCGATGGTCTGGCGCAGGCGGGTCATCCGCACGCGCTCTTCACGGGCCGCATCCTGCGCAGCAACCGGTGCCCGTGGCGCTTGTGCCGGGGCCGGAGCTGCCGCAGCGGGCGCCGGGGCAGCTGCTGTTGCCGCTGCTCGGGCCACATCTTCTTTCATGATCCTGCCATCCCGACCGGTGCCGGTGACCTGATCCGCAGACAAACCTGCCTCTGCCATAGCCTTTTCGGCGGACGGGGCGTTGGCAATGTCCTTGCCGGTGCTTGCTGCTGCAGCCGGGGTTGCTGCCGCAGGAGCCGGAGCAGCAGCTGACCCAGCCGCTGCGCCTGCAATCACCGCCAGTTTGGCCGAAGCTTCGACTGTCGCGCCTTCGGGGGCGACGATTTCTGCCAGAACGCCTGCAGCCGGGGCGGGAACCTCGACCGAGACCTTGTCTGTTTCCAGCTCGCACAGCATCTCATCCTGCGCGACGCTGTCACCGACCTGCTTGAACCATGTCGAAACAGTCGCTTCGGTCACGGATTCACCCAAGGTTGGCACCATCACGTCGACACTGCCGCCCGACGCCACCGGAGCTGCCGCCGCAGTCGGGGCCGGAGCTGCTGCCGGGGCAGGGGCTGCGCCTTCGCCTGCGGCAATAGTGGCCAGCAGCGCGTCAACGCCAACGGTTTCACCTTCGGCGGCGACGATTTCGCCCATCACGCCAGCAGCGGGAGAAGGAACTTCGACTGTGACCTTGTCGGTCTCCAACTCGCACAACATTTCATCAACGGCTACGGCGTCGCCGGGTTTTTTGAACCATGTCGCAACCGTGGCTTCGGTCACCGACTCGCCAAGCGTGGGAACTCGAACTTCAATGGACATCGATTATTTTCCTTCAATGCTCAGCGCTTCGTCGACCAGCGCTTCTTGTTGGGCTTTGTGTTGGCTGGCCAGACCCGTCGCGGGAGAGGCCGATGTGGCGCGGCCGACATAACGCGGCCTGGTGTGCTTGGCACCGATGCGGGTCAGAACCCACTCGATATTCGGCTCGATAAAGGTCCAGGCGCCCTGGTTCTTGGGCTCTTCCTGACACCAGATCATCTCGGCACCCTTAAAGCGCTCAAGCTCGTTGATCAGCGAATGCGCCGGGAAGGGATAGAACTGCTCGATCCGCATCAGATAGACATCGTCGATACCGCGCGCATCGCGTTCTTCCAGCAGGTCGTAGTAGACCTTTCCGGAACACATCACCACGCGTTTAACCTTGTCGTCCTTGACCAGTTGGGTGTCCGAATTTCCTTGTTGTGCGTCGTCCCACAACACGCGGTGGAAGCTAGAGCCTGTGGTGAACTCTTCTGCCTTGCTGACCGCCATCTTGTGGCGCAGCAGCGATTTCGGCGTCACCAGGATCAGCGGCTTGCGGAAGGTGCGGTGCAACTGACGGCGCAGGATGTGGAAATAGTTCGCCGGTGTCGTACAATTGGCCACGATCCAGTTGTCCTGACCACACATCTGCAGGAACCGTTCCAGACGTGCGGACGAGTGTTCCGGTCCTTGCCCTTCGAAACCGTGCGGCAACAGGCAAACCAAACCGGACATCCGTAGCCACTTGCTTTCGCCCGAACTGATGAACTGGTCGAACATGATCTGCGCGCCGTTGGCAAAATCGCCAAACTGTGCCTCCCACAGGGTCAGTGCATTTGGCTCGGCCAACGAAAACCCGTATTCAAAACCCAGAACCGCATATTCGCTGAGCATCGAGTCAATCACTTCGTATTTAGACTGGCCTTCGCGAATGTTGTTCAGCGGATAGTACCGCTCTTCAGTTTCCTGATGCACAAAACCCGAATGACGCTGGCTGAACGTCCCGCGTGTCGCATCCTGCCCTGACAGGCGGACAGGATAGCCTTCGGTCAGCAGCGAGCCGAAGGCCAGTGCCTCTCCAGTGGCCCAATCAAATCCTTTGCCGCTTTCGAACATCTGTTTCTTGTGATCCAGAAGACGCGCGACGGTCCGGTGCACTGCGATATCTTCGGGTGCGTGGCTCAGCGCGTTGCCAATTTGGGCCAGTGTTTCTGGTTTAATTGCAGTGTCGCCGCGGACATATTCTTCTTTGTTTTTGTCCAGATGCGACCAACGCCCGTCCAGCCAGTCAGCCTTGTTGGGTTTATAGTCCTTGCCCGCCTCGAACTCATCATTCAGATGGGCCTGGAAGGCGGCCTTCAAATCCTCGATCTCACCCTCGGGAATCAGGCCATCTTTGACCAAACGTTCGGTGTACAGCGACAGCGTGGTCTTATGTGTCTTGATCTTCTTGTACATGATCGGGTTGGTGAACATGGGCTCATCGCCCTCGTTATGCCCGAACCGGCGATAGCAGAAGATATCGATGACAACGTCCTTGTGGAACTTCTGACGGAACTCGGTCGCCACTTTGGCAGCGTGGGTCACAGCCTCGGGATCGTCACCGTTTACATGGAAGATCGGTGCCTCAACCATAAGGGCAATATCTGTGGGGTAGGGGCTGGAACGGCTGAAATGTGGTGCGGTGGTAAAACCGATCTGGTTGTTCACCACGATATGCATTGTGCCGCCGGTCTTGTGGCCCTTGAGGCCGGACAGGCCGAACCCTTCGGCCACAACACCCTGACCAGCAAAAGCTGCATCACCGTGCAACAGGATGCCCATGACCCTGGTGCGATCTTCGTCGCCCAACTGATCCTGCTTGGCGCGGACCTTGCCCAGTACGACCGGGTTCACCGCCTCAAGGTGAGACGGGTTTGCTGTCAGCGACAGGTGGACGGAATTGCCATCAAACTCGCGGTCGCTTGAGGCCCCGAGGTGGTATTTCACATCGCCAGAACCATCTACATCTTCGGGTTTGAAGCTGCCGCCTTGAAACTCGTTGAAGATGGCGCGATAGGGTTTGCGCATCACGTTGGCCAGGATGTTCAACCGGCCGCGATGGGGCATACCGATGACGATATCACTGACACCCAGCGCACCGCCGCGCTTGATGATCTGCTCCATCGCGGGGATCAACGCCTCGCCTCCGTCCAGACCAAACCGCTTGGTGCCCATGTATTTCACGTGCAGGAACTTTTCGAAGCCTTCGGCCTCGACCATCTTGTTCAGGATCGCCTTGCGGCCTTCCTTGGTGAACTGGATTTCCTTGCCATACCCTTCGATCCGCTCTTTCAGCCATGCGGCTTCTTCCGGATTTGAGATATGCATGTACTGTAGCGCGAACGTACCGCAATAGGTCCGCTTAACGATCTCGACAATCTGGCGCATGCTGGCCATCTGCAAACCCAGCACGTTGTCGATAAAGATCGGGCGGTCCATGTCGGCTTCGGTAAAGCCATACGTCTTCGGGTCCAGCTCGGGGTGAGTGCTGGCGGCACGCATGCCCAACGGGTCCAGTTCAGCGGCTAGATGGCCCCGGATGCGATAGGCCCGGATCAGCATCAGGGCGCGAAGACTGTCCAGAACCGCACGTTTGATCTGATCTTCGCTTACCTGAACGCCCTTGGCCTCGGCCTTGTCCTTGATCTTGTCGCCCGCTGCCTTAGCATCGATTTCGGCCCATTCTCCCGTCAATGCACCAGTCAGATCATCCGTCGGCATCGGAGGCCAGTCGGTCCGTGCCCAGGACGGCCCTTCGGCCTCGCGCTGGACGTCCGGTGTGGCGTCGCCCATCTGCCGGAAGAACTCGACCCAGGCAGCATCCACCGCGTTCGGGTCCTTGGTGTACTGGGCATATAGCTGCTCCAGATATTCGGCATTATGCCCCTGCATAAAGCTTGAGGCATGAAAGGCAGAGTTGGGCGTATGTTCGGTCATTGGGCTACCTCATGTGGGTTGGGACCGTATTGATTGGTGCCTGGCTGGCTGGGGCGGGTCAGCCACCACAGAACCAGGAGGGGCGACACAAACAAAACAAGCAGTGTCGGGATAACGACCAGCAACGTGGCGCGGGTGAACAGGATGTCCAGATTGCCGCCATGCTGGAAACTGGAGGCAAGGCCGATGCCGAAGAACAGAACCGCCCCGGCACCGAGGATCAGCAGGATCGGTAGCAAGGCAAAAAGCCCGCTGCGCCCGGTATCATGCATCCGCCGCCACGCGACGGCCAGATGCGGGATGAACACGATCAGGCCAACGATGCTTTGTACTGGCGCAGAGGACGTCGCAGTGACCGCTTTGACCTCGTCAGTCTGGCTGACCGAGACCTGAGTGAAGAACTGCCAGTCGATGATCCCGGCGATGATGTTCCAGATTACGATGAACAGGAAAAAGAACCAGTATTCGGGCCGCGAGGCGCGACCCGAGAAGGTGAAGAACTTGGAAAAACAGGTGCGTATGGCGTCGGAGAAGGTCATTGCTGTGCGTTTCCAGAGTTGGATACAGAAGCAACAAATACGAGACGCAGGTCGACAGTTGCATTTTCAAACCGTTCGTACGCCATGTTTGCTATTGCTCGGGTATTATAGAGAGTTATCTGCGTATTATCTTTTCTGAATTTGCCGATTTGAAAATCCCGCACTTCTTCAGCTTGACGTACTTTGACAACCTTGAAGGGAGGACGGCTTGACGTCAAAAAGCACGACTGCTGTTGGTCAAGCAACCGAACAGTCAGTACCGCATCGCCTTTAGGATCGCTAAAGTAAAAGTCCCGATTATACGGGTCGGCGGGCTTGGCAAGAAACTCGCGGGACGACAACTCTCGGACGATGTCGTAGTCACTGTTTTTTCCCCAAGCCAAACCGTAGTGCAGATTGAACATGGCGGAGTGGTCGAGCGCGCGTTTCTCTTCTGGTTTTTGCACCTGCCAGCCAAACTCTTGAAAGTTAGCCTCCAAGGACTCCGCTTGAAGCCCGGCGGAACACAAGCCAATTGTCTTCCAAAAATCAATCGCACTAGCGGTAGACGGCGCAACGAGCGCCATCGGCATAGCAAACAGTATAGCTGACAACCGTTTCAAGTTCATGCCGATGTAAGACCCTCTGACTGTCTCAGTTGCTCGTGAATGCAAGCCGGGCAGAAGCCCGGCCTACACATGGTATGTGCGGGGTTACCCAATCGCTTCCAGCACAGCCTCACCCAGCTGGGCGGGGCTTTCGGCCACAACGATACCGGCTGAGCGCATGGCTTCGATCTTGTCCTCGGCACCGCCTTTGCCACCGGCGACAATCGCGCCCGCGTGGCCCATGCGGCGGCCCGGAGGGGCTGTGCGGCCTGCGATGAAACCGGCGGTCGGCTTCTTGCGGCCTTTCTTGGCCTCATCCGCTAGGAACTGCGCGGCTTCCTCTTCGGCCGAGCCACCGATCTCACCGATCATGATGATCGACTCGGTTTCGTCATCGGCCAGGAACCATTCCAACACGTCGATATGCTCGGTGCCTTTGATCGGGTCGCCGCCGATACCCACGCAGGTGGACTGACCCAGGCCTACGTCTGTTGTCTGTTTCACAGCTTCATAAGTAAGCGTACCCGAGCGGGAAACGACACCCACACTCCCGCGTTTGTGAATGTGGCCGGGCATGATGCCGATCTTGCAGGCGTCGGGCGTGATCACACCGGGGCAGTTCGGGCCGATCAGGCGTGACTTGCTGCCCTCTAGAGCGCGCTTCACCTTCATCATGTCCAGAACCGGGATGCCTTCGGTGATGCAGACGATCACCTCCATCTCGGCATCAATCGCTTCGAGGATCGAGTCTGCCGCAAAGGGCGGCGGCACATAGATCACGCTGGCGTTGGCTTCGGTCACACGCTTGGCCTCGTGGACCGAGTTGAATACGGGCAGGTCAAGATGGGTCATCCCGCCTTTGCCGGGGGTCACGCCGCCGACCATCTTGGTGCCATACGCGATGGCCTGTTCGCTGTGGAATGTGCCCTGCGAGCCAGTAAAGCCCTGACAGATCACTTTGGTATTTTCGTCGATGAGGACTGCCATTTGGCATTCTCCTGTTTTAAGCGGGCCTGAGCCTGCCTGAATTCGTCGGAAAGGTGGGCAAATCCCACCCCACGGAATTGGGATTAGCCTTTGACGGCCTTCACGATCTTCTCGGCACCGTCTTTCAGGTTGTCCGCCGCGATCACGTCCAGGCCAGAGGTGTTGATGATCTCTTTGCCCTTCTCGACATTCGTGCCTTCAAGACGCACAACCAGCGGAACTTTGAGGCCGACTTCTTTCACCGCGGCGACAACGCCCTCGGCAATCACGTCACAGCGCATGATGCCGCCGAAGATGTTGACCAGAATGCCTTTGACCTGCGGGTCCGAGGTGATGATCTTGAACGCTTCGGTCACTTTCTCTTTGGTGGCACCACCACCAACGTCGAGGAAGTTGGCAGGCTCGGCGCCATACAACTTAATAATGTCCATTGTCGCCATCGCCAGACCGGCACCGTTCACCATACAGCCGATCTCACCATCCAGCGCGATGTAGTTCAGGTCGTACTTAGAGGCTTCAAGTTCCTTGGGGTCTTCCTCGGTCGTGTCGCGCAGCTCGGCAATATCCGGATGGCGGTAAACCGCGTTACCGTCAAAGCCGACCTTGGCGTCCAGCACTTTGAGGTCGCCCTTGTCGGACACGATCAGCGGGTTGATTTCCAGCATCTCCATGTCCTTCTCGACGAAGGCGGCGTACAGCTGGCTCATCAGTTTGACGCACTGTTTGACCTGCGCGCCCTCCAGCCCCAGCGAAAAGGCGATGCGGCGGCCATGATAGGGCTGATAGCCTGTTGCCGGATCGACCGAGAAGGACAGGATTTTCTCGGGCGTTGCAGCAGCAACCTCTTCAATGTCCATGCCACCTTCTGTGGAGCAGACGAACGAGATGCGGCTGGTCTGGCGATCCACCAGCAGGGCAAGGTACAGTTCACGTTCGATGCCGGAACCGGCTTCGATGTAGATGCGGTTGACTTGCTTGCCCGCGGGGCCGGTTTGATGCGTGACCAACGTACGGCCCAGCATCTTCTTGGCTTCCTCGGATGCTTCTTCCACCGACTTGGTCAGACGAACACCGCCTTTTTCACCGGCGTCAGCCTCTTTGAAGGAGCCCTTGCCACGGCCACCCGCGTGGATCTGTGCTTTGACAACCCAGAGCGGGCCATCCAGCTCACCGGCTGCGGTTTTGGCTTCCTCAGCGCGCAGAACCGCGCGACCTTCGGAGACCGGAGCGCCATAGCTGCGAAGAAGCGCTTTGGCCTGATATTCGTGAATGTTCATCGAAACTGTCCTGTCTGACTGCGTTACACCGTTATAGGGGTGTCTAGGGGGCAAGTTTAAAGGGTTTTTTGACAGGGAAGCAGTTTTTCACGAAGATTTTCATTATTTGTGATCACGGTTTTTTTGGGTGTGATCACAAAATGCAATGAAGGTCACCCCTTTGATTCGTCGTCGATGACGGCCTTTAGAATAAAGAGAGATTTCAGCTAGCGCTAAACCTAGCCAGTCCGCCGAGACGGCGGATTCAAACGTTTTCATGGCAGCTGCGCCGGGGACATGTGGATTCAATGGCGCCGTAATCGTCCAAAGAAAGACCCGGCTCACCAATGGTGAACCGGGTTCTGAATTACCGCTGCAGAGGGATCAGGCCAGCGAGCTGTCGATGCCCTTGCACGCTTCGATCAGGCCTTTGACGGCGTTGACCGAATTGTCGAACCCGGCTTGTTCGTCTTCGTTCAGCTTGATGTCGACGATCCGTTCGACACCACCGGCACCGATCACGGTGGGTACGCCCACATACAGACCGTCTACGCCCAGCTCACCGCTGCAATATGCAGCGCAGGGCAGAACGCGTTTCTGGTCTTTCAGATAGGCTTCGGCCATTTCGATCGCCGAAGTGGCAGGCGCATAGTAAGCCGAGCCAGTTTTCAGCAGGCCAACGATTTCGGCACCGCCATCACGGGTGCGCTGAACGATGGCGTCCAGCTTGTCCTGTGTGGTCCAGCCCATCTCGACCAGATCGGGTAGGGGGATGCCTGCTACGGTCGAATAACGCACCGACGGCACCATTGTGTCGCCGTGGCCGCCCAGAACAAACGCGGTGACGTCACGCATCGAGACGTTGAACTCTTCCGACAGGAAGTGCGCGAAACGGGCTGAGTCCAGAACGCCAGCCATGCCACAGACCTTGTTGTGCGGCAGACCCGAGAATTCGCGCAGAGCCCAGACCATCGCATCCAGCGGGTTGGTGATGCAGATCACGAACGCGTCGGGTGCGTGGGCTGCGATGCCTTCGCCGACCGACTTCATGACTTTCAGGTTGATGCCCAGCAGGTCATCACGGCTCATGCCGGGTTTGCGGGCCACGCCAGCGGTGACGATGCAGACGTCTGCGCCTGCGATATCGGCATAGTCGCTGGTGCCGGACATGGCTGCGTCGAACCCTTCCGAAGGGCCGGATTCGGCGATGTCGAGCGCTTTGCCCTGCGGCAGCCCGTCTGCGATGTCGAACAGGACAACGTCACCCAGTTCTTTGACAGCTGCGAGGTGCGCAAGCGTGCCGCCGATGTTCCCAGCGCCGATAAGCGCAATCTTGGGTCTGGCCATTTGGAAAATCTCCGGTCGGAATTGAAATCGCGGCTGTGCTAGTCGCTAAATGGCTTTCGCGCAAGTGTTCAGCGGCGCGGCATGCAACCGCATACCGTTTGCACTGCCTGGGCTGATTGCGCTAAACGGCCAAGGATACAGGCCGAAACCGGGGCGCTGCATGTTCGAATTGAACCTGATGTTTTTTGTTGTAGCGATACCGGCTGTGATATTTGCGGGTATTTCGAAGGGTGGCTTTGGCTCAGGCGTGGCCTTTGCGTCCTCATCGATTCTGGCGTTGATATTGGAGCCGGGGCAGGCACTGGCTCTCATGCTGCCGATCTTGATGGTGATCGATGTTGCAACACTTGGGCCCTATTGGAAACGCTGGAGCTGGCCGGATTCGCGCCTGTTGATCCTTGGGGCCGTGCCTGGCGTGGCGTTGGGCGCATGGCTTTATCGCGCCACCGATGATGATCTGCTGCGCCTACTGATCGGGGGGATTTCCATTGGTTTTGTCGTTTGGCACGTCAGTCAATCCAAAGGCTGGGTGCGCGGCTTCACAAACAGACTGCCTGCCCCCGCCGGACTGTTCGCTGGACTGGTTGCTGGCTTCACCAGCTTTGTTAGCCATGCGGGCGGCCCGCCAGCCGCCGTTTACCTGCTGTCGCAACGCCTGTCGAAGACCGAGTTTCAGGCCAGCACTGTATTGGCCTTCTGGGTCATCAACATCACGAAATTTGTGCCTTACGCCTATCTCGGCCTTTTCACGTGGCACACCGCTTGGGCTGATCTGTTGCTGGCCCCGTTCGCGATTCTTGGAGCATGGTTGGGGGTGCGGGCGCATTTCATGCTGTCCGAGCGCCTGTTCTTTGGCATCGCCTATGTGCTGCTGACGCTCACGGGCAGTAAACTGATCTGGGACGCTTTGACCTGATCAGACGTTGGGCGGCAGGGCATCGGCGATCATTTCATAAGCCTGACCCGAGGCAACAAGGCAGGTCATTCCATCCGGCAGTGTCACGGTGATCGTCCAGCTGCCGCTTTGGTCCGACGCATAAAGCTCCATCACCGCGCCTTGACGCGCGATGCCGATCCCCTGGCGCGTTTCGCCGTAAGTTTCGGTCAGCCGTTTTATCACCTCGTCACGTGGTGCGCAGTTGCGGGCGTGGGCCTGTTGTGCAGCCAGAACCATGATTCCAAGGCCCATCGTCATCTTCAGCAGTGTCTTGTGCATGTTCGACCCTTTTCGATTTCATTTGCCGGTCAGGGTGCCGACCGCGAACCGAAATTCCGTTAAAGGAACGCACGTTGCGTCGCGAATGCTGCGATGCGGCGATTTTGCGCTTGAACTTTCCGGCAAAAAATGCCCCATTCCGCGCAACTTTATTTCTTCGGGAGAAGCCAATGGACCCGCGCCAGCGCCCCTATCGCTCTGTTCTATATATCCCCGGTTCGAAAGACCGGGCGCTGGACAAGGCGCGCACCCTGCCTGTGGATGCGATCATTTTTGATCTTGAAGACGCGGTGTCTGCCGATGAGAAGGGCAATGCACGCGAAACGCTTAAGGCGGCTCTGGCCGCGGGCGGCTATGGCGAACGGGTCAAAATCGTGCGCATCAACGGTCTGGATACCGAATGGGGCCGTGCAGACGCAGAGGCCGTGCGTGAAATGGATGCCGATGTGGTCCTGCTGCCCAAGGTGAATTCGGCTGCCGATGTGGACGCGCTGGCCGCGATTACCGGTGACCTGCCAATCTGGGCGATGATGGAAACCCCACGCGGGATGCTGAACGCGGCCGAGATCGCCGCTCATCCATTGATGGCCGGGTTCGTCATGGGCACTAACGATCTTGCGAAAGAACTGCAAACCCGCTTCCGCCCGGACCGCCTGCCGCTGATGACTTCGCTGGGTCTGTGCCTGCTGGCCGCCAAGGCCGAGGGGCTGATCATTGTTGACGGTGTCTATAACGCATTCAAGGACGTCGAAGGTCTGGCCACCGAATGTGCGCAAGGCCGAGACATGGGCTTTGACGGCAAGACATTGATCCACCCCGCGCAGGTCGATGTCACCAACGCAGCCTATGCACCGTCCGAGACCGAGATTGATCTGGCCCGCCGCCAGATTGCCGCCTTTGAAGAGGTCGAGGCACAAGGGCAGGGCGTTGCCGTGGTCGATGGCAAGATCGTGGAAAATCTGCACGTTGTAACTGCCCGCGATATTCTGGCAAAAGCGGAGGCGATTACAGCTTTGCAAGCGGGGTAAGCCAGCATGGGCTTTGTTCTTCTGATTCTCGGCGTGGCACTATGGTGGGCCGCACATCTGTTCAAACGTGTGATGCCGGCGCGGCGCGCCGCAATGGGCGACGCTGGCAAGGGCGCGGTTGCGCTAGCTTTGGTCGCGTCGATTTTGCTGATGATCTTCGGTTATCGCATGACCGACTTCATCTATGTCTGGGCTCCGCCGACCTTCATGATTCACATCAACAACCTGCTGGTGTTGATCGCGATCTTCATGTTGAGCCCCGCCGGAACCAAGGGCCGTATTCTGAACAAGCTCCGCCATCCGATGCTTGGCGGGTTCAAGCTGTGGGCTTTTGCGCATTTGCTGGTGAATGGAGATCTGGCCTCGATCATCCTGTTTGGCGGATTGTTGGCCTGGGCTGTGGTTGAGGTGATCGTAATCAACAAGTCTGAACCTGACTGGACGCCCGGTGAACCCGGCACCTATGGCAAGGACGCGATGTTCTTTGTGGCCTCGATCGTGCTGATGGGTGTCATCGGTTACGTTCACGGGCTGGTCGGTCCGTCACCGTTCGCCTCGTAAGGGATCTGACATCATGGCAAAACTCTATCGTTTGTTGACCGAAGAAGACACATCCGCCTTCTGCCACAAAGTAACAGACGCACTAGCAAAAGGGTGGGAGCTGTATGGCGACCCGTCCTATGCCTATGACGATAACAGCCGCATGATGCGCTGCGCGCAGGCCGTGACCAAAGAGGTCGAGGCCGACTATTCACCTGACATGAAACTGGGACAGCAATAATGGCAAAAACCAATCCGGGCCGCTTTTTCGAGGACTATTCCATCGGTCAGGTGTTGCACCATGCCGTGCCGCGCACGGTGACCAATGGCGAGAGGGCGCTGTACCATGCGCTCTATCCGGCGCGGCATGCGCTGTATTCCTCGGACGAATTCGCCCGGAATTGTGGTCTGCCGCAAAGTCCCATTGATGATCTGGCGGCGTTTCATGTCGTGTTTGGCAAGACTGTCCCCGATATCTCGCTTAATGCCGTGGCCAATCTGGGCTATGCCGAAGGGCGCTGGTTAAAGCCGGTCTATTCCGGCGATACGCTGCGTTCGGAATCCGAGGTGATCGGCCTCAAACAGAACTCGAACGGTAAAACAGGCGTCGTCTGGGTGAGAACGCGCGGCCTGAACCAGCGCGATGAAGTAGTCATCGAATATGTGCGCTGGGTCATGGTGCGGAAATCGGATCTGGATGCGCCCGCACCCGAGACTGTGGTGCCGGAACTGAAAAAGGCGCTGGACGCGAAGGATCTGATCGCGCCCGAGGGCCTTGATTTCTCTCAGTACGATTTCGCTCAGGCTGGTGAGGCGCATCGCTGGGGCGACTATGAGATTGGCGAGACCATTGATCACGTCGATGGCGTCACGGTCGAAGAGGCCGAGCATATGCTGGCCACCCGCCTGTGGCAGAACACTGCCAAGGTGCATTTCGATCTGACCTTCCGCCCCGAAGGGCGGCTGATCTATGGCGGTCACGTGATTTCCATGGCGCGGACCCTGTCGTTCAACGGGTTGGCTAACGCACAGATGATCGTTGGCCTGAACGGTGGCGCGCATGCGAACCCCTGCTTTGCCGGCGATACGATCAAAGCCTGGTCCGAAGTTCTGGATAAGGCGGAAACTGCCATTCCGGGTGTTGGTGCGGTTCGCCTGCGGCTGGTCGCCACAAAGGGCGGCGCGCCTTTTGAGTTGAAAAACGAAGACGGTCGTTATCTGCCCAATGTCCTGCTTGATCTGGATTACTGGGCCTTGATGCCGATCTGATACTCGTGGAGACATTCATTTGATCGCAGCCAGCGCCAATCGTGTTAGGCTGTGGTCATGACCTTGCTTCGCACGATAGTTGCCTGCGCCTGTCTGACGCCACCCGCTTATGCCTGCGATCTGGCATTAGCGCTGGCTGTAGATGTCTCAGGCTCGGTGGATTCGACCGAGTATCGAATTCAGATGGATGGCCTTGCTGCGGGGTTGCGCGATCCAATTGTGTCCGAGGCGCTGGTGCGTGGGAAAGCCCGCGTGATGCTAGTGCAGTGGACAGGGTCCTCTCGTCAGATGGTCACTGTTCCGTGGACACAGATCGACAGTTTCGAGGCAATTGATCAGTTTGCAGTGAAGGTGGCTAACGATCCAAGAGTCTGGCGCAACTTTTCCACCGCAATTGGCGAGGCGCTGGAAACGACCATGTCCTATTTCGATGTGGTGTCGGATTGCAAACGCCACCTGATCGATATCTCTGGCGATGGGGTGTCGAACGAGGGGGTGGAACCATCGGACGTGCACAGAATTCTGCGGACACGCGGTGTAACGGTGAACGCGATTGCAATCGAAGAAAGCGAACCGGATCTGACCGCGTATTTCTTTGAAAATGTGATCGTGGGCGAGGGGGCGTTTGTCGTCTCAGCCTCAGGGTTTGCTGATTACCCCGAGCGGATTCGTAAGAAACTGCTGCGCGAGGTGACCCAGCAAACCGCTGATTTGAAATAGCCGCACAACAGAATCGAATCTGCAGGCGCTAACATCGTGATGGATGGAAAACAATTTGTGATCACGAGCTTATTTTGTGTGATCACATAATGCAAATATCCGTCATTTTGCGTCAATTGTGAACTTTTTTGCATCTGCAGCACGTGACAGAACCGCAAAAAACAGTAAAACCTTCGGAAGCCAACCGTAAAGGAGCCAACATGGCCGATGTAAATCGGGGCAACCGCCCTCTTTCACCTCACCTCACGATCTACCGCCCCCAACTGACTTCGATGACATCGATCCTTGTGCGCATCACGGGTATTGCGTCGCTAGCGATCGCATTCTTTGTCGTCTGGTGGTTCCTGGCGGCGGCAACATCCGAAACGGCATTCAACTTCATCGATGGGCTGATGAGAAGCTGGCTGGGTGATCTGGTGATGTTCGCTGCGACCTGGGCGATCTTCTATCACATGCTGGGTCGTCTGCGTCACGTGATCTGGGATCTGGGGTATTGCGTAGATGTCGGTACCTCCGAAAAGATGGGGATCGGCATGCTGGTGTTGGCCACCATCCTCGCCTTCATCACGGCAATTGCGGTTTAAGGAGATTGGCCATGAATTACCTCACTGACCGCAAACGCGCGCAGGGTACCGGTGCCGGAGGCGAAGGTACACATCATCACTGGCAGATGATGGTCAGCTCGGCCGCTCTGGTCGTTCTGGTGCCACTTTTCGTTTTTGTCTTCGCAAGCGGATTGGGCAGATCATACGAAGAGGTTCTGACCTACTACAGCCGCCCATTCCCGGCGATTGTAACCGGCCTGACTTTGGTCGTCGCTATCATCCATCTGGTACGTGAGACGCAGGTTGCGATCGAAGACTATGTTCATGGTGTCGCAGAAAAGCTGAGCCTCATGGCCGTCGCGGCGTTTGGCTACACATTGATTGCTGCCGGGCTGTTTGCCCTGATCAAGCTGGCTCTGTGAAACGCGCGGTAAGGAAATAATCAAATGACAGCTGCATACGAATACGAAACACACGAATATGACGTGGTTGTTGTCGGCGCTGGCGGCGCAGGTCTGCGCGCCACGCTGGGCATGGCTGAGCAGGGTCTGCGTACAGCGTGCGTGACCAAAGTGTTCCCGACGCGTTCGCACACGGTTGCCGCGCAGGGCGGGATCGCCGCATCTCTGTCCAATATGGGTCCGGACCACTGGCAGTGGCACATGTACGACACCGTCAAAGGCTCGGACTGGCTGGGTGACACCGATGCAATGGAATACCTTGCGCGTGAGGCACCCAAGGCCGTGTATGAGCTGGAACACTACGGTGTTCCGTTCAGCCGTACTGAAGAAGGCAAGATCTATCAACGCCCGTTTGGTGGTCACACCACCGAATTCGGCGAAGGTCCTGCCGTGCAGCGGACCTGTGCTGCTGCGGACCGGACCGGTCACGCGATCCTGCACACGCTCTATGGTCAAAGCCTCAAGAACAACGCCGAGTTCTATATCGAATACTTTGCCATCGACCTGATCATGTCCGAAGACGGGCAATGTCAGGGCGTCGTCTGCTGGAAGTTGGATGACGGCACGATGCACGTCTTCAATGCCAAAATGGTGGTGTTGGCGACCGGCGGCTATGGTCGTGCCTATTTCAGCGCGACCTCGGCCCATACCTGTACCGGCGATGGCGGCGGCATGGTGGCCCGCGCGGGTCTGGCGCTGCAGGATATGGAATTCGTACAGTTCCACCCGACCGGCATCTACGGCTCGGGTTGCCTGATCACCGAAGGTGCGCGAGGCGAGGGTGGTTACTTGACCAACAGCGAAGGCGAACGGTTCATGGAACGCTACGCGCCCCAGTACAAGGACCTCGCACCTCGCGATTACGTCTCGCGTTCGATGACGATGGAGATCCGCGAAGGTCGCGGCCATGGTGACGGTGGCGACCACATTCACCTGAACCTCAGCCACCTGCCGGCCGAGGCGCTGGCCGAACGTCTGCCGGGGATTTCCGAGTCTGCACGTGTCTTTGCGGGCGTAGACGTCACCAAGGAACCGATACCGGTTCTGCCGACCGTGCACTACAACATGGGCGGCATTCCAACCAACTATTGGGGTGAGGTTCTGAACCCGACCGCTGACAACCCGACGGGCGTTGTCCCCGGATTGATGGCTGTGGGTGAAGCAGGCTGTGCCTCGGTTCACGGGGCGAACCGTCTGGGCTCGAACTCACTGATCGACCTCGTGGTGTTTGGCCGCGCTGCTGCAATCAAAGCGGGCAAGGTAGTGGATGCCGAGGCACCGAACCCGGTGCTGAACCAGGCGTCGGTCGATAAGGCGTTCGACCGCTTTGACGCGGTACGTAATGCCAGCGGTGCAATCGCTACCGCCGATCTGCGTCTTGAGATGCAGAAGACCATGCAGGAAGACGCAGCGGTCTTCCGGACAGCAAAAACCATGGCCGAGGGCGTCGACAAGATGACGGAGATCGCCGCCAAGATGGACGACCTAAAAGTCAGCGACCGCTCGCTGGTCTGGAACAGCGACCTGATGGAAACGCTGGAGCTGACCAACCTGATGCCAAGTGCGTTGGCCACGATTGTCGGCGCCGAGGCGCGTAAGGAATCCCGCGGCGCGCACGCGCATGAGGATTTCACCGAGCGTGATGATGAAAACTGGCGCGTCCACACAGTGTCGCGTGTTGATGGCAACAAGGTTGATCTTAGCTATCGCCCGGTCATTGCCGATCCGCTGACAACCGAAGACGAAGGCGGCATCAGCCTGAAGAAAATCGCGCCCAAAGCGCGGACGTTCTGATCAAGCGGACCCCGCCTTGAAGTGGCTCGCTAATCGGACGGCACATGCGGCGGATTAGTGAAACGAAGAATAGAAAGGGCCGCTGACATGATGTCTGCGGCCCTTTATTGTGGGTCAGCCAGCCTGCCATTAAATGCTTGCAAGATTTAGGTTGTCTAACTGCCCGTTTTTGGGCGACGACGATTTGAGCTACAGCGATGATTATGTTCAGCGCATGGTCAAATGCCTAGAAAACCACGACGCGGACAAAGTGGTCATCGGCACGCATGGGACCACTTATTCCAGTACAGCTCCGGAAAACGTTCATCAAAGAACACCAATTAAGTTCGGCCAACTGTTACAAAACATGCAGCGTGTGGACCAACTGTGAACAGGGGCATTGGTTGCGCTTGGCCGTAACATTGCGCCCTACGAGTACGTGGAATCCAGCCAGAAATTCGTGGATGTGTGTTATGCGCGTTGGTTGCATGAAAACGGCATTGAAAGCTGGGTCATCGATCGCGAGAACAGCGGATTTATTCGGCGCGTGCCCACCGAAGGTGAGCACGAAACATTCTTCATGACTTTTACCAGAAAGACGCGCCAGGTTTGGATGAAATCAGTTTTTTACCGCGTACGACGGGTATCGTGTAACGGGTGACCGCATCTAGGTCAGCTCAGACAGCGCACGTTTCAGGTCGCCGGATATTCGGTGCGGGCTGCGTTCAACCGCAAAGTCGAGACAGGCCTGACGTTTTTTGGCCAACTCCTCATCGGACATGCTGAGTACACGCATCATCATGCGGATCAAGCCTCTTGGGTTTTGCGCGGGATAGAGCAGATCATGACAGGCCTCTGGGGTAATATGCTTGTGCGCATCAATGTCGGGGCCGATAATCGGCAAGCCAAAGGTCTGCGCCAGCATAGCCGTTCCCGAGGTAAAAGTGGTCGTCGACGGCAGCATGTATGCATGCGCATTTGCGAACACTTGGGCTATTTCGGAATCGGGAATTCGTTCAGGCATAACAGTAGTATTGCGGTTTGACCGCAAGCGGCGCATCAGGCGGCGGCCGGACGGATACACACGCCCGACGACTGACACCTGAAAGTCGTGCCCGCGACTAGTCAATTTTTTTGCGGCATCTCCCAACCGCCCCAATTCACGGCTGCCCCGCATTGTTCCAAAGCTTAAGAAATGGGTGCGCTCGCGCAGAGGAAGGGGGCGTTTCAACGTTTGCTCTGCCGGTTCGTAAACACCAAGATAGCTCGGATGCGGAATGAGACGCAGTTTTTCCGGGTCAGTGCCATAATCATCAATCATATGTTGCCGGGCATGGGGCGTGTGAACGTGAACTAGGTCGACAATATCCGCCAATTCCTGGCGGATATTGCGGAAATAATCTGTCTTGAAACCTTCGGAATGCGCAAACTGATTGTGAATGGTCCAGATCAATCTCCCGCCATTGGCCTGATACTGTCTCATGCCGTCACAGGTGGCCCGAAAATCAGAAGCCTGCTCTTCCGTTTCCGGCGTGGGGAACAACCGGTCGTCCCAATGTATATGAATGATGCTTTGATCGGGTTGAAAATCAGCCTTTGCAAACGCGGACAAAGGAGCGCTTCTGGAAGCAATCAAGCAGAACTCTGGCTTGCAGGCCGAATACAGCATGTTCTGGTAAGGGTTCTTATTGCCGTAGGGTATGTTGACGACATTAATCGGCATTCACTGTCCTGAACTCAACTCGTTTCTTTGGCGGCACGATCCATGTGCACCGCGGGAATTTTGTAGTGAACTTGCCCAATTTTCTTGGGTGTTTTCAAGGTTAAAAGGTTGGCTTTCCGGCCTGCCGAGTATATCTATACGCAGGATTTTAGCGAGGTCGGAAATGGTACAACTCACCCTGCCAAAGAACTCTCGGATTACCACAGGTAAAACTTGGCCGAAGCCTGAAGGCGCGGCCAATGTTCGTAAGTTTCAGATCTATCGCTGGAACCCGGATGACGGTCAAAATCCACGTGTAGACACCTATTTTGTCGATATGGACAGCTGCGGCCCGATGGTTCTGGACGCGCTGATCAAGATCAAGAACGAAATCGACCCAACCTTGACCTTCCGCCGATCCTGCCGCGAAGGTATCTGCGGTTCCTGCGCGATGAATATCGACGGGATCAACACGCTGGCCTGTATCTACGGCATGGATGAAATCAAGGGTGATGTTAAGATTTACCCGCTGCCGCATATGCCGGTCGTCAAGGACCTGATCCCTGACCTGACGCATTTCTACGCGCAGCATGCAAGCATCATGCCGTGGCTGGAAACCAAGACCAACCGTCCTGCGAAAGAGTGGAAGCAATCTATCGAAGATCGCAAGAAGCTGGATGGGCTGTATGAATGCGTGATGTGCGCCAGCTGCTCGACCTCGTGCCCCAGCTATTGGTGGAACGGGGATCGCTATCTTGGGCCCGCTGCGCTTTTGCATGCGTATCGCTGGATCATCGACAGCCGTGACGAAGCCACGGGTGAACGATTGGATGAGTTGGAAGATCCGTTCAAACTGTATCGTTGCCACACGATCATGAATTGTGCCAAGACCTGTCCGAAGGGTCTGAACCCGGCCAAGGCGATTGCCGAAATCAAAAAGATGATGGTTGATCGCGCAGTTTAAAGCGTATGAAAATCATGCACTTGCCGCCTTGCGGTAAGTGCATGTCGCAGTTGCAGATTTGTGTAATGCGATGGCCCCTGATCCAGACTATCTTTGTGATCAGGGAGGAGTGATGAGACCGAAAACGGGACCGCTCCGATGCAAAATCAAAGACAACAATCCAAAACGAGCGCTGTTGAAGCTCTGGAGCTTCTAAATCAAGCGTGGACCTACTACACGCCCGAGCCTGTAGAGGTGGAAGAAAAGCACGAACCTGAGCTTTTCGAATACGCAAACGCAGCCTAAGTCGACGTCAGGCTTGCGGCCGGCACTCAAAATGGGTCATGCTTTGGTCATGCCCATTTTGCTTCTTATCTTGGCAGGCGGCGTGTTTGCCTATTTTCTGTGGCGCTCGCGCACCTCGTCCCTGAGCCGGGACTGCCGCTGGCGGCAGCACCGTAAGGAAGGCGTTTGGGTGTGTGCATTCTGTGGCGCGCAGCAGCAGGGCAGCGACGCGCCAACTCAATGTCTGAAGGGTCAATAGCAGGGCGGCTTCCCACCCTACGTTTTTGCATTCACGCTGCCGGGAATGCCGCCTGAAGTGCGACTTCAACCATATCGCCAAAACTGCTTTCGCGTTCATCTGAGGGCAAAGATTCGCCGGTCAGCAAGTGATCGGAAACGGTTAGAACAGCCAATGCGCGGCAATTGTGCCGCGCGGCCAGAATGTACAGCTCCGCAGCTTCCATCTCGACCCCGAGAATACCGTGCCGTACCATCTGTTCGTTCAGATCTGGGCGTTCGTCATAGAAGACGTCCGACGAATAGATGCCGCCGATATGGGTTGGCGTGCCTTTGGCCGCAGCCGCCTGAGCCGCCGCCTGAAGCAGCCCCCAATCAGCACAGGGTGCGAAATTCAGCTCTTTCATGATGCCGCGTGACGGTGTGCTAAGCGTGGTCGAGGTCATCGCCAGGATCACATCGCGGACATTCACACTGTCCTGCATGCCCCCGCAAGAGCCGATACGGATCAGCGTTTTGGCACCATAGTCCCGGATCAGTTCGTTGACGTATATCGACAAGGATGGCATGCCCATCCCGCTACCTTGAATGGTGACAGGATTATCTTTCCAGCGTCCCGTAAAGCCCAACATGCCGCGCACGTCATTGACTTTCTTCACGTCGTCCAGGAACGTTTCAGCCGCCCATTTTGCACGATAGGGATCGCCGGGCAAAAGAACCGTTTCTGCAATATCGCCTTTTTCGGCTCCAATATGAATTGTCATTTTGGGGTACGTTCCAATTAGAAATTAGACTTCCAGATCCGAAATATCTGCGCCGGAATTCAATGCGTCATGAATCCATTGCGGCTTTCGACCACGACCCGACCATGTTTGTTCTGGATTGGCGGGGTTTTTGTATTTCGCTTTTGTGGCTTTTCCAGATATCGGATTGTCTTTTGACAGTTCCGACAAAGAGAACCCGAATTCAGCTGCGGCTTTTTCCGCCGCTTTCAGCGCTTCTTTGCGTTCGCGTTTTTCTGCACCAATAAGCGCCTTTTCCACCTGATCGCGCAATTCAAGTAGATCCTTGCGCGACATATTTTCCAGATTTGTCCCCGACATTCACCCTCTCCCAGGAAATAGTCATTAACGGCGTTACCGATGGCACACCGTAATTCCAAAGAAAAGGATTATCTATCCCCTTTTATTCAGGGATAGAAACAGGATCAGTTCAAATTGACCGGAGTTACTCGGCAGCCAGGTTTTGAGGATCTACAAGAGTGACGATATCGCCCATGATTGCATTCAGTTCGAAATTCTTGGGCGTATAGATCTTTGCAACACCCATTGCAGTAAGCTTTGCGGCGTCGTCATCGGGGATGATGCCACCTACAATCACCGGAATATGATTCAGCCCGGCCTCGCGCAGCCGGTTCATGACGTCCTGCACAAGCGGAATGTGGCTGCCTGACAGAATAGATAGACCGATCACATGTGCGTCGTCATCCGCAGCGGCGGTTACGATTTCCTCGGGAGTCAGGCGAATACCTTCGTAACTGATATCCATCCCGCAATCCCGGGCGCGGAATGCGATCTGTTCGGCCCCGTTCGAGTGACCGTCCAGCCCCGGCTTGCCGACCAGGAACTTCAGACGGCGACCAAGCTTGTCGCTGACCACATCCACTGCGGCCCGCAGATCTTCCAAGCCCTCTGTCTTGTTCGAGACCGAGCCCGAAACGCCCGTGGGCCCACGATAGGTACCGTAGACTTTGCGCATTTCTTCGGCCCACTCACCGGTGGTTACACCAGCCTTGGCAGCTGCGATTGAGGGCTCCATGACGTTGGTGCCGTTTTGCGCCGCTTCGCATAGCGCGGCCAGAGCCGCCGCGACAGCTGTGTCATCGCGATCTTGCCGCCATTCATTCAGGCGCGCGATTTGTTCTTGTTCGACAGCAGGGTCAACGACCATGATGCCGCCATCTTCGGTCTGCAGGGGCGAGGGTTCGCCTTCGATCCACTTGTTCACACCGACAACGACAGTTTCGTTCCGTTCGATGCGGTTCAGGCGTTCAGCGTTTGAATCAACAAGCCGTGACTTCATGTATTCGATTGACGCTACTGCTCCGCCCATTGAATCCAGATTGGCCAGTTCAGCGCGTGCGCCCTCTTTCAATTCTTCAACCTTCGCGTCCACGGCGGGGTTGCCATCGAACAGGTCACCATATTCCAGAAGGTCGGTCTCATAGGCCAGAATCTGTTGCATCCGCATGGACCACTGCTGATCCCAGGGGCGGGGCAGGCCCAGTGCCTCGTTCCAAGCAGGCAGCTGAACTGCGCGGGCGCGGGCTTTTTTCGAAAGAGTCACGGCCAGCATCTCGATCAGGATGCGGTAGACGTTGTTTTCAGGCTGCTGCTCGGTCAAACCGAGCGAGTTGACCTGAACGCCATACCGGAATCGGCGGAATTTCGGGTTCTCTACGCCGTAGCGGTCGCGCAGGATTTCGTCCCAAAGATCGACGAAAGCGCGCATTTTGCACATTTCAGTGACAAAGCGGATACCTGCGTTAACAAAGAACGAAATCCGTCCGCAAAGTGCTGGGAAATCCTCGGCGGGAACACGAGGGCGCAGTTCGTCCAGAACGGCGATGGCGGTGGCCAGCGCATAAGACAGCTCTTGCTCCGGTGTCGCGCCGGCTTCTTGCAGGTGATAGGAACACACGTTCATCGGGTTCCATTTCGGCACGTTGGTATAACAGTACTCGGCCACGTCAGCGATCATCTTGAGCGACGGTTTGGGCGGGCAGACATAGGTGCCGCGGCTCAGGTATTCCTTGATCAGGTCGTTTTGTACCGTGCCCTGCAGTTTGGAGATATCTGCGCCTTGTTCCTCGGCCACAGCGATGTAAAGCGCAAGCAGCCAAGGCGCTGTCGCGTTGATCGTCATCGAAGTGTTCATCTGTTCCAACGGAATCTGGTCGAACAGAACTCGCATATCGCCCAGGTGGCCGACAGGCACGCCAACCTTGCCCACTTCGCCGCGCGCGAGCGTATGATCACTGTCATAACCGGTCTGCGTGGGCAGATCGAAGGCCACCGACAGGCCCGTCTGGCCTTTTGCCAGATTCCCGCGATACAACGCATTCGACGCTTTGGCGGTGGAATGACCGGCATAGGTTCGGATGAGCCAGGGGCGATCTTTCTGCGTCTGCGTCATAGCTGGACCTCGTGTCTCGGTTGGGCAAGAAAATTACGTTCCTGGCCTCTAAAGCGCAATTTTCGGGACATGTCAATTCGCTGCGTCGCGGCATATTAGGTTCTTCAGATTGTAGGACGCAGCGTTTGGTGGCAGGGTGCACGCATGACTCAGACCGTGGAACTTCCGCTTTGGCTTTTTTTGCTGATCCTGGTGTTTGCCGTGGTCACTTTGGCTTCACATTTTCTGTTCCCGTCGGTGCGGTGGTTTTTCAGGCGTCGACTCGAACGAGCGGTGAAACGATTGAACACGCGCCTGAAGCGGCCGATCCAGCCGTTCAAGTTGGCGCACCGTCACGATATGATTCAGCGCCTGATCTATGACCCGCAGGTTGGTCAGGCCGTTCAGGATCACGCACGCGAAACGGGTGTCCCCGATGCTGTGGCGTTCGAGCAAGCGCAGCGATACGCGCGTGAGATCGTTCCCTCGTTTTCAGCCGTTGCCTATTTCAGCATTGCGATCCGTCTGGCTCGTTTGCTGAGCAATGCGTTTTATCACGTGCAGCTTAGCTATCAGGACGAAGACGCTGTCGAAAACATCGACCCCGACGCCACGGTGGTTTTCGTCATGAATCATCGCAGCAATATGGACTATGTGCTCGTTACCTACCTCGCAGCGCAACATTCGGCCCTTTCTTATGCGGTGGGCGAATGGGCCCGTGTCTGGCCCCTTAGCCGTCTGATCCGTGCGATGGGGGCTTATTTTATTCGGCGAAAGTCCGGCAATGATCTCTATCGTCAGGTGCTGTCCTGTTATGTGCGCCACGCGACCACGGCAGGAGTGACGCAGGCCATGTTCCCCGAAGGTGGGCTAAGTCTGACTGGTGCCCTGGGTCGTCCAAAGCTGGGTTTGCTCAAATATATTATTGACGGGACCTCGGAAGAGGGCCGCGATGTTGTATTCGTCCCCGTGGCGCTGAACTATGATCGTGTGCTCGAAGATACTGTTCTGACGCGTGCCGCATTAGGCAATGAACGACGGTTTCGCGCGCGGATCGGTGTAATCACCAGATGGATCCTCAAACAGCTCTGGCGGCGCGTGATCGGGCGCTACAAACGATTTGGCCTAGCCTCGGTCCGATATGGTCAGCCCGTTTCCTTGCGGGCGTTTCGGGCAGATCATCAGCGCGATCTGATGACCGATTTAGCGCGTGACCTGATGACGCGACTCCGCGCTGCAATCCCGCTGGTCCCTGTACCCGCCGCGTGTTGGCTAATGCAAAAGCATAAAGAGATGTCGGAGGCCGATGCCGTTCAGGTGATTGTCGAGCTCATGCGTCGCAATGGAATGACGGACCAAGAGAACCAGACATCGGTTGAAGCCGCGATTGATCAGTTGGTCGAACGGCGAATTCTCAGGCGCAGTGACGGGAAAATATGCCTGTCCGGTCAAAGGGTTGATCTTCTGGAGTATTATGCAGCCTCGGTTCCGATGGGACCAGACGAGGGAAATGCTGCGGATGCGAAGGAAATTTCTGCATCCGCTGGGTCATAAAGTTACAAAACAGCACCGATTTCGGTTGCATTATTTCCTAAAGGCCAATATTCCATCGGTTAATGCACGCGATTCTGCATCGCGGCAAAGGTTTAGAACTGAAGGAGGCCAACATGGCTCTGGACACCGACAGCGGCATCGCGTCGTACGAGGCACCGGAAAAAGACCTCTATGAGATGGGTGAAATCCCTCCGATGGGTTTTGTGCCCAAGAAAATGTATGCGTGGGCGATCCGCAAGGAGCGCCACGGCGACCCGGACACCGCGATGATTCAGGAAGTCGTGGACGTCCCCGAGCTGGACAGTCACGAAGTGCTGGTTCTGGTCATGGCTGCCGGCGTCAACTACAACGGAGTATGGGCGTCGCTGGGTAAGCCGATTTCGCCCTTCGATGGCCACAAGGCCCCTTACCACATTGCCGGTTCTGATGCGTCGGGCATCGTTTGGGCCGTTGGTTCAAAAGTGACCCGCTGGAAAGTTGGTGACGAGGTCGTCATCCACTGCAACCAGGATGATGGCGATGACGAGCATTGTAACGGCGGTGATCCGATGTATTCGGACAGCCAGCGGATTTGGGGCTATGAAACCCCCGATGGTTCGTTCGCGCAGTTCACTAATGTTCAGGCCCAGCAACTGATGCCGCGGCCCAAGCACCTGACTTGGGAAGAAAGCGCTTGCTACACGCTGACGCTGGCGACTGCCTACCGGATGCTGTTTGGTCATGAGCCACACGACCTAAAGCCGGGCCAGAACGTTCTGGTTTGGGGAGCGTCGGGTGGTCTGGGTTCCTATGCGATCCAGCTGATCAACACCGCAGGTGCAAACGCGATTGGTGTGATCTCAGACGAAAGCAAGCGTGACTTTGTCATGGGTCTGGGTGCCAAGGGCGTTCTGAACCGCAAAGACTTCAACTGCTGGGGTCAGCTGCCCACAGTGAACACACCAGAATATGCCGAGTGGTTCAAAGAAGCCCGCAAATTCGGCAAGGCCATTTGGGACATCACCGGTAAAGGCAACAACGTCGACATGGTGTTCGAGCACCCCGGCGAAAGCACCTTCCCGGTTTCGACCTTTGTTGTGAAGAAGGGCGGCATGGTTGTGATCTGCGCTGGTACAACCGGCTACAACCTGACCTTCGATGTGCGTTACATGTGGATGCACCAGAAGCGTCTGCAGGGCTCGCACTTTGCCCACCTCAAGCAGGCAGCGGCTGCAAACCAGCTGATGGTTGAACGTCGCCTGGATCCCTGCATGTCCGAAGTGTTCACCTGGAATGATCTGCCCGAGGCGCACATGAAGATGCTGCGGAACGAGCATAAGCCGGGCAACATGTCGGTGTTGGTTCAGGCTCCACAGACCGGGATGCGCACCTTGGAAGAGGTTCTGGCCGCACGCGACTAACTTCGTCTCAGACAAAATCCAAAACACCCGCGAATCGGTTTTCTGGCTCGCGGGTGTTTCTTTTTGGGCGGTGGTCTTAGCCTTTTTAAAGGCTTAAGCGAGAATACCCCGCTGTTTTTGGGGAGTAGAAATCAGTGAATAGGCCAAAAAAACTTCCTCATGCTATGGTTGTGTTAACCCTTCGTTAACCGTTTCGGAGAGACGCTGATGGCGCAAAATGAGTGGATACTGGACGTACTGTCGGACCTCAGCGCCTTTGCTGTTGAAAACGGTTTGACCGCGCTTGCCGAGCAGTTGGATGACACCAAGCTGATCGCCGCAGCCGAAATCTCGTCCAGAAAGAATGAGGTTCGGGCACCAGCGGATGGCAACAAAACTCGATATGAGCCAGGTTCTGGAGGACTTGGAAAACACCAGCTCGCTTGACGAACTAAGCGAAGTCGCCATTCGCCTGCGGGACAGGCTGCAGATTGAAAACCTGATTTATCATTGGGTCGACGGGGCCGGTGATCAATACGGCTATACCACCTATCCCGACGTTTGGGCCGAACGGTACCGCGAGCGTAACTATCACAGAATTGATCCGGTCATACTGGGCTGTTTCCAACGGTTTCATCCGGTGGACTGGAAGACGCTGGATTGGTCGGGCAAGGTTGCCAAGACGTTTTTGAAGGATGCATTAGAGCACGGCGTTGGCAATCAAGGTTATTCCATTCCGATCCGCGGCCCGAATGGCCAATTCGCTTTGTTTACCGTCAATCATACCTGTGACGATGACACCTGGCAGAAGTTCATCAAAACGCATGGGCGCGAACTGATCCTGATTGCGCATTACTTCAACCGAAAGGCGCTGGAGTTTGAAAGTGACCGTCAGCCCGATTCTGCACGTGGATTGTCGCCGCGTGAAGTGGACGCCATGACCTTGCTCGCCCTGGGTTATAGCAGGGCACAGGTCGCTCATTCCTTGTCGATCTCGGAACACACGCTGAGGGTTTATATCGAAAGCGCCCGCGCCAAGCTGGGTGCGCAAAACACAACTCATGCTATCGCAACGGCCCTGAGCCGAGGGTTAATAGTGGTTTAAAGCGCGCCCGCACTAAAAACCGGAAATTAACCACGACTTTGTACCCCCTTCGTTCTTGCACAGGACGACAAGGGGAAAAGAGTCATGTTGCGCTATGTCTATGCTGACGAATTGCACAAATATCCAAAACTGGCTGAGGGGATGTTTCGGGACCGCGCCGATCAATTCAAAACCCGGCTGGGCTGGGATGTTCATGTCAACGACAAGGGGGAAGAGCGAGATCAGTACGATGATCTGAACCCGATCTATGTCATTTGGGAAGAACCGGATGGCAGCCACGGCGGCTCCATGCGCGTGATGCCGACCACCGGTCCGGTTATGGTGAACGAGGTGTTTGGACACCTGACGGGCGGCAAACCAATCAACAGCCCCTTGATCTGGGAAGTGACGCGCTTTTGCCTGTCGCGCACGGCAAGCCCGCAGACGGCCGGGGCCATCATGCTTAGCGGCGGCGAGATGATGGAGGGGTTTGGTCTAACCCACATTGCGGGTGTTTTCGATGCGCGTATGATTCGCATCTATCGCCTGATCGGATCATCTCCGATCGTGCTGGGCACCGAAGGTAAAGGGCGTGATCAAATCTCGGTCGGGATGTGGCCGTATTCGGCGGACGACTGCAACCGCGTAGCCAAGCGCGCGGGCATCCCGCGTGAATTGTCGCGGCTGTGGTTCAAGACGGCTTTCGGCGTTGGCAGACAGCACCCGTTTGCATTGTCAGCATGACAGAGTGAAAACCGAATTCCACATCTGGTGATAGCTGGCGCGGGCTTGTAGGGTCGCGCCATGTCTTTGCCCTCTGTGACTTACTCTGACGACCAGGCCGCCGCGTATGACAGCATCTCTGAGATGCTGAAATCGGCAGGTGTTGACCTTGACGATGACGCGCTGCTGAAGCTTCCGGGATCGAGTAAATCCGGTGTGATGGCTGTGATTGGAAAGGCAGGGTCCGGAAAAACCCTGCTGCTGGCCGAGCTTTATAAGGCCATCGCGGACACCGGCGTGCAGATTGTGTCAGGCGATTTCGAAAGCCGCAAAGCTCGTGAAAAACGCAGTCTGGCGATCTTGGCCCCGACGAACAAAGCGGCCAGCGTATTGCGTCTGCGCGGGGTGCCAGCCACCACGATCCACCGCATCCTTTATACACCCGTCTACGATCCGGAATACGAGCGCATCGCCGAATGGCTGGCAGGCAATGACGAGCGTCCCGAAATCGAAGGCCTGACCGACGAGGCGCTGGATCGCGCAGCGGCGTTTTACCAGAACAACAAGTCCATTCCGGGCGCTCTGGCCGCGGCAGGGTTGCGGGGCTCCGATTTTATCACCGGCTGGAAGCGCCGGGACGAGCCGTTGGACATCGGGTTTGTGGACGAAGCCTCGATGCTGGATGACCGGCAATTCGAAGACTTGCAAGAAATCTTCCCAACACTTCTGCTGTTTGGTGACCCGGCACAGTTGGCGCCGGTCAATCAGTCGGGCAGCATGGTGTTCGAAGCGTTACCCGAACCGCGCAAACAGATCCTTCACCGGGTTCACCGACAGGATGCGGATAACCCGATATTGGACCTTGCCCATGCGCTGTCTGACCCGCAGATGGGGTTCGAAGATTTTGAGCGCATGGTCGAACAGACCGCCCGTCAGGACGACCGTGTGGTCTGGGGGCAGCGGGTCGAGGTTGATCTGATGGCCCGCAGTCCCGTTCTGGTCTGGCGCAATGCAACCCGTATTCGGTTGATTCAGGCTTTTCGAAACGTTCACGGCGCGCCGGATACCGAATTGTTGGAAGGCGAACCGCTTATCTGCGACGGTATCGAATTACCTTTGAAACATCGCAAGAAACGGCTGGATCTTGAGGCGCGCGGCCTGATCAAGGGCGCTCAGGTCATTTATCTGGGTCCTGGCCGCAAACCGGGGTTTTCCAGGTTGCACGTGATGGGGGCAGTAGACCCTCAGGTCAGCGCCGCATCCATCGTCAAGATTGAAAAACCGGACGAGGAAGAGCCGTTCATTCCCTTTGCCGCGCGCATGGGCGCCACCTTTTTGCACGGTGCAGCAGTCACCATTCACAAGGCGCAAGGGTCGCAGTGGGACACTGTTCAGGTTTTCGCTCCGGATATTTATGCCGCTGCCCGTATGGGCCGCACCGAGGCTGGACAACCACTGTGGAAACGTTTGGCCTATGTCGCCATCACGCGCGCGCAGGAAAGGCTGATCTGGGTCGTACGCAACCGGCTTGCCAAGCCGACTTATCCGCTGCGTGTGGACGACCTGCGCGCTGTCCCGGCGGCCTCACTGACCTTGGAGGCAGAAGAGACATGACATCCATTATTGTGACCGGCGCAAGTTCTGGCATAGGGCGCGCCACGGCTGAATTGTTTCTGGCCCAAGGATGGACGGTTGGTCTATTGGCGCGCAGTGCTGACAAGCTGAACGAAATGGCTGCAGAGCACGCAAACGCAATTCCATTGGTCGCGGATGTCACCGATGCACAAGCGGTTGAGGCCGCCTTTGGCGACTTTCAGGGTAAGGCGGGCCATTTGGATGTTCTGTTCAACAACGCGGGAATATTCGCGCCGGGGGGAACGATTGACGAGATCGCGTTGGACGATTGGTACCAAAGCGTCGCCGTCAACCTGAACGGCATGTTCCTGTGTGCCCGTGAGGCGTTTCGGATCATGCGCCACCAATCGCCGCAAGGCGGGCGCATCATCAATAACGGCTCAATTGCCGCCCATGTGCCGCGCCCCAACTCGGTGCATTACTCGGCGACGAAACACGCCATTACCGGCCTGACCCGCAGCCTGTCTTTGGACGGGCGGGGCTTCAATATCGCTTGTGGGCAGATCGATATCGGCAATGCGCGAACACAGATGGTGCAGGGCCTGGTCGACGCGGCCATTGCCGACAGGCAGCAGCCCGACCCAACAATGGCCGTCGAAGATGCAGCGCGGTCCGTTCTTCACATGGCGAACCTGCCGCTTGAGGCAAACGTTCAGTTCATGACCGTGATGGCCACGACAATGCCCTATATCGGACGCGGGTAACGATCAGTTACTCGCGCAATAGGCGGAACGCGGTTGACGCACCCCAACCCGCCGCAATGGCAATGACCAAAGACATCAGGCCGTACCAGATCGGTTGCTGGCGGGACATGTTGTACAAGAACCGCTCCAACCCTACTTTGCGCACGTCGATGGTGGTCTCAAATTGTGAAACGACCTCGCCGCCGCGGGTTAGGAAGATGCGCGCCACATAGTCGCCTTCGGTCAGATCCGCAGGCATGTCGATTGAGGTACGGAACAGGGTTTGTTCATCAACGGCCACGGTGTCTTCGCGAATGGAATACAGACCTTCGTTCTCTCGGATACGAATAACAGCGTCCGCGAATTCCTGCGCGCCGCGGATGTTCATCGCAGCACCAACAGATCGGATGGCACGTTCGATTGACACGCTGTACCGCAGGTCTTCGGTATCTGACAGAATCTCATTCAAGGGCGCGCTGGTCGCAACCGCATAGAAGCTGGGGGCTTCGTCTACGAGGACACTGTCGGTATTGACCCAGATTCCAAGCTTGCGCTCTTTTCGCCGAACGGTGACAGGACTGGATGGACCGGACACTGCGACAATCACTTCAAGTGGTGGTCCCGGCGGAATGGGAGCTTGGCGTTTGACCGCGCCAAAGACCAGGATCTCAGATCCGTCAAAATTGGCGGTGATGGCCACGCGATCCTGGCTGAGGCCCAGAACGACCTCTTCCTCAACGGCCAGAGCGGGGCTGGCGCAAAGGGCCAGCGCAACAAGCAAGCGTTTCAGCATGATTAGTGCCCTCCGCCGGTGCCAAGCGAGAACAGCTCGGATGGTTCAATCAGCAGATCCAAAGCCAGCTTTCCGCAAACCGCAAGAACTAGCGCTGCCAGCAACACCCGCAACTGCTCGGCAGGCATGCGCGCGCCGATCACCGTTCCGATCTGTGCACCGATGACGCCGCCAACCAGAAGCAATACGGCAAGAACGACATCAACTGTAAAGTTGGTAGTGGCATGCAACATGGTCGTAAAGGCGGTGACAAAGATGATCTGGAACAGGGATGTTCCGACCACGACCTTGGTGGGCATTCCCAACAGGTAAATCATCGCAGGCACCATGATGAACCCGCCGCCAACGCCCATAATGGCCGACAGAACGCCAACGAACAGGCCAACCAGCGCAGGCGGAATGACCGAGATATACAGGCCCGAAGTCCGGAACCGCATTTTGAACGGCATCGCATGCACCCAGCCGCGCTGACGGCGTTTGGGGGGTGCGGACACGCCTTTCTTGGATTTACGGAGCGCGTTCAGGCTTTCGATGAACATTAAACCGCCCACGACGCCAAGGAACACGACGTAGCACAACGTCACAAGCAGATCGACCTGCCCGAGGCTTTTGAGGTAGTTGAATATCACCACCCCAAGTGCAGCACCCGTTAAGCCGCCTATCAATAGGACGGTCCCCATTCTTAGGTCGACTGTTTTTCGTCGAAAATGCGCCAGAACCCCAGAGAATGAAGAGGCAACAATCTGGTTGGCTTCGGTTGCAACCGCAACGGCCGGGGGAATGCCGATGAAGAACAGCAGGGGCGTCATCAGGAAACCGCCGCCGACACCGAACATGCCCGAAAGAATGCCGACCATCCCCCCAAGCCCCAGTAGAAGGAAGGCGTTGACAGAAACTTCGGCGATAGGAAGGTAAATTTGCATATCGAGCTACTGGATGAGGGTAGGCGGGTCACAGAGAGTGATCAGGGCCGCCTCAAGGTAAAGTGGTGTAGGTTTAATGCGACGCGCGGCGGCAGTGCCCCGTGGCCACATGGCGGAAGTCGGATCGCTGGGCGTCATGCCAGCAGCCTGATACGGCTAAATGTCTGGTTTTCCTCAGTACTGAGGTGTTCATGCGTTCCCAAATACACGGTCCGGGTGTATTCCGAGTCGTAGGGTATGATTGGCGACACATGCATACCCCTTTAGAACGGTTGCGGCATGCAAAATCAACTCCGCATGCCGCTCTGCAGCGAACAGGACTGAACTGAGTCCGAAACTGGACTTATCAGCGCTCTTTCACATAGGGCTCACCGCCGGCGCGCGGCGGAACCGCTTTGCCGACAAACCCGGCCAGAATGACCACAGTAAGGACGTAAGGCAGGGCGTCCATGGCCTGCACAGGGATGACCACGCCGCCCAGATCGATGTTCTGGAACCGCAGCGCGATGGCCTGCAACAAACCGAACAACAGGCAAGCGCCCATTGCATGCCAGGGGCGCCATTTCGCAAAGATCAGTGCAGCCAGCGCGATAAAACCACGGCCTGCGGTCATGTCTTTGACGAACCCAGCTTGCAGTGCGGTGGCCAGGTAAGCCCCAGCGATACCGCACAACACGCCACAGATGGCGACAGCGGCATAGCGCAGGCCAACGACCGAGACACCGGCCGTGTCGACGGCAGCGGGGTTTTCACCCACGGCGCGCAATCGCAATCCGAACCGTGTGCGATACAGAATCCACCATGTTGCCGGTACCATCAGGAACGCGACATAGACCAGGACCGAATGGCCCGAGAGCAACTCGGAATAGATCGGCCCGATGATTGGCACCCCGCTCAGCGACTCGGCAAAGGGGAAATTGATCGGTGTGAAACGACCGCCGCCAAACAACGAGGGCGTGCGCCCGCCCTGTTCGAACCAGCTTTGCGCGACAAGAACCGTCATACCTGCCGCAAGAAAGTTGATTGCGACCCCGGATATCAATTGGTTGCCCCGGAAGGTGATCGAGGCCAAACCGTGAAGCCCGGAAAGAACGAGAGAAGAGGCGATCCCCGCCAGCAGGCCCAACCAGACCGACCCGGTCACAGCCGCGACGGCTGCCGAGAAGAAGGCGGCCATCAGCATCTTGCCTTCAAGACCGATGTCGAAAATTCCCGCACGTTCGGAATAGAGCCCTGCCAGGCAGGCCAGCAATAGCGGCGTGGCCAAACGGATGCTCGAGTCCAGGACCTGGATGAGTGTTATAAAGAACTCCATCACTGCGCTCCCTTCCGCAGGCTCAGGAACAGCTTTTCAAGTGGCATCCGGACCATGTTGTCCAGCGCCCCGGTGAACAGGATCACCAGGGCCTGAATGACAACGATCAGTTCGCGTGGGATCGACGTCCAGAAAGCCAATTCTGCACCGCCCTGATAGAGAAACCCGAACAGGATCGCCGCAAGAAACACACCAAACGGGTGCGACCGGCCCATCAGCGCCACTGCGATGCCGATGAATCCCGCGCCCTCGGTTGCGTTCAGAACCAGGCGTTCGGCCTCACCCATCACGTTGTTGATGGCCATCAGCCCCGCCAGCGCGCCCGAAATCAGCATCGCAATGATCGTGATCCGCACCGGCGAAATGCCTGCATAGACGGCGCCGGTTTCGGTCTTGCCGTAGGACCGGATTTCATAGCCCAACCTTGTCCGCCAGATCAGTGCCCAGACGACAAAACAGGCCAAAACCGCAATGAAGAACGTGATATTAACAGGGGTCCCTTTAAACACCACGTTTTCGGCGGTTGAGAACATCGACTGAAATGTGGGCAGGTGAACGGCCTCGGGGAAACGCGCAGATGAGGGGTCTTGCGCGCCTGGTGGTCGCATAAGATTGACCAACACGTAGTTCAGGAATGCCGCCGCAATAAAGTTAAACATGATCGTTGTGATCACGATGTGACTGCCACGCTTGGCTTGTAGATAGGCCGGTATGGCGGCCCATGCGGCGCCAAACAGCATCGAACCTGCGCAAGCCGCCAATAGCGCAACGCTCCAATGCGGCCACGGGATGTAAAGGCATACCATGGCAACGCCCAGCCCGCCCAGCATAGCCTGACCTTCGCCCCCGATGTTGAACAGCCGGGCGTGGAAGGCGACGGCCACAGCCAACCCTGTGAACATAAAGTTGGTGGCATAATACAGCGTATACCCCCAACCGTAGGTCGACCCGAGCGCACCGGTCACCATCAGTTTCACCGCTTCGATCGGGTTTTCACCGATGGCCAGAATGACCAAGGCGGACAAGATTGCGGCCAATATCAGACTGATCAGCGGGATCAGCACCACATCGGCCCATTTGGGCATCTTTTCCATGTTACGCGGCCTCTCCCGCAACGCCGGCCATCAACAGGCCAAGTTCTTTTTCATCTGTTTCATGGGGCAGTCTTTCGCCCATGACATGTCCGTCAAACATCACAGCGATGCGATCCGATAGCGAGAAGATTTCTTCCAACTCGACCGAGACGAGCAGGATTGCTTTACCTTGATCACGCAGCGCGACGATCTGCTTGTGAATGAACTCGATCGCGCCGATGTCGACGCCGCGGGTTGGTTGCCCCACCAATAGAAGATCCGGGTTCCGTTCAATTTCGCGCGCGACAACAATCTTTTGTTGGTTCCCGCCCGAGAAGCTCTTGGCTGTAAGCCACGCATTAGGTGGTCGGACGTCGAATTTCTCGATCTTGCGCTCGGTATCGGCGCGCAGGGCGGCGTTGTTCATGAAAATCCCGCTCTGGTAGGCAGGATCACGGTGATAGCCAAAGGCCACATTCTCCCAAGCGTGAAAGTCCATCACAAGGCCTTCGCGCTGACGGTCTTCGGGCACGTGTGCGATATGTTGGGCCCGACGCGCCTGACCGTCCGATCCCGGACCGCTAAGCGCCAGCGGGCTGCCGTTCAATTTGATCGAACCCTGACCCGGACGCATGCCGCCCAGAACTTCCAGAAGTTCCGATTGGCCATTTCCGGCCACGCCAGCGATACCGACGATTTCACCGGCCCGAACGGTCAGGTCGATACCCTTGACCCGTTCGACCCCGGCTGAATCGAAAACGCTGAGTTTTTCAATTTCCAGAACGGGCTTACCGGGTTGCGCAGGTACTTTATCGACTTGCAGCAGCACCTTGCGGCCCACCATCAGCTCGGCCAGCTCCTGGGGGCTGGTGTCGGCTGTTTTCACCGTCGCCGTCATCTGACCGCGCCGCATGACCGAAACCGTATCGGTGTTTTCCATGATTTCGCGCAGCTTGTGCGTGATCACGATGATCGTCTTCCCTTCGGCCCGCAGGCGGTCAAGGATGCGGAACAGCTGGTCAGCCTCGGACGGTGTCAGAACCCCGGTGGGTTCGTCCAGGATCAGAATCTCGGCCTTGCGATACAGGGCTTTCAGGATTTCGACCCGTTGCTGCATGCCGACGCCAATCTCGTCGATGCGCTTGTCGGGATCTACGAACAGCTCGTATTCCTCTTCCAGCGCTTTCAGTTCTTTGCGCGCTTTGGACAAGGACGGGGCCAGCAGCCCGCCATCCTCGGCACCGAGAACGATGTTTTCCAGAACGGTGAAATTTTCAACCAGTTTGAAATGCTGGAACACCATCCCGATCCCGGCAGCAATGGCCGCCTGGCTGTCAGGGATGTCGGTCTTGTTGCCGTTAATCCAGATTTCACCTTTATCGGCTTTGTAAAAGCCGTAGAGGATGCTCATCAGCGTGGATTTGCCCGCACCGTTTTCACCGATGATCCCATGGATCGTACCGGGGGCGACGCTGATAGAAATGTCTTTATTGGCCTGAACCGGCCCAAAGGCTTTGGATATCCCTTTGAGCTCAATGGCGGGGACGGTCATGTCTTGTCCTCAATTGCCGAAAGGGCCGCGGTGTCATACGCGGCAGAGTCGGGGGCAAGGCGGAGGTTGTACCCCCGCCTTGCGCGATATCAGAACTGCAGTGCCGGGCAGCTGTCGTTCTCATAATAGCTGACAACAGAGACGTTACCGTCGATGATGTCCTGACGCGCTTTGTCGACTGCGCCTTTCATCTCGTCCGAGACCAGAGGTGCGTTGTTGTCATCCATGGCGACGCCAACACCTTCTTCGGCCAGACCCATCTGGAACACGCCGGTTTCCAGGCCTTCGCCCGCTGACATCGCATCATAAACGGCAACATCAACGCGTTTCAGCATCGAGGTGAGAACCTTACCCGGGTGCAGGTGGTTCTGGTTGCTGTCCACGCCGATCGACAGGATGCCTTCGTCTGCCGCGGTCTGCAGTACGCCAACACCGGTGCCACCAGCGGCTGCATAGATCACGTCAGCGCCCTGGCTGATTTGTGCTTTGGTCAATTCCGAACCCTTCACCGGGTCGTTCCATGCTGCCGGGGTGGTACCGGTCATGTTGGCAACAACATTGATGTCAGGGTTTACAGCCTTGGCACCCTGCGCATAACCGCAGCCAAAGTGTCGGATCAGCGGGATATCCATGCCACCGATAAAGCCAACGGTGCCGGATTCCGATGCCATCGCGGCCATCATGCCGACCAGATATGATCCTTCATGCTCGGCAAAACCGATTTGACGGATGTTGGGGATGTCCAACCAGTTGACGTCAACTGCAACAAATTTGGTGTCCGGGTAGTCAGCAGCCACGGCGGACAGCGGATCTGCCATACCAAATCCCATCGTGATGATTGGGTTTGAGCCGGATTCAGCGAAACGGCGCAGAGCTTGCTCGCGCTGTGCTTCGGACTGGATTTCGATCTCGTTGTAGGTGCCGCCTGTTTCTTCGGCCCAACGCGACGCGCCATTGTGGGCGGCTTCGTTAAACGATTTGTCGAACTTGCCGCCGAGATCAAAGATCAGGGCAGGATCTGCCAGCGCAGCGCCAGCCGTAAGTGCGACTGCGGCGGTGGCACCCATCAAGGATTTCATCAGGGTCATTTTATACTCCCGTTTGTTATTATCGGTCGGGGCGAAGATAGCCCCGTTCACCCACTGTTAGCGAGCATAACTGTTGTGATGGCGGGAATTAAGGACGTTTGCAACCGCCGTGGTCAACAGATTTTTGACCATTTGGTCGAAAAAATATGTCTTAAGCGGTCAATCCAGCGCGGATTCCATCACGATAGCATCGATTTTCTGATTGTTTTCGCGCAGGTAATACCCCTTGCGCAAACCACAGGCGCGATAACCGCTGTGTTCATACAGCGCGATGGCGGGCAGGTTATCCGCAGCGACGTCCAGGAAAGCGCGCGTCGCGCCCAAAGCCTTTGCTTTGGAATGCCACTCTTGCATGCACGCTCGGGCCAGGCCCTGCCGCTGAACGTCTGGATGCGTGGCGATTGTCAGCAATTCAGCCTCATCGCCGATCACCTGGAACAGCGAAAAAGATTGAGTATTTCCAACGATATGTATGAATCGATTGTTCAGAAGATCCGCAAATTCGACCGCAGCCCACGACCGTGACTGGGTAAATGCCGCCGCGTGTGTTTTGGCAAGTTCCTCGGGGCTCATCAGTCCAGCAAAACCGGGGGTGTGTCTTTGGAAGGGGCCGCATCCGCAGGCCGAACATAGAGTGGTGCTGGCTGCGCAGTTTCGGTTTGCCACCTTTGCCCGGCGACCCGGGCAATAGCACGAACCTGTGCATCGGCGTCGTCATTCAGGATCAGAGGGCCAAGTGATTCTGCCTCAGTTTGAGGCGTTAGCATCGGACCTTGGTCCGGGAACGCCACGTAAACCTGATCACGCGGGGCGCGGATCGCAGGCAGGGCGTCCGTAGGCATTTCGGCCAAAGCGTCGAACCCGGACACGCCTACCGCTGGAACGCCAAGCCCTAGGGCTAGGCCGCGCGCCGCAGAAACCGAGATTCGGATGCCGGTAAAGTTTCCGGGTCCAACGCCGACACCGATCGCGGACAGGTCTTTCCACCCATATCCGGCATCGGCCAGAACTTCTTCCAGCAACGGCATCAGACGTTCGGCTTGACCGCGCGACATGGCTTCGATGCGCGAAGTCACGATCCGGTTGCCGCACAACAAAGCGGCCGCGCAATGCGCGGCCGATGTATCAAAAGCCAAAATAATGGGGTCAGACGGCAACAGGACGAACCTCGGTCACTTCGGGGATGTAGTGGCGCAGCAGGTTTTCGATACCCATCTTCAACGTCAGGGTCGAAGACGGGCAGCCCGCGCAAGCACCCTGCATGTGCAGGTAGACAACGCCCCGGTCAAACCCGTGGAACGTGATGTCGCCGCCATCCTGAGCAACTGCCGGACGGACGCGGCTATCAAGCAAGTCTTTGATTTGATTAACTACTTCTGCATCCTCGCCGGTGTGCTCTGCATGGCCCGATGCGGCTGTTTCACCAGCGCCGATGACCGGTTGGCCGGATTGATAATGCTCCATCACCGCACCCAGAATCGCAGGCTTGATGTGATCCCATTGGACATCATCGGACTTGGTGACGGTCACGAAGTCATTGCCGAGGAATACACCCGTTACTCCGCTAACCGCAAAAATCCGTTTTGCCAAAGGTGATTTTTCACCGGCTTCAGCCGATGGGAAATCCGCAGTGCCCGCTTCCAGCACGGTTTGGCCGGGCAGAAATTTCAAGGTTGCAGGGTTCGGCGTGGATTCGGTCTGGATGAACATGTCACGGCTCCGTTTCAGTTGCTTCTGATATGCGGGTCCGGGCCGGATAAGTCAAGATTTGGAACGATTCTAAATGTTGGCCGCCAACCGGATCGCATCATCCAACCGATCATCTCCCCAGTATAGTTCGTCGCCGACCAGAAAACTCGGCGCACCGAACAGTCCTTTGGCCTGTGCGGTTTTGGTCTGCTCGATCAGAGCTGACTTGATCTCGGGGTCTCGGGTTCTGTCCAAAAGGTCGTCAGGCAAACCGGCGGATTTCAGGCAATCAACCAGAACTGCATCGTCCGACACATTCTGACCTTGTGCGAATTCGGCTTTATAGACCGCCCGAACAAATCGCGCCCTGTCGGTCTGATTTTCAATAGCCAGCGTGAGGCGCGCAGCCTTCAGGCCGTTTTGCGGAAACGGGTCCGGCTGCCGGAAGGGCAGGCCGCGCTGCGTCGTCAAACGCTCCACATCGCGCCACATATAGCGCCCTTTGGCCGGGTAAATGTTAAACGGAGAATTGTTCCAGCCCTGCGCCGCGAAAATGGGCCCCAGAAGAAAGGGATGCCATTCTACGGCGACGTTATGCTGTGCCGCAGCCTGTTCGATTCGCATGGCGCTGAGGTAGGAATAGGTCGATGCGAATTCGAACCAGAACTGGATGCGGCATTGCATTGGGTGGCCTCAGGTGATGGCTTCCAGCTTTTCCTTGCTTAGGTCGCCGGGCACAATTGTGATCGGAATCGGCAGGCTGCCCGAGTTTTTGGTCAGCTGCGTCACCAGTGGACCGGGCCCTTTCTTTTCGATGCCAGCCCCCAGGACCAGAACGCCGATGTCCGGGTCTGACTGGACATGTTCGATGATCTGAGGGACAGGGTCGCCTTCGCGAATTGACAGCTCGGGATCGATCCCTTGTTTGTCGCGCATCCATTTGGCGAAAACTTCGTAATGCGCATGGATGCGTTCGCGCGCCTCTTCGCGCATGGTTTCGGCCACACCGATCCAGTGATTGAATTCATCGGGTGGGATGACGGACAGGATCGTTACCCCTCCACCGGTATGGGCTGCACGCATTGCAGCAAAACGCATCGCGTTAAGGCATTCGCGGCTGTCATCCAGAATGACTAGAAACTTACGCATGGGTGTCCTCGTGTATTTAGGGGGATCATGCCCGACCAAATGCGGGCTGGCAACACGGCGTATGACTACCGAGTGCTTGCAGCCCAGTCCCAATAGAGCGCGCGCGCGCGGCGTGCAATCGGTCCGACCTGATATTGAGTGTCCTCCAACGCCGTGACGGGGGTTAATTTGTTCATGTTACCGGTCATAAACACCTCGTCCGCCTTATGAAAATCTTCAAAGCTGAGGACGGATTCGTGGACCGTCACGCCGTCGGCGCGCAGGTTTTTGATATGTCGCGCTCGGGTGATTCCGGCCAGAAAAGTTCCATTGGGCGTAGGGGTGAAGACCTCGCCATCGCGAACCATGAAGATGTTTGCGGTCGCGGTTTCCGCTACATGACCCAAGGCGTCCGCCACCAGTGCGTTCGAGAACCCTTTGGACTTGGCCTCTTTCAACATTCGGGCGTTGTTGGGATACAGGCATCCGGCTTTGGCATTCACAACGGATGATTCCAGAACCGGTCGGCGGAATCGCGTGGTGGTGAGCGTGACCGAAGCTGTTTCCGGTGCCATTGGTATTTCTTCCAGACAGATAGCAAAGCCGGTGCTGTCCTGCTGAGGAACGATGGCTGTCGCATCGCCGTCGATGCCCCAATACATCGGCCGAATATAGACGGCGGAACCTTTGGCATAGCCATCCAGCCCTTCGCGGACGATTTCGACCATCTGTTCGGTCGTCACGGTCGGTGTCAGCAAAAGCGCCTCGGCCGAGCGGTTGACCCGTTCGCAATGGGCCACCAGATCCGGGGTCAGCCCGTCGAAGAATCGCGCGCCGTCAAAGACCGAAGACCCCAGCCAAGCGCCATGGTCTGCCGCACGCATGATCGGGGCATCCCCGTTGTGCCACTGACCATCAAAATAGGTGCGGATATTTTTGCCGACTGCCATGACGCCCTCCTTTGCCCTTGGGGCAACCTAGGAAGGCGTCACGGGAAGGTCCAGCGCAATCAGCCTTGTTTTGCGCCAACCATACCCACGATGTCGTAGGTCTGTTGCAGGATCGGGGCCGCTATCGCCCGCGCGTTTTCCGCGCCGCGTGCAAGAATCCGGTCAATCTCGGCCTCTTCACCCATAAGACGGGCCATCTCGGTCGAGATCGGCGACAGTTTGGCGACCGCCAGCTCAGCGAGCATCGGTTTGAATTCACCGAATTGCTTGCCGCCGAATTCGGCCAAAACCTGTTCCGCCGTTTGATCGCTGAGCGCGGCGAAGATGTTCACCAGATTGCGCGCCTCGGGGCGTTCGGACAGACCGTCGGTTTCCGAAGGCAGGGCATCCGGGTCAGTCTTGGCCTTGCGGATCTTCTTGGCGATCTCGTCGGCATCGTCCGTCATGTTGATCCGGGTCATGTCGGACGGGTCCGAAGATGACATCTTCCGCGAGCCATCACGCAGGTTCATCACGCGCGGCGCGGGTCCACCGATTACCGGCTCGGTCACCGGAAAGAAATCCACGCCATAGTCATGGTTGAACTTGATCGCGATGTCGCGAGTCAGCTCCAGATGCTGTTTCTGGTCCTCGCCCACCGGCACATGTGTCGCGTGGTAGGTCAGAATGTCCGCCGCCATCAGCGCCGGATAGGCAAACAAACCCAGCGAGGCGTTCTGAGCATTCTTGCCCGCCTTATCCTTGAACTGCGTCATCCGCTGCATCCAACCCATGCGGGCGATACAATTGAAGATCCAAGCCAGCTGCGTGTGCTCGGCCACCTGGCTTTGGTTGAACAGGATGGACTTTTCAGGGTCCAGACCGGCAGCAATAAAACCGGCGCATACCTCACGGGTCTTTTCGCGCAGACGGGCAGGGTCTTGCCAGACGGTGATCGCGTGCAGGTCGACCATGCAGTAGATGGTCTCGAAATCTTCGCCTTGCATATCCACAAAACGCTTTAGTGCACCCAGATAGTTGCCAAGGTGCAGGTTTCCCGAAGGCTGGATGCCGGAAAACACGCGCGGCGTGAACTTGGTTTCGGTCATCGAAGGGAACTCCCGTCTGGAAAAATCAGCCCCCGTCGCTTACCCATGAGGTCAAGGGACGTCAACAGCCGCGAAAGGCCAGCCCAATGAGCAGTGAGCATTATACACCCGCCGTGAACCCTCTGCCGCCCGTTGTGGTGGCGTTGGTCCTGTTCATCATGGGGATCGAATTGGCGTTTACGCTGGGCGCACGTGGTCTTGTGGGCGGGCCATCAGCGGTAGGTTGGCGGCTGGATGCCCTGCAAAGTTACACCTTTTCCCCGGATATCTTTCACTGGATGATCGAGAATGGACGTTGGCCGTTTGAACATGTGATCCGTTTCGTGACCTATCCGTTCGTTTCGGGCAGTTTTACCCAGGCGGTTTTTGTCAGTGTCTTCGTTCTGGCAATGGGCAAAATGGTGGCCGAAGTGTTCGGCGGTTTTCAGATGCTGATCATTTTCGTTTTGTCCGGTATCGGTGGCGCGTTGGTCTATGGGCTGTTGCTGAATCCCGCCTATCCGCTGGTCGGAGGATTCCCACCGGTCTACGGTCTGATCGGCGCGTTCACATGGCTGCTGTGGCGCAAGTTGTCACTGGTCGGTGAAAACCAGTCCCGTGCTTTCAGCCTGATCGCGGTTTTGATGGGCATCCAGCTGGTGTTTGGGCTTTTGTTTGGCGGCACGTCCGACTGGGTTGCCGATCTGGGCGGTTTTGCCACCGGTTTCGGCCTGTCGTTTTTTCTGGCACCCGGCGGATGGGCGCGGATCGTGGGACGTATTCGCCGCGACTGATCAGGACCGACGCAGCGCTTTTCTGAATTCGGACAGCTCGAACGCTTTGAAGAGGTGACCGAGTAAGAAGTAGGCGGCAGCTGCAATTATGATTAGGACAAGCAGCGCCAGATAACGCCATCCTGGTACCTGGAAAATCCAGCCAAAAATGTGAAGGGCGGCGAAAAGCACAACGCCCATACCCAGCGATGCCGCGACGACACGCCCGGCGCGTCGTTTGAACCGGTCGTCAAACCGTGCTTCATCGCCGAAACGGCGCGCTCCAATCGCCAACAAGGCGACCATCGCCCAACCGGCAGCCGAAGCCGCGATCGCCGGTGCGATCCACCCCACCAACGGGTAAAGACCAAAGGCCAGCCCGGCATTGATCACCATCGCAACTACGGCATAGCGAAACGGAGAGCGGGTGTCTTCGCGCGCGAAGAACAAGGGCTGCAGCAGCTTTTGCAGCATGAAAGCGGGCAGGCCGACGCCATAGATAGCTACGGCCAAGGCAGTGGCTGCAGTGTCCTCGGGGCTGAATTGGCCGCGTTCGAACAGGACCGACACCAGAGGTATTGGAATGATCAGAAAGGCAACGGTGGACGGCAGGGTCAGCAGCAGTGTGAACTCTCCGGCACGGGAATAGGCATTGCGCGCCCCGTCCTTGTCCCCGGCCCGTAAGCGGCGCGACAGATCGGGCAGTAGGACGATCCCCACCGCAATACCGACCACGCCCAATGGCAATTGATACAGCCGATCCGCTGCGAACAGCCAACTGACAGCCTTTTCGGTTTTGGACGCGACCAACTGGCCAACCACAAGATTGACCTGCGTGACGCCCATCGCCAAAGCGGCGGGCACTGCAATGCGAACCATGCGTCGCATTTCCGGGCTGAGCTTGGGCAGGCCGGGACGAATGCGAATACCTGCACGTTCTGTCGCCACCCAAACCAGCGCCAGTTGCGCGACCCCTGCCAGCGGAATGACCGTGATCAGCCACCAGATTACGTCGCCGCCAGACAGCGCGCCTGCGATCAAAGCAGTACAGGCAAAGATATTGAGTAAGACAGGCGCGGCAGCGGCAGCGGCGAACCGACCGGTGGCATTCAGAACGCCGGAAAACAGCGCGGCCAGCGACATGAACAGGATATAGGGAAAAACGACGTAACCGTAGTCGACGGCCATGTCGAAGCGTTCATCGCCATAGAACCCTTCGGCGGTCAGCCAGACAAGTCCAGGCATGAAAACCATCGCCAATCCAACCAGTGCCAAAACAGCCGCCGCCAACAGGTTGAAGGCATCCTGAGCAAACCCTTCGGCGTCTTCTTCGCCCTCCAGTCGTTTCGAGAACATTGGCACAAAGGCGGCGTTGAAGGCCCCTTCGGCAAAGAAACGGCGAAACATGTTGGGCAGGCGGAAAGCGGCGACAAAGGCGTCCATCACCGGACCGGGCCCGATATAGGCGGTTAACAGAATCTCGCGGAGAAATCCCAGAATCCGACTGGCCAGCGTCCAGAATCCGACCGTGAACAGGCCTGAAAACAATCGGATCTGTTTCATGAGATCGCGCGCTCCGCACCCTCAGTAATGGCTTTGCGCAGCTTGGCCTCAAGACCGCGTTGCTTGCTTTCGGAATGGTACTTCAGGCCGAACATGTCCTTGACGTAGAAAGTATCGACAACCTGTTCGCCATAGGTCGCGATCACGGCGTTGGCGATATAGACATTGGCCGCAGCCAGTGTTCTTGTCAGGTCATACAACAGGCCTGGACGGTCGCGGGTATCAACCTCGATGATGGTGTAGATCTCGGACCCGTCATTATCGAAGATTATATGGGTCGGCACATTAAAGGCGCGTTCGCGTTTTTTGATCTTGTCGCGCGATTTCAGAGCGTCACGCGCTACGACTTCGCCTTTGAGCGTCTTTTGGATCATTTGTGTCAGTCGCGGCAAACGGCTTGCCTCAAAAGGGTGGCCCTCGGCATCCTGAATCCAGAACGCATCGGTGACGTACCCGTCCTTGGTGGTATAGCTACGGGCGTCGACCACGTTAGCCCCAACCAGCGCAAGCGCCCCGGCGATGCGGGCGAATATCCCGGGATGGTCTGCCATGGCAAAACACGCACGGGTGGCGTCGCGGTCGTCATCCGGGTGCAGGTGAATTTCCATTGCGCCGGGGTCGCCGCTTTGTTCCAGCGCGCGTAGCATTTTTGCGAACTCAATATGAGTGGACAGGTTCAGGCCCTGCCAATAGGGCGCATAGTGTCGTCCTGTTTCGGCCTTTAGGTCAGCCTTCGACCAATCTTCAAGCGCCGAACGCAGCGCCTTTTTGGCTTCTGCGCCACGGTTGGCCCGGTTCAGGTCTTCCATCCCGGTTTCCAGCGCCCGCATGGTTTCAGCGTGCAAGGCGCGCAGCAGGGTGGCCTTCCAGTTATTCCAGGTGTTGGGCCCAACACCGCGAATGTCACACACGGTCATAACCGTGAGCAGATCCAACCGTTTGACTGTCTTCACCGCCTTGGCAAAGTCGCGCACTGTGCGCGGGTCCGAGATGTCGCGTTTCTGCGCCATGTCCGACATTAACAGGTGATATCGCACAAGCCATTCCACGGTTTCCGAGTCGGATTTGTTCAGGCCCAAACGCGGTGCGACCTTGCGCGCGATCTGAGAACCCAGGATCGAGTGATCTTCGGGTCGCCCCTTGGCAATATCGTGTAAAAGCAACGCGACGTAGAGAACTTTGCGATTAATCCCGCGTTTCAGGATCGATGACGCCAGCGGCAGCGATTCAACCAGTTCACCGCGTTCAATCTGAGCCAAGTTGACGATGGTCTGGATCGTGTGCTCGTCCACAGTATAGCTGTGATACATGTTGAACTGCATCATCGCGACGATGTGCTCGAACTCTGGCAGAAATGCCGACAATACTCCCAGTTCGTTCATGCGGCGCAGGGCGCGTTCTGGGTTGCCGTGTTTCAGCATCAGGTCCAGAAAAATGCGCTGCGCCTCTTTGTTTTGGCGTATGTCGTCGTCAATGAGTTGCAGATTGGCAGTTACAAGCCGCATTGCGTCCGGGTGGATCAGCATGCCCGTACGCAAACCTTCATCAAACAAACGCAGCAGGTTCAATTTGTCGGTAAGAAACTTCTTATGATCCGCCACGTCCAAACGACCGTGAACCACCTTGTATCCCGGCTTAACACGCGGCCTGCGCCGGAAGATGCGCTCCAGCAGGGCCTCGCCTTTGACATGTGCCGCTTCGAGTTTTGTCAGGAAGATCCGGGTCAGTTCACCGACCTTAGTGGCCTCGCGGAAATAGCGCTGCATGAAAACTTCAACAGCCCGTCGCCCAGCCCTGTCTTCATAACCCATACGCTCGGCAACCTCGACCTGCAGGTCGAAAGTCAGTTGCTCGGTGGCGCGACCGGTTACCAGATGCAGATGGGATCGGACCGCCCACAAAAACTCTTCGGCCTGAACAAAGGTGTTGAATTCCTCGGGTTCAAACAGGCCCAGAGGGACCAGCTCGGCCACGTCTTGAACGCCATAGATGTACTTTGCAATCCAGTAGAGTGATTGAAGATCGCGCAGCCCACCCTTGCCTTCTTTTACGTTGGGCTCGACCATATAGCGCTCGCCCTGTTTGTGGTGGCGCTCGTCACGTTCCTGCAGCTTAGCCTCGATGAATTGACGCTCGCTGCCCTTGAACATCTCGGTTTTCAGGCGGCTATCAAGCTCTTCGGCAAGGACCGCGTCGCCAGCCAGGTAACGCTGCTCCAGCATGGCGGTGCGGATGGTGAAATCCTCGGTGCCCAGTCGCAGACAATCCTTGATCGTTCGGGATGAATGGCCAACCTTAAGGCGCAGATCCCAAAGCATGTAGAGCATGGACTCGATGACACTCTCGGCCCAGGCGGTGATCTTGTACGGGGTCAGAAATAGCAGATCGACGTCCGAGGCCGGGGCCATTTCGCCGCGGCCATATCCACCAACAGCAAGAACCGCAATCTTTTCGCCCTGCGTCGGGGTTGCCAGCCGATGCAGATAGGTGCTGGCCACCTGCATCGCCGTGCAGACCAACCCGTCGGTAAGATAGGTGTAGGACCGTGTCAAAGGTCTGGCGTCAAAGGGGCGTTTAGCGAAGGCATCCGCAATGGTCTTGCGCCCAGCCTTTTGGGCATCGCGCAGGATGCGCACGGTTTCATTCCGCCGCGCGGCATTGTCTTGAATATTTTCAAAGGCTTCCGACAGTTGCGCCAGGATGGCGGTACTGTCGAAAATTTCATCGGCCGGGCAGATCAGCTCACCCTTGGGGGTGAGCGTCAGCATCGGCTGATCAGAAACCGGCGCCAGAGAAGCTTTGAGGGGCGGAGTCAATCACTACTACCTGTTTGTTCTGGATCGTGGCAACGGCCAGACCGCGTTCATTCGTACCGTCGGACCGAAGGCGGAAGATGCCACCAACGCCTTGGAATCCGGCGTTCTGGGTCAGGGCTGACGTGGTCAACGCGTCGGATTTGCCCTGGCTGACCAAAGCCGCAATTGCTGCAATGCCGTCATAGGCCAGACCACTGATCGGGTGCGGAGCCTCGCCATAGGTGTTGTTATACCGCTGGCGGTATGCCTGCGCCTTTGCCGGGTCGGGCAGGGCGAACCAGCCCCCTTGAACACCCGGCAGTTCTAACGTCTGTGCCGGTATGTCCCAGCGCGTCAGGCCGAGGAATTGGGTGGTGGCCGACGACACACCAGCTTCTGGCAACAGTTGCGAATACAGCGGCAGCGCACCAGCCGTCGTCGCTGTCAGAAACACCGAATCCGCACCGGCAACATCCACGGTTGCCTTGATCGTCGGAACCGAGTTGATGACGCCTTGCTGGGACCGGTCATAGCCAACCGTACCAGCATTCGCTACGCGGCTGCTGGCAAGCGCAGTTGCAATCGCCGATTGACCAAGCTGCCCGGCTGCATCGTTGCTGTGGACGATGACCATGCTGGTCTTGCCTTGTGATCCGGAAAAGTTGACCAAACGGTTAGCCGTGTTCTGAAAGGTCGGGCCCAGAACAAAGACGTTGCCACCTGCAATGCTTGTATTGTTCGAGAAGGACAGCACGTTGACCTTGTTGTTTAGCACAGCGAGGCCTGCCGAGTTTGCTGCCTGCGCGTAAACCGGGCCAATGATGATCTTCGCCCCATCCGCGACGGCTTGTTGCGCCACTGTCGCGGCCGTGTTCGAGCTGCCCCGCGTGTCATAAACGCGCAGATCAATCTTAACATTCTGCAGATCAGCCATGGCCAGACGCGCTGCGTTCTCAAGGCTCCGTGCAAGTTGAGCGTCGCCCGAATTTCCCGATCCCGCCGGAACCAAAAGTGCGACCGGAACGGGTTTCGACGTGTTAATGGATGGGCCTCCACCAAGGCCGCCGGGCTCACATGCAGCGAGGAATGCGGCGGTTGCCAGGATCGCGGCGGATTTCGCCAGCTTGCGAACGGGCTTGCAAACGGTAAACATCTAAATGAAAACTCCCTGTCCCGGCGGCTTGGGGTACCACCAATCTGTTATGCCGCGATAATAAACGTCACGCTGTGAGGGTCCAGCTTTGAATTTCCAAAAAGTAAGATTGGGCGCGGGCCTGTATTTTGTTGCCACTCCGATCGGGGCGGCGCGCGATATCACGCTTAGAGCGCTGGATGTGCTCGCTTCGGCGGATGTCATCGCCGCCGAAGACACGCGCAGCCTGCGCCGGTTGATGGAGATTCACGGAGTCCCGCTGGATAGGCGGCGAATCCTGGCCTATCACGATCACAGCGGCGTAGGCGCGCGCGGCAAAATCCTTGATGCGTTGCAGGACGGGAAGTCTGTCGCTTATGCCTCCGAGGCCGGAATGCCGCTGATTGCCGATCCGGGATACGATTTGGGGAAGCAGGCCGCCGAAGCGGGTCATACGGTGACCTGTGCACCGGGACCGTCAGCGGCGCTGATGGCGCTGACACTGGCCGGGCTGCCGACAGATGCGTTCTTTTTTGCGGGCTTTTTGCCGAACGCGACCGGCGCGCGCCGGTCGCGGATCGAGGCATTGCGAGACGTGCCGGGCACATTGGTGTTTTACGAATCTCCGAAACGCGTGGCGGCGTGCTTGTCGGATCTTGCAACCGTGCTGGGCAATGACCGTCAGGCCGCAATGTGCCGCGAGCTGACGAAGAAATTCGAAGAAGTTCGCCGCGGGACGTTGGATGAACTGGCGGCCGACCTGCAAGGGCAGACAGTCAAAGGTGAAATTGTTCTGCTCGTGGACCGCGGACATTCGGAAACTGTTAACGAATTTGACGTAGAAGAGGCGTTGAAACGAGCCTTGGAAACCCATTCGGTTCGCGACGCGGCCGATCTGGTATCAGAGATGTACAAGCTGCCACGCCGCCCGATCTATCAGAAGGCTCTGAAATTGGGAAAGGGATGACATGGCCGCACGATCCGTTCGAAGTTCGGTGTCTTTTCATGCCGGGCAGGCTGCGGAGCAGCAGGTTGCATCAAATTATGAACAACGCGGCTATTCCATTCTAAATCGCCGCTGGCGCGGCGCCGGTGGGGAGATCGATCTTATTGCGCGCGACGCTCGCGGAGTTGTCTTTGTCGAGGTTAAGAAAAGCATCAGTTTCGATGCGGCCGCCGCCCGGATCAATCGCCGCCAGATGGATCGCATCTGCGCATCTGCGGCCCAATTCCTGGAAACCGAACCAAACGGGCAATTGACCAATGTGCGGTTTGACGCGGCTTTGGTGGATGCCTCGGGCGCCGTTCAAATTATCGAAAACGCCTTCGGTTTAACCTGATCCCCATTGAACCCCCGACGTGGCTGGGCCATGTATCTGGCGTGAAACTGAGGGACACGCCATGAAAATCGCCTTTCAGATGGACCCGATCGGGGCCGTGGATATCAATGCCGACAGCTCATTCCGTCTGGCCGAAGAGGCGCAGGCGCGCGGACACTCGCTGTTTTTCTACAGCCCGGATCAGCTGGCCTATCAAGAGGGGCGGATCACCGCACGCGGTCAGGACATGAAAGTTCAGCGCGTGGCAGGCAATCCGGCTGAACTTGGCCCGGAACATGAAGTGGACCTGGCAGAGTTCGACGTGATCTGGCTGCGCCAGGACCCGCCGTTTGACATGCATTACATCACATCGACCCACCTGCTGGACCGTCTTAAGGGCCAGGTGTTGGTTGTGAATGATCCGTTCTGGGTACGGAACTACCCCGAGAAACTGCTGGTTCTGGATTTCCCGGAATTGACCCCGCCGACAACAATTGCGCGCGACCTGCAGACCATCAAGACGTTCAAGGAAAAGCACGGCGACGTCATCCTCAAACCGCTTTATGGAAACGGTGGTGCAGGAGTTTTCCGACTGGATGCGAATGATCGCAACTTGACCTCATTGCATGAACTGTTCACCGGATTCTCGCGCGAGCCTTTGATTGTTCAGAAATTCCTGCCGGATGTCAGCAATGGCGATAAGCGTGTGATTCTGGTCGATGGTGACGCAGTCGGTGCGATCAACCGCGTACCGGCCGCGGGCGAAACGCGTTCGAATATGCATGTGGGCGGTCGCCCTGAGAAAATCGGCCTGTCTGAGCGCGATTTGGAAATTTGTGCCGCGATTGGACCGTTGCTGAAAGAAAAAGGCCAGATCTTTGTGGGTATCGATGTGATCGGCGACTACCTGACAGAGATCAACGTGACCTCGCCGACCGGCATTCAGGAACTTGAGCGGTTTAACGGCGTGAACGTCGCTGAAAAGATCTGGCAGGCGATTGAGGCCAAGCTTTAAGACGCGGCCTTGGCGCTGATACGAAAGCTGAGCGCCTCGGCAATGTGAGGGCGCCGGACATCCGGTGCCCCGTCCAGATCAGCGATGGTACGCGCCACACGCAGGATTCGGTGAAAGGCGCGGGCGGACAAGCCAAATCGCTCGGCCGCCTTCAGCAACAGGTCTTTGCCTTCAACATCCGGGGCAGCGATTTCATCCAGCAATTTACCCTCGACATCGGCGTTCTGACGGGTGGAAGGTGTGTCGCGAAACCGCTCTGCCTGAATCGACCGGGCTTGTTCGACGCGCGCGGCAACGGTGGCGGAACCGTCACCCGAGGGTGGTAGGTCCAGATCGGTGAAACTGACCGGGGGCACCTCAATCCGCAAATCAAACCGGTCCATCAGCGGCCCGGAGATTCGGCTCAGATAATCCTCTCCGCAAACAGGTGCGCGGGAACAAGCGCGCCCGGGATCGGTGAGGTAGCCGCATTTGCAAGGGTTGGCCGCCGCGACCAACATGAACCGGCAGGGGTATTTCACATGGGCATTTGCACGCGCGACCATGACCTCTCCAGTTTCAATCGGCTGGCGTAGTGTCTCCAGAACCGTGCGCGGAAATTCCGGGAACTCGTCCATGAACAGAACGCCGTTGTGGGCCAGCGAAATCTCGCCCGGCTTTGCCCCCCTGCCGCCACCAGCGATCGCCGCCATGGACGCCGTGTGATGAGGTTCGCGAAACGGGCGGCTGCGACTGATTCCGCCTTCGTCCAAGAGCCCGCACAGAGATTGGATCATTGAGGTTTCCAAGGCCTCTGCTGGCGTGAGCGGCGGCAAAATTCCGGGCAGCCTAGCAGCCAGCATAGATTTCCCTGATCCGGGCGTGCCGGTCATGATCAGATGATGTCGCCCGGCCGCGGCGATTTCCAAGGCGCGTTTGGCGCGCTCTTGCCCTTTGACGTCGCGCAGATCCCTCGCGCTGGGCTCAAGTGTAACTTCGCCGGGTTGCGCGGCGGGCAGAGGGGACTGGCCCGAGAAATGCCGCACCACGTCCCCAAGAGACCCAGCCCCGATGACCTGCGTCGCATCGACCCAAGCAGCCTCGGCGCTTGACGCGCGCGGGCAAAGCAAAGCGCGGTCCTCTGCTGCAGCGGTCATTGCGGCAGGCAAGGCGCCAACAACAGGTACCAGAGAGCCGTCCAGAGACAGTTCGCCCAGCGACACCGACCCTTCGGCGGCGTCCCGAGGAATGATCTCTAACGCAGATAGCAGCGCGACCGCGATGGGAAGGTCGAAATGGCTGCCTTCTTTGGGCAGGTCGGCGGGTGACAGGTTGATCGTGATCCGTTTCGACGGCAATGCGATGGCCATGGAACTTAACGCGCTGCGGACGCGGTCCCGCGCTTCGGACACAGCTTTGTCGGGCAATCCTACGATGGAAAAGGCGGGCAATCCCGGCGAGACGGCGCATTGCACCTCGACCGGGCGGGCATCAACCCCTTGAAAAGCAACAGTATGGGCGCGGGCAACCATGAATGACCTTTTTGGTTAACAGGTCGTTGCTGCCACGGTCGCGGTTTAAGAATCGTTAACAACGCGGGTCATTTCGGTGAATTTCGGCCAGGCTCCGGGATCAGCGACAGTTTTGTCACGGCAGAACGAATTACAGAACCCCCAGCGTTGGCCGTCGAGTTCAAGAACTGCAGTAATGGCTTTGCCGGAATAGGGGCAGGTGTCATTGATTGACGTCGTGCCATGCACCGCCTTTGCCTGCGACGTGCCGCCGATTGGCCAAGGTTTTGATTGCAGATCCATTGGGTAGGGAAACGGGTCGTATTCGACCGTCAGTCCCATCGCACGCCATTGGCGGACGGGTCCATCTGACAGCAACTCAAGACAGTATTCGCGACTGGCATTAGACACGGGCAAGCCGTAGCCGATGATCCGCGCTGCGACTGGTGTGTAGAACACGTCAGCCAGCGAATAGCGACCGAACAAAGGACCGGTATTTGCGCCTGACACATCACGGGCACGAGCCCACAAGGTCTCGATCCTTGCCAGATCGGTGCGCGTCTCTGACGAAGGAACGAACCCTTGCCAACACTGTTTGAGTTGCATCGGACACTGCCCGCGCAATGCGCCAAATCCAGCTACCATTTCCGCGCAAAGCCATCGCGCGGTGGCGCGCGCGGCAGGATCTTCGGGCCACAACCCGGCTTCCGGATGCAACTCGGCCAGCGTTTCCGCCATCGCCAGACTTTCCCCAACAACGGTGCCATCGGGCAATCGCAGGGCGGGGACAAGGCGCGCAGGGGCGAGGGGTTTCATATCCTCGGCCATGGTCCCCGAATAAAGGCCGATCATATGGGAACGATAGGGCAGACCGAACTTCTCAAGCATCAGCCACCCGCGCATGGACCAACTGGAAAACAGGCGGTCTCCAATAAACAATTCATAAGTCATACGGCAAGGATGGCGTGGCCGACCCGTTCAGTAAATCAGTGATTTGTGCGCGGTTGCATCACGGAAGATGATTGATCTGCCCAACGGACCAGTGTTTTCCGTGATGCGTGATTTCGGTAACCGAAAGGTTGTCGATGCGATGGCTGAAAGCCTCTTGCGCGTCGACGTCCAGCGCCCTTTGGACCTGTGTCAGGATCACGCCAAAATGCGCCACGACCACAATATCGCACCCGCTGTGGCGCGCGATTAGTTCGTCTACGGCTGCGTTGACGCGTCCGCGAACCTCGTTCCAGCTTTCCCCGTTGGGGGGGCGTACGTCGCCGGGGCTATCCCAATATGCGAATGCAAGCTCGGGGTCTTCGGCCTCGATCTCTTTGAAAGCACGCAGTTCCCACGTGCCGAAATTGATTTCGCGCAGCGCGGATCGATGCGGTAATCGCTGGCGACTGCCCTGTATGGCTGAGGCGGTATCTGCGGCCCGGCTCAGATCAGAGGAAACAACAAGTGCCTTGGCGGGTAGGTGATCATGCAAGCGGGCAACGGCTGCGCGATCGCTCAGATCGGCGGGAAGGTCGGACCAACCGACCATCGTTTTGGCATGAGTTGGGCCATGACGCACAAGATGCAGACGTGTCAATCCAGTTGTCCCTTCACTACAATTGGCAATCCGGCCGTTACCTGCACCACCAGATCGGCCTCGGCGGCCAACGCGATGTTCAGCCGCCCCTGCGCCTCGCGGAACCGACGGGATAGCGCATTGTCCGGGACGATCCCGTGTCCAACCTCGTTCGAGACGATGACGACCTGTGAGGAACACAAGCGTAGGGACTGCAAGAGCGCGCTTTGCGCCTGCTCCAGATCGTTTTCTGCAAGCAAGTGATTGGTCAGCCACATGGTGGCGCAGTCGATCAGACAAACAGAGTTCGGGGACAAATCTGCCAATGTCGGGCCAAGGTCAAGCGGTGCCTCGATCGTCTTCCAGCCTTCGCCCCGTTGGGAAATATGGCGCTGAACCTTACCTCGCATCTCATCATCAAACACTTGTGATGTCGCTAGGTAAACTCTCTTTTTTCCTGATGAAACAACAAGATGTTCGGCAAAAGCCGACTTGCCCGAGGCCGCGCCGCCCAACACAAAGGTTAAATCCGGACTCACGATAATTACCTTCCATGTGATCCACCCGGTTTTGTTTTGCGTATCGTTCATAGGTCGGCAAAGCAACCCCGGCCCGCGCCTGTGAAAAGGGGAGATTTCAATGGCACTGGACAATGCGAACGACTTCTCGATGTCCCGGAGGGCAATGAAAGCTGAACTTCTGGATGCGGAAACAGAATTGAAGTTGGCATATGCGTGGCGGGATGACCGCGATGAACAGGCCCTTCACCGGTTGATCACAGCCTATATGCGCCTGGCTATTTCAATGGCGGCCAAGTTCAAACGCTATGGCGCGCCGATGAATGACCTGATCCAAGAGGCAGGTCTGGGCTTGATGAAGGCCGCCGACAAGTTTGATCCCGATCGGGGGGTGCGGTTTTCGACCTACGCGGTCTGGTGGATCAAGGCGAGCATTCAGGATTATGTGATGCGCAACTGGTCCATGGTTCGGACCGGATCCACATCTTCGCAAAAATCACTGTTTTTTAACATGCGACGTGTGCAAGCCCGACTAGAGCGTGAGGCCGCAACCGATGGCATGGATCTGGACCGGCATCAGCTGCATCAGATGATCGCCGCCGAAATAGGCGTGCCGCTGCGGGACGTTGAAATGATGGAAGGCCGCCTGTCAGGCTCTGATTTCTCGTTGAATGCCGTTCAATCGGCAGATGAAGACGGCCGGGAATGGATCGATGCGCTGGAAGATGAGCGCGAACAAGCCGCGGAGGCGGTCGAAAACAGTCACGATACCCAGCAATTGCGTGAATGGCTGGTGACGGCAATGCAGGCTTTGAATGATCGCGAGAGGTTCATTGTCCGCGAACGCAAGTTGCGCGAACCCGCCCGAACGCTGGAAAGCCTTGGTCAGGAACTGAGTTTGTCCAAGGAGCGCGTGCGTCAGCTTGAGGCTGCGGCTTTTGTGAAAATGCGCAAGAACCTTGAAGCCCAATCGCGTGAGGTGCAACACTTCATCGCATGAAACATCTTGCGATTCTGCTTTGTGTACTGGTGGTTATGGCCAACCCTGGCCATGCCGATGAGTTGATACCCGACGACGTTGTGTCTGCGATGACGTCTGCGGACGTCGTCATATTAGGCGAAATTCACGACAACCCGCAGCACCACATCATTCAGGCCGAGGCGTTGAAGGCCATCAATCCCTCGGCGGTTGTCTGGGAAATGGTGACTGAAGAAGGTGCTCAGAGATTGGCGGACAAGGCCATTTCCGATCCGGAAGAGCTTGCCAGAATTCTGAAGTGGCTCGAATCCGGTTGGCCGCCGCTTAGCATGTACTACCCGGTCTTTCAGGCCTCAGACGCGCCGGTTTACGGTGCCATGGTTCCGCGTGCGGCGGCCCGCGCGGCAATGGAACGTGGCGCCGCCACGGCTCTGGGTGCTGATGCTGCCCGTTATGGATTGACGGTGCCACTGCCGAAGGATGAGCAGGCCGAGCGTGAGGCTGATCAACTCGCTGCCCATTGCAACGCAATACCAGAGACTGCGCTGCCGCAACTGGTCGCAATCCAACGGTTGCGGGATGCGGTTCTGACAAGGGCCATTTTGCGCGCTTCGGATGATACGGGCGGACCTGTTGCAGTGATCACCGGCAATGGTCATGCCCGTAAGGACAGAGGGATTCCAACCTTTCTGTCCCGACTACGCCCCGGTTTGAAAGTTTTCGTACTGGGTCAGTCCGAGGATGGCGTCATCGACGGTGAGTTCGACGCTGTGATCGACAGCCCCGGCAACGAACGTGAAGACCCTTGTCTGGCATTTGAGACACAGAATTAACCGCTGGAACTGTCCGTCGGCCTTGCCTAATGTCGGGCCGACCGGGACGGGAAGGGCACAATATGCTGGCATCGAAACGCATTCTTCTAATCATCGGCGCTGGAATCGCGGCCTATAAGTCGCTGGATCTGATCCGGCGGCTTAAAGAACGTGGTGCTTCGGTAACACCGGTTCTAACAGGCGCGGCAGAAGAGTTCGTAACCCCGCTGTCGGTCTCGGCGCTGGCTGGAGAGAAGGTTTATCGCGATCTATTTGACCTGACGGACGAGGCCGAGATGGGCCATATCCAACTGTCACGGTCCGCCGATCTGATCGTGGTCGCACCGGCAACAGCGGACATGATGGGAAAGATGACGGCTGGGCTGGCCAACGATCTGGCCTCGACCCTGCTGATGGCGACAGATACCCCGGTTTTGTGCGCACCGGCGATGAACGTTCGCATGTGGGACCATCCGTCAACACAGCGCAACCTCAAGCAACTGCAGGCAGATGGCATCCGGTTCGTTGGCCCCAATGAGGGCGACATGGCTTGTGGAGAGTACGGCCCAGGTCGAATGTCGGAGCCTCTTGAGATTGTGGCCGCGGTCGAGGCGCAACTCGGCAACGGTCCGCTGAAGGGCAAGCGCATTCTGGTCACCTCCGGCCCGACACATGAACCGATCGACCCGGTGCGCTACATCGCCAACCGGTCCTCGGGCGCGCAGGGCACTGCGGTGGCACGGGCGTTGTCTGCGCTGGGTGCTGATGTGGTTTTTGTCACCGGCCCTGCCGATGTTTCGCCGCCCGAAGGTGTGCAGGTGATCCGCGTGGAAACCGCGCAGCAGATGTCTGACGCGGTCGACGCTGCACTGCCGGTAGATGCGGGTGTGTTTGCTGCTGCGGTTGCGGATTGGCGCATGGCGGCTGCTTCGGACAAGAAGCTTAAGAAAAGCCGCGATGGTCTTCCGGTGCTTGAGTTTGCTGAGAACCCGGACATCCTCAAACGCGTGTCCAGGCTGGATGCGGGGCGGCCGACGTTGGTGGTTGGCTTTGCCGCAGAAACTGACAACGTGCTTGAACACGCGACCGCAAAACGTGCGCGAAAAGGTTGTGATTGGATCGTCGCCAATGATGTCAGCCCGGCGACCGGCATCATGGGGGGCTCGGAAAACGCGGTTACCCTGATCTCGGACGATGGGGCTGAAGAATGGCCGCGTATGGGCAAGGATGCCGTGGCGCAACGTCTGGCGCAAAAGATCGCCGACGCTTTGGCAAGCTGAACAAGAGGTGCAGTGATGGTAGCAATTCGTGTGATCCGCGAAGACGGGGCTGATCCGGCCATCGCTTTGCCGTCTTATGAAACGACCGGAGCGGCGGGGGCGGACGTCCGGGCAAACCTGCCCGATGGCGCGCCTATCACGCTGGCGGCGGGACAACGCGCCTTGGTCCCCACGGGGTTACGGATCGAGATCCCAAACGGGTACGAGGTGCAGGTTCGACCCCGGTCTGGCCTTGCGCTGAAACACGGGATTACCCTGCCTAATACGCCCGGCACGATCGACAGTGACTATCGCGGCCCGCTGGGGGTGATTCTGCTGAACGCCGGTCAGGAAAGTTTTGAGATTGCGCATGGTGAACGCATCGCGCAACTGGTCGTCGCCCCAGTCGTGCAGGCTGCGTTTGAACCCGTTGAGGTGCTCAGCGACACAGATCGCGGCGCAGGCGGTTTTGGCTCGACTGGACGCGGTTGATGCTTCTAGTTCTGATCCTTGCCGGTGCTCTATGGGGCATTGGGTACGTAGCGGGGGTGTCCCGAACTGCTCGCTCCGTGTCGGTCAGCGTTTTGCTGATCGGAGTACTTGTTATCCAAGTGACGTTGCCGGGTGGGCACCCGCTGCGCGAGGCAACCGGCGGGTCTGCGGCATTGTGGTTGATCCTGGGGGGCGCAGCGGTTTTGGTATTGAGCTATGGCAAGGTGCTCAAAACGCTGCGCAACCGTGCCGCGCCACAGCCAGCCGAGGAAACCGCGATGCAGTCTGACAAGTTCTCTGAGACCGAGTTGGAGCGGTATGCCCGCCACATCGTCCTGCGCGAACTGGGCGGGCCGGGGCAGAAAAAGATGAAACAGGCCCGTGTGCTGGTGATCGGCGCGGGCGGTCTTGGTGCGCCTGCATTGCAGTATCTTGCGGCGGCTGGGGTGGGCACCATCGGCGTGATCGACGACGATATTGTTGAAAACGCCAATCTGCAGCGGCAGGTGATCCATCGCGACGCCGATATCGGGATGCCTAAAGTTTTCTCGGCCCAGCAGGCCATGCAGGCCCAGAACCCAAACGTCGTTGTCCTGCCTTACCATCGCCGCCTGACCGATGAAATCGCAGCGGACCTGTTCGACGATTTTGACCTGATCCTCGACGGGACCGACAATTTCGACACACGCTATTTGGCCAATCGCACTGCGGTGGCGCTGGGTAAACCGCTGATTTCGGGTGCTCTGTCACAATGGGAAGGCCAACTGAGCGTCTTTGACCCGGCCAACGGTGCCCCGTGTTATCAGTGTATCTTCCCCGAGGCCCCGGCTCCTGGCTTGGCCCCATCTTGTGCCGAGGCCGGTGTCATTGGCCCGTTGCCCGGCGTGGTGGGCTCGATGATGGCGGTTGAGGCGATCAAAGTAATCACGGGCGCCGGGCAGGCGCTGCGCGCCGAAATGCTGATCTATGACGCGCTTTATGGCGAAAGCCGCAAGATCACACTGACCCGACGCTCAGATTGCCCCATCTGCCGAGCAGAAGACGCGTAGGGCAATCGTCGCGCCAGCATTGCAGTAGAATTTCGATGTATTGCAGGCACGGCCTCTGGACCATTCCACCCCGCCTCCCTAGCTTGACCAGCAAAGGAGATCCGCATGACCAATCCGATCCTGTCCGACTGGACCACCCCATTTGAAATCGCGCCATTCGCCCGGATTTCGGATGACGATTTCGCTCCTGCTTTGGAACAGGCGATGGCAGCCCATAACGCGCAGATCTACGCGATTGCAAACAACCCCGAACCGGCCAGTTTTGCCAATACAATCGAGGCACTTGAAGCGGCCGGAGAGCAGATGGACAAGGTTTTGTCTGTCTTTTTTACTGTTGCTGGGGCTGACAGCAACCCGGCGCGGGAAGAGCTGCAGCGTGCATTTTCGCCCAAACTGTCGGCGCATTTTTCAGGGATTTCTTCGAACAAAGCACTGTTTCAGCGGGTCGCGGACCTGTGGGCGCGCAAGGATCAGTTGAAGCTGACCGACGAACAAGCCCGCGTTCTGATGTTAACGCATCGTGGTTTCGTGCGTGCAGGTGCCGCATTGGATGGCGACGATGACACCCGCATGCAGGAGATCAAGTCGCGCCTTGCCTCGCTGGGGACTTCGTTCACCCAAAATCTTCTGGCGGACGAACGGGAATGGTCAATGGACATGTCCGAAGATGATTTGGAAGGGTTACCGGAATTCGTTGTGGATACGGCGCGGGCCGCTGGGGATGAGAAGGGGGCTGATGGACCTGTCGTCACTCTATCCCGGTCGCTGATCGTTCCGTTTCTGCAATTCTCTCCCCGCCGGGATTTGCGAGCGAAAGCCTACCGCGCCTGGACAGCACGCGGGGCCAATGGCGGTGAAACGGACAACCGCGAGATTGCTGCCGAGATCCTGAGCCTACGCGAAGAGCGGGCCAAGCTTTTGGGCTATTCCAGTTTCGCGGACTACAAGTTGGAAACCGAAATGGCTCGAACGCCAGACCGTGTTAGCGATCTATTGATGCAGGTTTGGGAACCGGCAAAAAAGCGGGCGGACGCGGATGCAGAAATCCTGACCACCATGATGCAGGAGGATGGCGTGAATGGCCCGCTCGAGGCTTGGGACTGGCGCTACTACGCCGAAAAACGCCGCAAGGCCGAACATGATTTGGATGAGGCAGCGCTGAAACCTTACCTGCAGCTTGATCGCATGATCGAGGCTGCCTTTGCCTGTGCCAACAGGCTATTCGGGTTAGAGTTCACCACGCTGGACGTGCCGCTTTATCACCCTGATTGCAGGGCTTGGGACGTGACGCGCGACGGGCAGCATATTGCGGTTTTCATTGGCGATTACTTTGCGCGTGGGTCCAAGCGCTCGGGCGCATGGTGCAGCGCCATGCGGGGTCAGGCAAAGTTCCCCAAGGAACAGGCCCCAATCGTAATCAACGTCTGCAATTTCGCCAAAGGTGACCCCGCGCTGCTGTCGTATGACGATGCGCGCACGCTGTTCCACGAGTTTGGCCATGCCTTACATCAGATGTTGTCCAACGTGACCTACGAAAGCATCTCGGGTACTAGCGTTGCACGTGATTTCGTAGAACTTCCCAGTCAGCTCTATGAACACTGGCTGGAGGTACCCGAGGTCCTGGCGGAATTTGCGACCCATGCTGAAACCGGTGAGCCGATGCCTCAAGACATGCTGGACAAGGTATTGAAGGCGGCGAATTTCGATCAAGGGTTCCAGACCGTGGAATACGTGGCCTCGGCACTGGTTGATCTCGCATTCCATGATGGCGCAGCACCATCTGACCCGATGGCAAAACAGGTCGAGGTACTGGCCGATATCGGAATGCCAAAAGCCATTAGTATGCGCCATGCGACACCGCATTTTGCGCATGTCTTCGCGGGCGACGGCTATAGTTCTGGCTACTACAGCTACATGTGGTCCGAGGTCATGGATGCAGACGCATTTGCTGCATTCGAAGAAGCTGGCGGAGCCTTTGATGCGGAACGGGCAAAGGCCCTTGAGGACAATATTTTATCCACAGGCGGGTCCCGCGAAGCCGAAGACCTGTATCTTGCGTTCCGCGGACGTTTGCCAGGGGTCGAAGCGCTGTTGAAAGGCCGTGGGCTAGTTGCGGCCTGACCGGATCAGTAGCCCAGATGGCGGTCAACGAGGTGCAGGAAGGGCTTTCCTTCCTCGCCTCGGATAATGTTCTCACAGATCACCTGAGCTGCGGTCGCCGGGCGGGTTTCGGACGCGATATGCGGCGTGACCGTCACGTTGGGATGCGCCCAGTAGGGGTGCTCTGACGGCAGGGGTTCCACGCGAAACACGTCTAGCGTGGCGTGGCTAACGTGCCCCGAATCCAGCGCGGCCAGCAGTGCATCGTCGTCGATCAATGGTCCGCGCCCGGGGTTGATGATCCGCGCGCCCTTGGGCAGCAAGGCCAGAGTGTCCGCATTCAGTGCATTCACCGTCGCCGGGGTATCGGGCAACAATAGAACCACGATCTCGGCACTAGATAAAGCGGTACGCAAGCCGTCAGTGCCGTGCAGGCAGGTCACGCCGGGGATGTCCTTTGCGGTTCTGCTCCAACCCGTGACTTTGAAATTCAGCGCGGCCAGCGCCGTTGCGGCGGCTTCTCCTAATGCACCAAGGCCCAGCACACACACATCCCGCTCGCTGGCAAGCGGCGGGGCGTCAGGTGTCCAGACACCGTCCTGCACCGTGATGTAGCGGTCCATGCCCAGATGATAGCGCAGCACCTGACCGACGACCCATTCCGTCATGCCGTGCTTTAGCCCGTGGTCAACCATCCTGGCCAACGGCACGGTCAGCGTTTCGTTGCCCGCGATTTTTTCAACACCTGCCCAAAGACTCAGAACCGCCTTCAGTTGTGTATAGGGTGAAAAATCCAGCAGCCCGCTTGTTGGTGCATAGACAACATAGTCGACCTGATCAGGCGCAAACTCGGTTGCCAGACGGAAGTCCAGATCGGCCTGCGACAGCCCTTTTGTAAGTAGAGGTTCATACACGGGCCATTGTTCTGGGCGCGCGGAAAACAGGACGTTGACGGGCATGAGGGGCCTTTCAATTCAGCGAGGGCGGTGAATATGCGCGCTTTGAACAATGCCGAAGGCAGCCATCAGAACCAGCATGGCGGACCCGCCGTAGCTGACCATCGGCAGGGGCACGCCCACAACCGGCGCAAGGCCCATGACCATTGACATGTTGACCGCGAAGAACAGGAAGAAGTTGAGCGCAACGCCCAAGGTGACCAGGGATGAGAACCGGTCCTTTGTCGCCAAAGCCGTAACCATGCAGAAGATAATAATCAGGGCGTAAAGGGTCAGCAAAGTGATGCCTCCGACAAACCCGAATTCCTCGGCCAACGTGGTAAAGATGAAGTCCGTGTGCTTTTCGGGCAGGAAGTTCAGGCGCGACTGCGTCCCTTGCATGAACCCGCGCCCGTTCCAGCCGCCTGACCCCAGCGCAATTTTCGACTGGGTAATGTGATAGCCTGCACCCAGCGGATCGGTGGAGGGATCAAGGAAAGTGTCTATTCGGCGGAACTGATAATCCTTGAGCAACTGCCACTCGGTGCCCCGACTGTTGAACACGGTCGCAATCAAGCCGACCACCGCCGCGATAACGGCGGCGAAATAAGCCCAGTGCACACCAGCCAGGAACATCAGTCCCCCGCCCGCCGCTAACAACAGGATCGACGTGCCCAGATCGGGTTGTTTCAGAACCATAGCCGTAGGGATCAGGATCAGGATGACCGGAATAAGCACCCAGAGCGGTCGCGATGTCTTATGAGAAGGCAACCAATCGTAGTAGGCGGCCAGAACCATGACCAGCGCAATCTTCATGACTTCGGAAGGCTGGAGCCTCATGAAACCAAGGTCGATCCAACGCTGCGCACCCATGCCGATGGTGCCGAAGAGTTCCACAAAAATTAGCAGAACGATCGAGCCGAGATAGGCCAAGACGGACATGTTGCGCCAGAACCAGATCGGTACCAACGCGATGATGAACATAACGGTCAGTCCCAGTCCGAACCGCTCAATCTGGGGTTCGGCCCAGGGCATCCAGGACCCGCCCGCGACCGAATACAGCATCAGGAATCCGGCGCTGGCGACGCTGATCAGCAACAAAGTCAGCGGCCAGTTCATATAGAGGAATTTGCGAAACCCTGTTGGCGTGGATTTGACGGCGTACTCAAGATAGCTCATGCGCGGTCCTTTTCATCAGGTCGCGCTTTGGGGCGGCGGTCGCCCTCAAGCCGTTTTTGTTGTTCCTTGATGCGGTCACGATCTGCAACTGGATAAGCCTCAAGCGGCGGGGTGCCGTTGTACAGAGCCTGCAGCATGATATCCCGCGCGACCGGGGCCGCTGCCTTGGATCCGCCACCGCCGTGTTCCACCACCACTGCCACGGCGTATTTCGGATTGTCGTACGGCGCATAGCTGACGAACAGCGCGTGGTCGCGCCGTTCCCACGGCAGGTCTTCGTTGCGGATTACGCCAGCCGCGCGTTCGGCCTTGGTGATGTTGCGCACCTGGCTGGTCCCTGTCTTACCGGCCATGCGGAATTCATCATTGATGATGCGGCTGCGATAGGCGGTGCCAGCCCTGTCGTTTGAGACCGAGAACATCGCTTTGCGCACCTGATTCAGGTTGTACGGATTGACGTCCAGCGGCTCACCTGCTCCTGACGGTTCCTCGACGCCATTGACGGACCGCACCAAACGCGGCTTCACGGCCCGGCCTGTGGCAATCCTTGCCGTCATGACCGCAAGCTGTAGGGGCGAGGCCAGCATGAACCCTTGCCCGATCGAGGCATTCGCCGTGTCGCCTACCAGCCAGCCTTCACCATGGACCCGCTCTTTCCATTCCTGATTGGGGGCCAAACCGGCAGCGACAGCTGACATCGGGATGTCGTGCTTGACGCCCAGTCCGAACTTGCGCGCCATTTCAGAGATTTTGTCGATGCCGGTACGCACCGCGACATCGTAATAGTAGACGTCGCAGCTGCGCTTTAGCGACAAATTGAGATCCACTGTCCCATGCCCGCCACGTTTCCAGCAGTGGAAGCGGCGGCTACCGACCTTCAGGTGCCCAGGGCAATAGACGGTGTTGCCGGGGCTAACCACTCCGGCCTCAAGCGCGGCAAGAGCGGTGATCATCTTGAAGGTCGAACCCGGCGGGTAGGTGCCCTGAACCGTCTTGTTGGCCAGCGGGCGGTAGTTATTTTCAGTCAATGCCCGGTAATCCGCGACCGATATCCCGCGCACGAACAGGTTCGGGTCGAAACTGGGGGCAGAACTGATGGCCCGGATATCCCCGGTTTCGCAGTCGATGACGACTGCAGCCGCGCTTTCACCGGCCAGGCGCGCCTGGGCGTATTGCTGCAGGTCCGCATCAACGGACAATTGCAGATCGGCCCCTGCCTCGCCTTCTTGCCGGTCAAGCTCGCGCATGATGCGGCCTGTGGCGTTGACCTCGACACGTTTTGCGCCAGCTTTTCCGCGCAGGCTGATTTCCTGTTTGGACTCCAGACCGACCTTGCCGATCTGGAACCGGGGGATACGCAGCACCGGTTCGGGATCTTCGATCAGGCTGAGATCATAGTCACTGACCGGCCCGACGTAACCAACGACATGAGCGAAATCCTCGTAGCGGGGATACTGACGGGCCATGCCCACCTCAGGCGTAACGCCGGGCAGGGCGGGCGCATTGACAGCGACCTTGGAGATATCCTCCCACGTGACCTGATCGGCCAGTGTGACTGGCAGGAACGGGGCAGAACGGCGCATCTCGGTCTTGGCGCGATTAATCTCTTCCTGAGTCAGCGGGATAAGCTCTGAAAGTTTGGCGATGACTTTGTCGACGTCGCCCGCATCTTCGCGGACCATAACAATACGATAGGACTGCGTGTTTTGTCCGATGATCTGGCCGTTGCGGTCATAGATGCGCCCGCGCGTTGGCGGGATCAGGCGAATGTTGATCCGGTTTTCTTCGGCCAGCAGACGGTACTCGTCAGCCTGATCCACTTGCATAAAGCGCATTCGCGCTGCCAGGCCGCCGATAAACGCAGTCTGCAACCCACCCAGGATCAACGCGCGGCGCGGCAGGCGTTTATAGGCCAATCCTTGCGCTTTGGGATTGCGTTGTTTCATGCCCTGGCCCCTCTTGTGCCGGGGTCCGACACTGACACGCGCCGAACGCCAAGCACATTCTGGCTGAGAAGTACGACGAGAGGATAAACCGCAATTGTCAGAACCACTTGTATCACCACAGGACCCAAAGCTGCTTGCTGTACCGATAGAATAGCAAGAACAACGCGGTTCAAAATAAAAATTCCCGCGATCACCACAGCGGCCGTTGTCCATTCAGCCATAAACCCGGCGTCGCGCATTCCGGGCGCGGCCGAGCGCAGATACGACGATCCCAAAACCACAAGTGCTGCCAGCAGGCCCGGAGGCCGTTGCAGCAGCAAATCGGCCATCAGCATCACCGCAGCAACCAGAAAAATGGGAACATATTCCGGTCGGCGAAGTACCCAGGCGAACGTTAACGCAATAAGCATGTCCGGAAACGGCCAGCGATCCGGCTGCGTGTCCAACGGCAGAAGATGCAGGAACATGATCAGCAATGCCAGAAACACGTACAAACTGCGTTTGAGCCAAAGATGAGAGGTTTGCCTATCCATCGCCGACCTCCGGTGGGGTCAGGGCAGCCTCGGGTTGCCGTGGGCCCACGATGCCGCCAGGATCCGAGATCACCGGGGCCAAGTGGAAGCGCAGAACGCGAAGGAATTCCAGTCGTTCAAAATCTGCGGAGAGGCGCACCCGCAAACGCCCGCCTGGGTCTTCGGTGATCTGCCCGATCAGCAACCCTCCGGGGAACACGCCGCCATCACCCGAGGTTACAACGCGGTCGCCGGGACGTACCAGTTCGCGGTTTTCCAGAAACTCCACCGATGGGGATTGCGTGTTGTCGCCGGTGATCAGGGCGGTTTGGCCAGACGGTTGAATTGTGGCCGGAATTGCGCTGGAAGCATCTGTCATCAGGATAACACGCGCGGTGTCGGGGCCAACGCCCGAGATACGCCCGACGACGCCAATCCCGTCCATGGTGGCCCAGCCGTCCCTGATCCCGTCTCTCTCACCCACGTTCAGGAGGACCGACTGGCGGAAGGGCGAGCCGCTATCGGCCATGACCACCCCGGTGATATAGGTCAGGCGCGGATCAAGACGTACATTGTTCAGGTCCAGAAGCCGGGCATTTTCCTGCTCCAGCTGCAACGCGGCCTCTTTCCAGGCGCGCATGATGCGCAATTCGCTGCGCAATTCTTGGTTCTGATCGCTCAGTCGTTGATAACTTTGGAAATCGCGCACCAGATTGACGGCGGCGGTGACAGGAACCATAGCCCATTCCATCGACGGCACAACACTGTCCACGACCTGTGCGCGAAACCGTTCCACGCGCGGGCTGTCGATCCGCCAGATCAGAAAGATTCCCAGCAGACACAGCACAACAATCCCCAGCAGCAGGCGGCGCAAGGGGGTTGTGTATTCATCGCGCTGTGATCGGTCTTTTGCCACAGGACTCCTTCCCGTGCTGCTCGTGCCGAATTTACCCTATGTGGTAAAGGGTGCGCGCCTTAGCTTTCGTAGTCAATCGCGTGGCGCAGTTGTTTTTCGTATTCCAGCGCCTTGCCGGTGCCCAAAGCCACACAATTCAGGCTTTCGTCGGCAATTGACACGGCCAGGCCAGTCTGCTCGCGCAAGGCAAGGTCGAGATCGCCCAGCAACGCGCCACCGCCGGTCAGCATCACGCCCCGGTCAACGATGTCCGCCGCCAGATCAGGCGGGGTGGTTTCCAGTGCGGTCATCACTGCTTCACAAATCTGCTGAACGGGTTCTGAAAGCGCCTCGGCCACCTGGGCCTGGCTGATCTCGATTTCTTTAGGCACGCCGTTCAAAAGGTCGCGGCCCCGGATGTGCATCGACTGGCCACGGCCATCATCAGGCATCCGTGCGGTACCGATGGTGGTCTTGATCCGCTCGGCGGTGGATTCACCGACCAACAGGTTCTGTTGACGGCGCAAATACGAGATAATGGCTTCGTCCATCCGGTCGCCACCGACGCGGACCGAGCGCGCATAGACGATGTCGCCCAGTGACAGGACCGCAACTTCTGTGGTGCCGCCGCCGATATCGACGACCATGTTGCCCGTCGGATCGGTGATCGGCATGCCCGCACCAATCGCGGCTGCAATCGGTTCGGCAATCAAGCCAGCGCGACGAGCGCCTGCGGACAGAACAGACTGACGGATCGCACGCTTTTCAACTGGCGTCGCGCCATGGGGGACGCAGACGATGATCTTTGGTTTCGAGAATGTAGACCGCTTATGCACTTTGCGAATGAAGTGCTTGATCATTTCCTCGGCAGTGTCGAAGTCCGCGATTACGCCTTCACGCATCGGGCGGATGGCTTCGATAGACCCAGGTGTTCGGCCCAGCATCAATTTTGCGTCCTCGCCAACGGCAAGAACTTTCTTCACGCCGTCCTTGACGTGATAGGCCACGACCGAGGGTTCAGACAGAATTACACCGCGCCCCTTGACATAAACCAGCGTGTTCGCCGTCCCAAGGTCGATAGCCATGTCCGCTGTGAACAGGCCGCCCAGATTGCCAAAGATCCCCATATTTTTCCCTGATCCTGTATGTCAGTTTTCTACTGCCCGCGACTCGACGGTTCCGGGACGGATGACTTATAGGGTGCCAACTCGCTCGGTAAAAGGGCTGATTCCGCGACAATCAGCACCTTTCCGCCTTAATTGCAGGGACATTAGAAGGCATCATGCTCTCATATCAACATATTTACCACGCCGGTAACCTTGCGGACGTCCATAAGCACGCAATTTTGGCAGAAACGCTGGCCTATCTGACCCAAAAGGACAAACCGCTAAGCTACATCGAAACCCATTCGGGGCGGGGGTTGTACCAGTTGGACTCGGATCAGGCCGTTCAGACCGGTGAAGCAGCTGCGGGAATTGAACGTGCGTTGACCGAAGGCTGGTTTGACGCCGATCATCCCCTGAGCAGGGCCATCGCCGCTGTGCATGATCGGCATGGCAAAACGGCGTATCCGGGGTCGCCGCTGATCGCGGCGAATCTTTTGCGCCCGCAGGACAAGATGCACCTTGCTGAATTGCATCCGCAGGAATACCGCGCGCTGTCTGACGCCATGATCACGACCGGTGCCCGGACCTATCAGCAGGATGGCTTTGAACTGGCCCAGTCCCTGCTGCCGCCAACGCCGCGCCGTGGCGTTTTGCTGATTGATCCAAGTTATGAGGTCAAATCCGATTATGACAGGCTGCCCGGCATCGTGGCTTCGCTGAATCGGAAATGGAACGTGGGTGTGATCGCGTTATGGTATCCGATACTGGCCAATGGGCGGCATCAGGCCATGCGCGACGCTTTGACAAAACGGGATTTCCCTAAGGTTCTACACGACGAGGTCCACTTTCCGGCCGCACGCGAAGGGCATGGTATGGTTGGATCGGGAATGTTTGTTGTGAACGCGCCCTATGGTCTGAACGAGTGCGCCAAAACGCTGGACGGCCTGTTTGGCAAACTGCGCGGATGAGCAATCAGTGATCACATGTGATTTTCCTAAAGTAGGCCTCGCAGGTATAAAATCTGCTGTGACAGCAATGGGCTTTCAGGAAAAACCGTTTTTTCAACGCCGGGACCTTGATTTCTGGCGATGATCTCGTAAATAGGCTGTCACATGTGACAACAAATGGGAATCGGTTTGCTTCGATGGACTTCCTAAGCCGCCATATCAGTGACTTTCATCTGAATTACTGGGAAACCTTGATTGACGATTGGTTCTTCGTCTTCGCCATGGCCTTTCTGGCCTTCGAATTGATCCGATACGCAGTCGTCAAAAAACTGAACTGGCAGATGATGGGTGACACCGTCACCAATTTCATCACGCTCGTTTTCTTCATCGGTATCAGCTTTGTTCTGTTGGCTGGTTTCTATATCGGTGCCTATGTCTGGGCTTCGCAATTTGCGGTGTTCAATATTCCGACAACATGGGCTTCGTTCATCATCGTGCTGATCCTTGCAGACCTGGCCTATTACTGGGAGCATCGGATTCTGCACCGGATCAACTTCCTCTGGGCAACGCATTCGGTTCACCATAGCTCTCCCTTCTTCAATATATCAGTGGCTTATCGCCATGGTCCGTTGGATGGCTTTTGGCCGTTGTTTTTCCACTTGCCGCTTGTGCTGTTGGGGTTCAACCCATTCATGGTGCTGGTCGCGGAACTGTTGGTGCAACTGTATCAGACGGCCCTGCATACCGAAGTTATCAAAAAGCTGTGGCGCCCGATTGAATACATCTTCAACACGCCGTCGCATCACCGCGTTCACCATGGATCAAACCCGAAATACCTGGACAAGAACTATGCCGGGATTCTGATCATCTGGGACCGTATGTTCGGAACGTTCGAGGACGAAAAGGAAGAGGTGGTCTACGGCCTCGTCAAACCGATCGACTCGATCAATCCCTTCGTCGCCTTCTTTCACGGCTTTGCCCGCCTGTTCAAGGATGTCCGGAACATGCCGGGGTTCGGCAATAAGCTGGGTGTTTTCTTCGGACCTCCGGGCTGGCAGCCAAAGAACGGTCGTAAACAGAGTAAACCCGCTAAGTAAGGCGTAGGAGCGCAAAAGATGCCAAGCAACACACAACGCATCGTGGCGGCCATCGTAACGGCAGGTCTGTTCGTCGGAGGCGCCTGGGTCGCCTCTGGTTTCACCACAGATATTGACCAAGCAGCGGCTTCCACCACAGGGACCTCGCAAGACAAGGGTCTGACCGTCAATCTGCACGGTGCGCGCAGCACCAAGGGCAACGTGATTGTCATGGCTTTTGACCAGGCGACGGCGTTCGACAACATGGATTACACCAAAGCCGCCGGTTATCTTGAGGCACCAGCGTCCGGGGACCCGCTCCGTTTCGACTTTCCCGACCTCGACAATGTGTATTTCGCTGTTATCGCGTTTCACGATGAAAACGGGGATTACGATCTGAACTATGACGCGAACTACATACCAACCGAAGGGTATGCAGTATCGGGGCTGAACGATCTCAACGACACGCCGGTGTATGACTACTCGTTGATCGGGACAGAGAAGCCAGCAGATCTGACCTTGTTCTATTGGCCGTAAAGCGGCTGGAGATATTTGAGAAGGGGCGGTCGACAATCGACCGCCCCTTTTTTGTTCAAGTAAGATCTTTGTAGCTGATTTCTCGGGTATCTGCGCCCGGACCCGCCTTTTGACGGCGCACGATCAGGCGGTTCAGCGCGTGGATATACGCCTTGGCCGAGGCCACGACAGTATCGGTGTTGGCGGATTGGCCGGTTGCGATCATGCCGTCCTCTTCCAGACGCACCGATACCGTGGCTTGCGCGTCTGTGCCTTCGGTCACGGCGTGCACCTGATAAAGCTGCAGGTGCGCCGTATTCGGATGCACAACGCGAATGGCGCGGAATGCTGCGTCGACCGGGCCGTCGCCTTGTTCAGTGGCGATGATTTCCTTGCCGCCCACTTCCATTTCGATAGTGGCTTCGGCTTTGCCGACGGTTCCGCAGGTAACCTTCATTGAAACCAGTTGCAGGTGATCGTTGCCGCCGTCATCATCCAGCGTCATCAACGCGATCAGATCGTCGTCGAACACTTCTTTCTTACGGTCGGCCAGTTCCTTGAACCGAACGAAAATGTCCTTGAGCTGGTTGTCACCAACCTCATAACCCAGCGTGTTCAGCTTATCACGCAGCGCCGCACGGCCCGAGTGCTTGCCCAGCGGCAAAGACGTGCCGGACAGACCGATGTCTTCAGGGCGCATGATCTCAAAGTTTTCGCGGTTCTTCAGCATGCCGTCCTGATGGATACCGCTTTCATGCGCGAAGGCGTTCTTTCCGACGATGGCCTTGTTGAACTGCACGTTGAAGCCCGACACCGTCGCGACCCGGCGCGAGATATGCATGATCTTGGTCGTGTCGATGCCCGTATTCCAAGGCATGATGTCATTGCGGGTGCGCAGGGCCATCACCACCTCTTCCAGCGCGGTGTTACCGGCGCGTTCGCCAAGGCCGTTGATGGTACATTCAATCTGACGCGCACCACCCGCAACAGCAGCCAGCGAGTTTGCGGTCGCCAGGCCAAGGTCGTTGTGGCAGTGGGTCGCGAAGACCACTTCATCCGCGCCCGGAACCGTTTCGATCAGACGTTTGATCAGATCGGCAGACTCCATCGGTGCCGTGTAGCCGACCGTGTCTGGGATATTGATCGTCGTCGCACCGGCTTTGATCGCAATCTCGATCACGCGGCACAGATAATCCCATTCGGTCCGCGTCGCATCCATAGGCGACCACTGCACGTTTTCGCACAGATTGCGCGCATGGCTCACGGTTTCGTGGATTTTGTCGGCCATCTCGTCCTGTGTCAGGTTCGGGATGGCACGGTGCAGCGGCGAGGTGCCGATGAAGGTGTGGATGCGGCTTTTACCTGCATGTTTCACAGCTTCCCAACACCGGTCGATATCGGCGAAATTGGCGCGGGCCAGACCGCAGATACGGCTGTTCTTTGACCGTTCGGCAATTTCGGACACGGCCTTGAAATCACCTTCGGAGGCGATGGGGAACCCGGCCTCGATGATATCGACGCCCATGTCGTCCAACAGCTCGGCAATCTCCAGCTTTTCCGAATGGGTCATAGTTGCGCCGGGGCTTTGCTCTCCGTCGCGCAGGGTTGTGTCAAAGATCAAGACGCGGTCTTGGTCGGTCACGTTGGTCATGGGATTCTCTTTCTTCTTCTGTCCTAAAGCCTATGGCGCGCGGGCGTCCTCCTCTGAGCGGGCGCGCCGGATGGCACGCTCAGAGGCGGATTAGGATCAGTAGGCCACGCAGAGACGCACCGCGAAGGGCGGTGTCGGCAATCAGGATATCTGCGCGGTTGATCATGGGGTTGAGGTTATACATCGCGCGGCGGGAATGAAAAGAACGAATTTTCCTCCGGCATATGAAGAGATTTCTTTTTTCCCACATGTGTTGATCACGCATTGCCGACGGCTAGTTCAACCCGCATGGAAACAGCACTTATCATCGGCGCCTCGGGTGGGATCGGAGGTGCAATTGCCAACCGGCTTCGGCAACAGTCGGTCGACGTCACCACATTGTCCCGGTCACAGGACGGATTTGATTTGACCGACCCCGAGATCGTAGATCGGACGCTGGCGGGCGTTTCCGGTCCGTTCGACCTGATCCTGGTCGCGGCTGGCGCTCTTGAGGTTAATGGTGCCACCCCCGAGAAAACCATCAGACTGCTATCCGCTCCGGCGATGATGGATCAGTTCGCGCTGAATGCGGTCGGACCTGCGTTAGTTCTTGCGCATGCCGCGCGCTTGCTGCCGCGCGACCGGCGCGCCGTCTTCGCCGTGTTGTCTGCGCGAGTGGGGTCGATTGGTGACAACCGGCTTGGTGGATGGATCAGTTATCGGACGTCCAAGGCGGCGCTGAACCAGATTGTCCGCACATCCGCGATCGAACTTGCCCGGAGCCATAAACAGTCGATCTGCGTCGCCTTGCACCCCGGTACGGTCACGACAGCATTCACCCGGAAATATGTTGGGCAGCACCCTGCGGTTACGCCTGATGAGGCCGCCCGGAACCTGCTAACGGTCGCAGCCGCCTTGGCCCCTGTTGATACGGGAGGGTTTTTTGACTGGGCAGGAAAGCCAGTACCCTGGTAGCTTGATTACCCGTCAGAGGCGGACGTATCAGGCTCGGTTTCGGTATCCGTCGCGTCGGGCGCGCTTACGTTCTCGCTGGGCAGGACGCCGTTTTCCCAAACGCCGGTTTCTTCCAGACCATTGGCATAACGCATCGTGCCATTACCGTGGCGTTTGTTATCCAGAAAGGTGCCTTCGTACACGTCACCGGTGGCATAAGTCGCCACACCCTGACCACTGATTTTGCCTTCGGCCCAGCCGCCGGTATAGCTGAATCCGCGTGGGGTTTTTATAGTTCCCTCGCCGTGACGCTGACCGTCTTGGAAATCGCCTTCATAGGACGTTCCGTCGGGAAATGTTGCCTTGCCTTTGCCCTGACGCGCGCCATCTACCCAGTCGCCTTCGTAGCGATACCCGTTCGCGAATGTCAGAACGCCCGTGCCATGGCTCAGGCCGTTTTTGAACTTTCCTTGGTAAACAACACCGTTGGGATACGTGGCTTTGCCGTTGCCCTCAAAGATGCCAGCCGTCCATTCGCCGTCATAGACGGTGCCATCCGGATAGGTCTGAACGCCTTTGCCGTGCGGCAGATCTGCGCTGAAATCACCGGTATAGGTCGCGCCGTCAGGATAGGTGACCTCACCCAGCCCTTCGATCTGGCCGTCCACCCATTCGCCGGTGTAATCAAACCCGTCGGTCCCAAGAAAGCGTCCTTTTCCATGGCGGCGGTCATCGGCATATTCGCCCTCATAAGTCGCGCCGTTGGCATAGGTGGCCTTGCCATCGCCCTGACGGCGGCCATCAACCAGATCGCCCTCGTAAAGGTCGCCATTGGCCTGCAACAAGCGGCCCTTGCCGGTCATGCGGTCCTGAGACCAATCACCGGTATATGTCATGCCATCCGGAACGGTCAGAGTACCCTGACCATCCCGCAGGCCGTTGTTGATTTGCCCTTCATAGACGCTGCCTTGCGTCGAGGTGATTTTGCCCTCGCCGTGCTTGACGCCATCCTTCCAGTCGCCATCGTAGACGTAACCGCTGGGATCGGTCAGAACGCCTTTGCCGTGATAGCGGGCGTCGCTGAAGCTGCCTTCGTATCGGACGCCGTTGGTGTATATTGCAACTCCGGTCCCGTTGATCGACCCTTCGGCCCAATCCCCCTCATAGCTGCCGCCGTCGGGGTAGATGATCTTTCCCTGCCCTTCGGGTTGCCCCTTTGCGAACATCCCCTCGTAGACTGAACCGTTGACGTAGCGCGCTATGCCTTTGCCCTGAATTTCGCCTTCGACCCATTCGCCGACATATTCGAACCCGTTCGGCAGGCGGTAAGTGCCTTCGCCGTGGCGCAGGCCGTTCAGGAATGTGCCCTCGTACACGCCGCCAACATCATCATCCGCAACGATGACCTGCCCGTCCTGCGCAAAGGCGGATGCGGCCAGCAAAGCCATCGCCGTAGCGGCCAAAGAAATGCGGATAGCGTTCATGGTTTTTCCTGCCTTGCCCGGTTGTCACGTTTTAAAGCAAAACTAAGATACCCGTGCGGACAGAGCAACGTGTTTTGCCGCATTTGACTTTCACTCGCGGTGCGATCTGCTAAATGGCATTAGGACTGACGAGGGCAAGAGGGTAGCATGGCCAACCGTTTCCGCATTACTCTGGCACAACTCAACCCTGTTGTTGGGGACATCCAAGGCAACTTGGACAAGGCGCTTGCGGCGTGGGAACAGGGGCGCGAGGCAGGTGCCGACCTTGTGGCCTTCCCTGAAATGTTCATCACCGGTTACAACACGCAGGATTTGGTGATGAAGCCGGTGTTCCATCAAGCGGCCATGGCGGCGGTTCAGTCGCTGGCTGCACAATGTGCCGATGGCCCTGCCATTGCAATTGGTGGTCCGTGGACGGAAGACGGCAAGCTTTTTAATGCCTACCTGATCCTCAAGGGCGGTCGCATCGGCAGCAAGGTGCTGAAACATCACCTGCCGAATGAAACCGTGTTCGACGAAGTTCGCCTTTACGACGCGGGCCCGTTGGGGGGGCCGTACTCGGTTGGTAACTCGCGGATCGGTAGCCCGATCTGCGAAGACAGTTGGCACCCGGATGTCTCGGAAACACTGGAAGAGACCGGGGCCGAGTTTCTGCTGATCCCCAATGGCTCACCTTACTTCCGCAACAAATATGATGTGCGCCTCAATCACATGGTCGCCCGTGTGGTCGAGACCGGCTTGCCGCTGATCTACCTGAACATGGTGGGCGGTCAGGACGATCAGGTTTTTGATGGCGCGACTTTCGGCCTTAACCCGGGCGGAGAACTGGCCTTTCGAATGCCGGTCTTTGATGAGGCCGTAACACATGTCGATCTGGAACACGGTGATGAGGGCTGGCGTATTGTGCCTGCTGAAGTTGTGCCGCAGCCGGACGAATGGGAGCAGGACTATCGTGCCATGGTCCAATCCCTGCGCGATTACATGGGCAAGACCGGGTTCAAAAAGGCGTTGTTGGGGCTGTCGGGTGGAGTGGACTCGGCGTTGGTCGCGGCAATTGCCGTTGACGCAATCGGTGCGGAAAACGTCCGTTGCGTGATGCTGCCATCGGAATACACCAGCCAGGCCTCGCTGGATGACGCTGAAGCCGTCGCCAAGGCGCTGGGCGTGCATTACGACTATGTTCCGATCTCGGACAGTCGGGCGGCGGTGACAGACACTTTGGCCCCGTTGTTTGCGGGCCGCGAGGCGGATTTGACCGAGGAAAACGTCCAATCCCGCCTGCGCGGTTTGCTGCTGATGGCGATCTCGAACAAGTTTGGCGAAATGCTGCTGACCACGGGCAACAAGTCCGAGGTGGCTGTGGGTTACGCGACCATCTATGGCGACATGAATGGCGGCTATAACCCGATCAAGGATCTGTATAAAACGCGCGTGTTCGAAACATGCCGCTGGCGCAATGCCAATCACCGTGACTGGATGATGGGCCCCGTAGGCGAGGTGATCCGCCCGTCGGTGATCGACAAACCCCCCAGTGCTGAGCTGCGCGAAGACCAGAAAGACAGCGACAGCCTGCCGGACTACCCGGAACTGGACGCGATCCTGGAAATCCTGGTCGACCGCGATGGTTCGATTGCTGATTGCGAAGCCGCAGGATTCGAAGCAGATGTCGCCCGCCGGGTAGAGCATCTGATCTATATCAGCGAATACAAGCGGTTTCAGTCCGCACCAGGCACACGCTTGACCAAGCGAGCCTTCTGGCTGGATCGCAGATACCCGATTGTGAATCGTTGGCGTGATCGGTCTTGAGTCGATACCAAGCGCATTTCATAAGCCTCCAATCGTTTCCGAAATAGGTGTCTGAGGGCACACGTTTGCGCATTGTCCCCATGGCGGGGACAGCGCGTGTCTGTATTCGGCTTAGGTCGTTTAACACGCTTGAAATTAGGACATTTTTCTGACACATTTTGGCTTAATTGCCGCCTCATGTGGGGCAGATGCGGCGCATTCTTAAGTAGCTCGGTATCTTTAATCGAGTTTTGTTTGTTACGCATCGTGAATTGGGTGTCTGTGTTAACGATTTGGTGTGAAAATGCGTGAGCAATACGATAGACCACTCCACTCGCCGCTTCCGTGGCGTTCGATGGAATCTGAGGGTCATGAAATAGACGAAGATCAGGTCGATTCTGCCATTGCCGACCTCTTGGGGGCTGAGACGCCGCCAGAGCAGAAGACGGCATCAGGGCAATCAGTGGCTTTTTCGATTCTTCCTGAACTGCTTTCACAAGAAAGCATGTCCGAAGACTCTGCCGACAACGATGCTGGGCTTACAGCCACATTGCGTCAGAAATGGGCGGAACTCTGCGGCGCTGCTTGACGGCACGAGCCCGCTGAACTGAACAGTGCCAGAGATCATTCTGGCACTATAATCACAGCTTCTGAAAATTGTGATCGGCGCGTCAGGCGACATGTTGCCTATTGTCTGATACCGCGCATTCATTGCGGTCCGAGCAATGAAGTAAGAGCGGCGGATGCCCGGTCCAAAACCAACTCCTGTAGAACCCGATCTGCATCTGCCCAAGTCTGTTGACGTTGTGGTCATAGGCGGCGGAATCATCGGCGCATCAACGGCTTTAGAGCTATCAGAGCGGGGCGCGTCGGTTTTGCTGTGCGAAAAAGGCCATATCGCGGGCGAACAAAGTTCGCGAAACTGGGGATGGGTGCGATTGGGGCTGCGAGACCCCCGGGAAATCCCGCTCATGTTAGAGGCGCAGCAGATCTGGCAGGGCCTGGATCAACGCACCGGACGCCAAACCGGTTTTACGCGTTCCGGCATCCTTTTTGGCGCATCGGGAAAACGGGGTCATGCAAATCTTGGACGCTGGATGCGCCATGTTGAAGGTTTGCAAACTGGCGCTCAGATGGTTTCGGGTGCTGAACTGGATGGCTTACTGCCCGACAATCAATCGGGCCTGAAAGTTGCCCTGCATATGCCAAGGGATGGACGGGCCGAACCGCAATGGGCCGCCCCTGCGATCGCTGAAGGCGCACGTGACAAAGGGGCGTGCCTGATGACCAACTGCGCTGTGCGCAGCGTGGATGTTGAGAACGGTCATGTCTCGGGTGTGTTTACTGAGCGTGGTCGGGTGGCCTGTGCGCGAGTGGTTCTGGCCGGGGGTGCATGGTCGCGCCTTTTTGCGGGAAATGCGGGGATTGACCTGCCACAGCTTAAGGTTCTCAACACGGTCTTACGCACATCCCCGGTGGATGGGCCGGAAACGGCAATATGGTCAGATGACTTTGCGATGCGAAAAAGGGCCGATGGCGGCTATACAATTGCGTCCGGGCACGAGAACACCGTGGATATTGTCCCGGACAGTTTTCGGCTTGCAATGCAGTTTGTTCCGGCGTTCCGGCAGGAGTGGCGATCCCTGCGGTTCAGGCTTTCCAAGCGCTGGGCGGCAGAGGCGGGCGAGGACCGATCATGGTTGCACACCGACGTCACGCCATTCGAACATTGCCGGGTGCTAGACCCTGAGCCCTCTGCCAAGGTCCTGAGGCAGACATGGGCACGCGCGCGCAAAGGGTTCCCGGTATTGGAGCAGGCAGAGATCATTCAAAGCTGGGCAGGTTTGATCGACGTCACCCCGGACGCCATTCCGGTAATATCCTCGGTCGATACCATGCCAGGGATGTTCATCGCCACGGGGTTTTCAGGTCATGGATTTGGGATCGGCCCCGGAGCGGGGCGTTTAATGGCTGATCTGGTTTGTGAAACCACGCCATGCGTTGATCCGGCCGCCTTTCGCCTGTCCCGATTTACGGATGGTTCAAAGGTGCGGCCGGACCCGGGATACTAGGGTACTATCCCATCATCTGATAGCTGACCGGCACAAAGCGGAACCCTTCGCCACGGGGTTCAACGAAGCCAGCCGCCGGAAATGGCATGTGATAGCCGATCATCGGAACTTTGTCGGCGGCCAGCATGCCCAGCACGTCGCGGCGCGACGCCGTGGCTGCGGCCTTATCCATGTCAAAGCGAACCTCCCACTCGGGGTGGGCAAAGGACCAGACGTAGTGGTTGGCCAGATCGGCCGTCAGAACCAGACGCTGCCCATTGCTTTCCAGATGATAGACCGTATGACCAGGCGTATGGCCATAAGCTGCAACAGCAGTGATGCCCGACGAGACTTCACCGCCATTTTCAACAAAGGTCATCTTCTCGGCCAATGGCGTGACCTTGGCAGCGACCAGATCCCCGACACGATTGCCTGCGTCCTGCGCCGCCCAGAAGTCATATTCCGGAGAGGAGGTAACATAGCGCGCGTTCGGGAATGTCGGCGCGTCATTTGTTGTCATGCCGCCGATATGGTCGGGATGCATATGGGTGATGACGACGACATTGATTTGATCCGGGGTAACACCCGCATCAGCCAGTGCCGCTTGAATACCACCTTGGCCCAGCCCTGTGTCGAACAAGACCAACTCCGACCCGGTATTGACCAAAGTCGGGGTAAAGAAGAATTGCGCGACATCTGGTGAGATGAAATTGTCTGCTGAGACCTTTGCAAAGTCTTCATCAGATGCCCCGCCGCCAAATATCTCTTGCGCTCCGTCACGGGGCAGGCTGCCGTCCAGCAACGTCGTGACGGTGAAATCGCCCAAAGTGAACGATTTGGCGATGGTAGAATTTGCCTTGGTCTCGGCTCCGGCTGCCAGAACCGGTGCGGCGGCTGCGGCAAAAGGTAAAGCTGCCGCTGATCCCAGTGCTGCGCGGCGTGTCAATTTGATGGTCATGTTGGTTCTCCCTGTCAGAACACCAATAGGTGAATTAGATCGGCGCGAGTCTCTTGCCAGTGTATACCCTTTTCAAATGGGCTGCGTGGATGAACATTACGTGTTAATTTTTGTTTATGGCGCGATCTGGGAATAAAACTGCCCCCACAGGGCAAAGCGTCGAGGGCTTTTTGGCGGCTGTTCAACCGGCGAAGAAGGCAGATGATGCCCGTGCGTTGGATGCCCTCTTTCGGCACGCGACCGGGTTTGAACCCGTTATGTGGGGGGCGTCGATTGTGGGCTATGGTCGTTACCATTATCGCTACAAGTCCGGGCGCGAAGGAGAGTTTCTGGCAACCGGGTTTTCCCCGCGCAAAACGGCTCTGTCGATCTACATAATGCCCGGCTACGCGGATTTCGGGGATATTCTATCCAGACTGGGTAAACACAAGCTGGGCAAGTCCTGTCTCTATGTGAACAAGCTGGCGGATATTAACACGAATGTTCTGTCTGAACTGATCTGCGCCGGGCTAAAGGACTTGAATCAGCACTGGCCGGTCCAGCCGACCTGAACGCCTTAGCTGGACAATCGACCAATCCTGTGACATGAGCCGCGCCAACAGGAGACACCTATGACAACCACCCGTTTTGCCCCGTCGCCCACCGGTTACATCCACGTGGGCAACCTGCGCACCGCCCTGATGAACTATCTGATCGCACGCAAGGCCGGCGGTACGTTCATCCTGCGCATCGATGACACCGATCCTGAGCGGTCGAAGGAAGAATATGTCGATGCGATCAAGCAGGATATGGAGTGGCTGGGCCTGCACTGGGACCGGGTTGAGCGTCAGTCGGATCGTCTGGACCGTTATGCCGAAGCCGCAGACAAGTTGCGCGAGATGGGCCGGTTCTATGAGGCATTCGAGACGCCCACCGAGCTGGACCTCAAGCGTAAGAAGCAACTGAACATGGGCAAGCCGCCGGTCTATGACCGCGCGGCGCTGAACCTCAGTGATGCCGAGAAAGAAGCGCTGCGGGCCGAGCGTGGCAGCGGCGTCTGGCGCTTCAAGCTGGATCACGAGCGGATCGAGTGGAATGACGGCATTCTGGGCGACATCTCGATCGATGCGGCATCCGTGTCCGATCCGGTTCTGATCCGTGGCGACGGTCAGGTTCTCTACACGATTGCGTCGGTGGTGGATGACACCGAAATGGGCGTCACCGATGTGGTGCGTGGCTCGGACCATGTGACCAACACCGCGACCCAGATTCAGATCATCGAGGCGCTGGGCGGCACCTGCCCGCGTTTTGCGCACCATTCGCTGTTGACCGGTCCGCAAGGAGAGGCCCTGTCGAAGCGACTTGGCACGCTTGCTCTGCGTGATCTGCGTGAACAGGGCGTGCAGCCGATGGCGTTGCTGAGCCTGATGGCGCGTCTAGGCTCCTCCGACCCGGTTGAGCTGCGCTCGGAAATGGCGGAACTGATTGAAGGTTTCGATGTGAACCGTTTTGGGGCTGCGCCGACCAAGTTCGATGTGCAGGACCTGTTCCCGCTGACGGCAAAGCATCTGCAGTCCCTGCCTTTGGCCGACGTGGCCGAGGCTGTGGCTGATGCTGGTGTTCCTGCCGATCTGGCCGAACCCTTCTGGGCGATGGCGCGCGAGAACATCACCACTTTGGCTGATCTCAAGGGCTGGTGGGAGCTGTGCCGCGATGGGGCTGAGCCGCTGATCGCGGATGAGGATCGTGAGTTTATCGCCGAGGCTATGGCGCTGCTGCCTGAAGGTTCGTTCGATGGCGAAACCTGGGGCAAATGGACCAGCACGGTCAAAGAAGCGACCGGCCGCAAGGGCAAGGGCCTGTTTATGCCGTTGCGCAAGGCGCTGACCGGCATGGAACGCGGGCCTGAGATGGCCACGTTGCTGCCCCTGCTGCAGGTAATCCGCGCAAAAGCTTGAGCGTATTGGAGAGAATGAGGAAAAGCGGGGTCGTTCGATCCCGCTTTTTTCTATGCGTTCTGCACAATCCGGGTTGAGAGACGGCTGAGACGATCATCCACGAATTCAGCCTCGGCTGGTTTCAATTGTTGATGGCGCGGGTATCGGGGCTCGGTCCGGTCGTTCAGGATTGGTGCATCCCATCCATCTGTGGTGGCAAAGAAACGATCTGCGCCGTCTTCACCAAATGCGCGCAGGTATCCCTGCACGACCACATCAATGTAACTCAGTAGCAATGGGTGGTGATTGCTTGGAGCATTGTGCCGGTCAAGAGGCACAGCGTAGACGGCAATCTCGACCTCATGCTTTACCGGGTGCGTGACGGATTGTGTGGCGGGAATTCGTTTATAGGCCCATTCCCGTTTGTCTAGGGCGATCCAATCATTTTTCGGCACATGCGCAATCATGCCTTCGATTTCGGACGCAGGGTCCGAAACTGCCGTCAGAAAGGCGACCGGTCGCAGGTCAGTGTGTCGCCACGCGCGCCGCCAGCCTTTTAGCCGGGCAGGATGCGGATCGGGAAAGTCGTGCGTCGAAAGGTTCACAAGGCTGCCGTAGCCAAAGAAATAGGGATCTGCCATGGGCCTGTGCGTCCTTTCCTGACGATTGATGTATGTCAAACCGCTTTTATGCCGGACATGCAATAAGTCTGCATCTTGAAACTTGGGAGGTCACGATGCGGATAACCAAACGGACGAACATTGCGGTACGGCTGCTGATGTATTGTGCAGCTCATCAGGATAGGCTGGTTACCAAGTCCGAGATTGCCGAAGTCTGCAATATTTCCGAGAACCATCTTGCGCAGGTCATCAATCAGCTAAGCCAGTTGGACTATCTTAGCACCCAACGCGGTCGTAACGGTGGTATGGTTCTGGCGCGTTCGGCCGAACAGATCCGGATCGGATCGGTGTTTCGTGATGTCGAAGGCAACCTGCCGCTGGCCGAGTGTTTTGCGGATGCCGACAACACCTGCCCATTGACGGATGCATGTCGATTGCGGATGGCGCTTCAGGACGCGGCTGAGGTCTTCTATGCCTCACTGGACGAGATCACGCTCGACGCCCTGATCTGCGACAACGATCCTTTGCTGCAGATCCTGCAACCGGTTGCCTGCGCGCGCGCCGGTTAATCGCTGGCACGCAGGATGCGGGCAGGGCGGACGGCCAGGGGACGCAGGGCAAAGATCAGCCCCGCGCCAAGCGTCACGATGATGCCCGCCAGAACAATTCCGATTGCGGACGGCCAGATCACCGAGAATTTCGTGTCGAAAATATAGGTGGCAACGGCCCACCCACCTAGGATGCCGGTCAGTAGCGCAACGCCACCAGCAGCCGCGCCCAACAGCGCGGCGCGCAGGGCAAAGCTGAACAGGATGCGCCGCCGGTCCGCGCCCAGTGTTTTGAGGATGGCGGCCTCATATCGGCGCGCGGGTTCCCCGGCCGCGGCAGCACCGATGAGGACCAAGAAGCCGGTCAGCAGAGAAATACCCGCGCCATAAGACGTGGCTGCTGCGATGCCCGCCAGCAGGCCCGAGACGCGGTCAATCGCATCGCGCACCCGGATCGCCGTTATGTTGGGGAACTTCCCGGCCAAATCGCGCAGAATTGCAGTTTCGGCCTTTTCTTCGGCATAGACCGTCGCGATGAAACTGTGCGGGGCACCTGCAAGGGCCGATGGGTTCATGGACATGATAAAGCCCATACCTGCGTTTGAAAAATCAACCTCGCGCGTTGATGTAAGTTCTGCGGTAATGTCCCGGCCCAAAATATTCACGGTCAATTGGTCGCCGAGTTTAAGGCCCATTTCTTCCGCCTCCTCGGCTGCGAAACTCACCTGCGGGGTACCGGTATAGTCTTCGGCCCACCATTCGCCCGAGGTTATGCGCGCGTTATCAGGTGGCCGGACGGAATAGGTGATGCCCCGGTCGCCATCCAGTACCCAATGATCGCCTGCCACTTCGCGGGCGGGCTTGTCGTTGATCTGCGTTATGATCCCGCGCAGCATCGGTGCGCTTTCGATCCGGCTGACGCCGGGGTCGGTGGTTAACCTGTCGTTAAAACCCGGCATTTGGTCCTTCTGGATGTCGACGAAAAAGTAAGACGGGGCAACGTCCGGCAAGTTGCCGGAAATTGCATTGCGCAAGGTGCCGTCGATCTGCCCAACGGCCGCCAGAACCGAAAGCCCAAGACCCAGAGACAGTACAACGGATGCAGCGCCCTCGCGAGGGTCGGAAATGGCCGACAAGGCCCACCGAAGGGCCGGACGCCCGCGCGCTGATGGGGCGCTAAGCCGAGCCAGCCGGCGCACCGCATAGGCCGCAGCGGACAGCAGCAGCAACGCGCCCACCAACCCTCCGGCGGTCCAGAACGTCAGGCGCGCCGAGCCGCTGAACCAGGCAGCTGACGCGATCAGCAGCGCGAGGCCGGAACCAGTTGCGATGAGGTATACCCCTCGTGGAACCGCACGTGCCGAGGTCAGAGCATCCCGAAACAGGGTCGCTGCGCGGACGTCTTCGGTGCGGGCAAGGGGCCAGAGCGTGAACAGAAAGGCCGTCAGTAAACCGTACAACGCTGCTTCGGCAAGCGGTGCCGGATAAAATGAGAAAACCGCGGGTACAGGCAACCGGGCTTCAATCAAGGGGGCCAGCAGCAGCGGCAGCAACCCGCCCAAGGCAAGGCCCAGCAAGATCCCGATCCCCGACAGGACACCGATCTGGATCATATAAGTTTGGAAAATTGTCGCCCTGTCAGCGCCCAGAGTGCGCAATGTCGCGATAGTCTCGGTCTTTTGCGACAGATAGGCGCGCACAGCCGCCGATACTCCGATACCGCCGACTGCAAGGCCTGATAACCCGACCAGAACCAGAAATGCGCTGAGCCGCCCGACGAATTCCGCAATCCCCGGCGCTCCGTTGCGAGCATCGGTCCATCGCATACCGGTGCCCTCAAAATTCTGACGCGCTTCTACCGCTAGATCTTGCAGATCGGTTCCTGATGGCAGGGCCAGGCGGTATTTGGTGGAAAACAGAGTTCCCGGGGCCAACAGGCCGGATGCTTGCAAGTCTTCGGTCCGCACCAGCGTGCGAGGGCCCAGACCAAAGCCATCTGCCGCCCCGTCCGGTTCATGGATCAATGCGGCGGTCAGGATGAATTCCTGCGTCCCCAGTGCAAAGCGATCTCCGACGGAAAGGCTTAGCCGATCAATAAGCGACGGGTCCATAACTGCGCCCGGAAGCCCTTGATGCGTCCCTAAAGCCGCCGACAGGGGCAGTGCAGGCTGCAAAACCGGAGACCCCAATAACGGGTAGGTGTCGTCGACTGATTTAACCTGTGTCAGCGCGCGTTGCGTTTCAGCGCCCTGATCAGCAACAGCCATAGAGCGAAAATCGACCACTTCAGAGACAGCTGTCCCGGTCTGGTCCATCCAGGCGCGTTCGTCATCTGTGGCAAATCGGTAGGTGAATTCCAGTTGCGCATCCCCGCCCAACAGGGCCGCGCCTTCTTCGGCCAATCCAGCTTGGATCGCGTGGCGCACCGATCCAACTGCTGCGATTGCGGCGACACCCAGCGCAAGACACGCGAGGAAAACGCGAAACCCATGCAGCCCGCCCCGAAGTTCACGGCGTGCCAGACGCCCGGCCAGCCGAAAGCTCATTCCGCAGCCTTTTGCTGGCTGTCTTCCGAAATTCGCCCGTCGCGCAAGCGTACAACCCGATCGCACTTGCGCGCCAGACTATGACTGTGGGTTACAAGCACCAGAGTGGCGCCGTGTTTGTCGCGCAGGCCGAACAATAAATCGACGATAGCCGCGCCGTTCGTTTCGTCCAGATTTCCTGTCGGTTCATCCGCCAGCAAAATTTGCGGACGCGGCGCGGCGGCCCGGGCCAGCGCAACGCGTTGTTGTTCGCCGCCCGACAATTGCGCCGGATAATGATCGCGGCGGTGCGACAGGCCAACCGCGTCAAGTTCTGCCGCAGCGCGTTGAAACGCATCCTTGTGTCCGGCCAATTCCAGCGGCGTGGCCACATTTTCCAGGGCGGTCATTGTTGGGATCAGATGAAAGTTCTGAAAGACGACCCCCATCGCATTGCGTCTGAAACGGGCCAGAGAATCCTCATCCATGCCAGTCAGATCCTGGCCAAGGGCTGTGATCTTGCCCGCGCTTGCCTGTTCCAACCCGCCCATCAGCATCAACAGCGAGGATTTGCCGGACCCGGACGGTCCGACAAGCCCAAGCGTTTCGCCTTTGGCGACGGTCAGGGTAATATCGTGCAGGATATTGACCCGGCCGGCATTGCCATCCAGCGACAAAGCGGCATTTTGGAGCGAAAGAACTGGTGTCGTCATAAGTACGTCCAAAAGGAGACGGTCATTTTGGGATATGGAGTTGTTCAAAAAATGCGCAAGGCTCTGATGGCTTTACTGTTTGCGTGTTGCGGCTTTGCCGCCACAGCGGAACCGTTGGTCATCGCGGCCCTCGGGGACTCGCTGACACAAGGATACGGGCTGCCGGAACAGGACGGGTTCGTACCACAGTTGGATCAATGGCTGAAGGATCAGGGCGCAGACGTGCAATTGATCAATGCCGGAGTTTCCGGGGATACGACAGCTGGCGGCGCGGCCCGTGTGGATTGGACGCTTACACCTGACGTGGACGCGATGATCGTAGCGCTGGGCGGCAACGATCTGCTGCGCGGTATCGACCCGGCTGTCTCGCGCGCGCACCTTGAGACAATCGTAACCTCCGCCCGGGTGGCGGAGGTTGAGGTGTTGCTGATCGGAATGCAGGCACCGGGGAATTACGGGGTCGATTACAAGCAGGCCTTTGATGCGATGTACCCGGATCTGGCCAAGGCATATCAGCTTGTGTTTGCGGAAAGCTTTTTTGAAGGGTTGCAGCCAAACGGCGACCCGAGCGCAGTCCGGCAGTTCATGCAACCGGACGGAATTCACCCCAACAAAGAAGGCGTGGCGCGGATTGTAGCAGCGCTTGGGCCTTACGTGCTGGAGCTGGTCGAAACCTCGACCAAGCAGGATTGAGAAGATGCCCGGGCGATTTTTTCTGACACGGCCAATGTCTGAGATCGCCCAGTTTTTGAATGTCCAGTGTGACGTGGACCCACAGCCGCCGCGAAGGAACATTCAACCGGGTCAGGAACTGATCGTTCTGACTACCCAAGGTCTGACGCCCATGCGTTGGGGCATGATCCCGGTTGGGCGCGTCAATGCGCGCGGTCGACCGGTGATGGAAACCATAATCAACGCCCGATCCGAAACCGTCTTTGACAAAACCGCCTTCGATGGCGTTGGCCGAGCCGTTGTTCCAGTCGACGGGTGGTACGAGTGGATAGGCGAAAAACGTCGAAAAACAGCATGGCGCATCGCCTCGGCGGATGGCTCACCTCTGTTCTTCGCTGCGATCACCGACAGTTGGCAGGCTCCGGGCGGTCTGCGGGTTGACCAGTTTGCAGCTGTGACCTGCCCACCTAATGCTGATCTGGAGCCGATACACCATCGAATGGGCGTCCTGCTGCAACCTGCCGACATTCAGACATGGGTTACAGGAACCGAGGACGACGCCAAGGCTCTGGCGCAACCTTGGCCGGACGGGTTGTTGCAGATCGAAGAGGCGACGGACGTAGACTGGTCCGGGTCGTGACCGCCTCAGACAACCGTGACCACAGTTCCCACCGGTACACGCTCATACAAGTCGATGACATGGGCGTTCAGCATCCGAATGCATCCGTTTGAGGCCGCGCGCCCGATGGTTTGCGGTTGCGTCGTGCCGTGGATACGGAAATAGGTGTCGACCCCATTCTGAAACAGGTAGAGCGCGCGTGCCCCCAGCGGGTTTCCATCTCCGCCCGGTTGAACATAATCATTGTCCTTGAACTTGGCGTAAGTCAGCGGTTCACGTTCGATCATCTCGTTCGTGGGGCGCCATGTCGGCCACTCTTTCTTGACGTCGATCGTGGCTGTGCCGGTGAATTCCAAACCTGCCTTGCCAACGCCGCACCCATAGCGGATCGCCTTGCGCGGTTCTGTGATGAGATACAGGTAGAAGGACCGTGGCGCGACCAGAAGCTGCCCCGGCAGAAATTGTTTCTTGACCCGAACGAACTGGGGCGTGGGGTCGTATTCAACGGCTTTCTTCTTGGCCGAAGCAATACCGGGTGTCAGGCCAGCGGCAGCAGATGCTGCAAGGAAAGTGCGACGTGTGAACATATCGGTTCTCTTAAGGACAACAGGAAAATCGTAAACCAGTGTCGGAATGATAACCGATCTGGTCAATCATCTGCCAAGAGTAACCGTATTGTGATGTAATCGCAGGGACACACTTGTGTTGCAGTTTTGTCCCGCGTGATGTGAAAAGGGCAGAGGTAACCTCTGCCCTTTCATGGCCTTAGGCCAGTGCGATATCGTCGGCGCTTTCGCGGCCGTCACGACCAGCGCGCAGCTCGTACGTGACTTTCTGGTTGTCGGCCAGACCGGTCAGGCCCGAACGCTCGACAGCCGAGATGTGAACGAAGATGTCTTTGCCGCCATCCTCAGGTGCGATAAAGCCAAAACCTTTGGTGGTGTTGAACCATTTTACGGTGCCTGTGGGCATATCCGTTGTCTCCTGTTTAGTGCTGCCCACGGAGTTGCGGCAGCCCGGCGTCGTTGTCTGTATCGATAGACTGAGCGCCGGAAACGGTGACAGTGGGTCGAAATAGAAAAACGTAAGCCCCATTGATATGGCATCGGGGTGGGCGTGTGACAAGGGATTTTGTGCGTTTCGTACAAGGGTTTGAGGGCCAGTTTCCCGATTTGCACAAGAATCCGCCGATGGGTTTGGCTATTGGTTCAGCGGTCTTTGATAAGGAAAGGCCATGCGATCTGTGCGCTGAGTGGGCATCTAGAAAACTCCAACCAAGCCTGTGATCAGGTTGCAGCATGAGCAATCACTGCCGCATCCGCATTCCCGGAGCCAAGTACTTTTTTGCCGCGTCTCTGGCCGATCGATTATCGGATTTGTTAGTACGCGAGTTGGAGCAATTGCGCGCGGCCTTTGTGGTGACGCGTTTGTTGTGTTGCCGGATCATCGGCACGCGGTTTGAACCTTGCCGCCGGGAGATGTGGATTATTCGACACGGTGGCGGTTGACCAAAATTCGGTTTGTACGGGGTGTCGGCGTATTCGGTCCGCGGGGCGGGTCGAAAGTTGTCGAATAGAAACGTGGGATTTGGCAACGCAGGTTTTCGGAGCACTGGATCCGTGATGAGCGAGATTTTCGTAATCACATGGCACATTGCTGGGGTAATCCTGTCAAACACGGTTTTTAGAGCTTCCAACCCATAGGCCGAATTCGTCCATTCACCACGATATTGGTGCGGGTCGCGTTGATCTGGAATGGAGTGGCATCGCCACCAAAAGGGAGATTGTCGAACCGTAGGATGGGTGATTTCACCCATCACTCCTCTGCAGAACCTAAGTTTAGAACCCCGACAATCCGCAAAAGAAGCACTTAAAACTATCAGCAAAAAATAGTGCCGTAACGTCACGATAGGGGCGGTGGCATGAGCTTTAGTTCGCAAAGCCACATCACAAAAAGACTTTTTGACTGGCTGTTCAAAAATGACGCAGAACGCGGATTTCTTCCCCGTTGGCACTTGATCATTCTTTCATATGTACGCTGCACCGCTGCGGGTGGCCACTCACGGAAACACGGTCCTTGAGCCGACGTCCACCGCACGCTCGGATCGGCCCGCAGCGGAACATTGCAACGAATATTCAGTTTTAACAATTTCGAGAAACCCAACACGCACGGTGAAAGATATGTTTTTCAAGTCGATCTTAGACCACATTTTCAAATCAGCGGAGCAGGAAAATTCGGTGCCAAAAGAGCTTGCCGGGAAAACGCAAATTGCGAACTCTGGAGCGGTTAACAAAAAGGAACTGACTGTGCTTTTTGGAGATGTTCTGAACGAGAAGCAGGTTCGGAGTGGTGAAAACCAACAGCCAGTCGGCCAGTCGCAAAAGTAACTGACTTCCGTAGACTGTTGTAAGGCACAGATCGAGAACGCGCGGACAACGTGACTTGTGTTGTGAGAGGCTGAACTCCGACCGGCTGCTTAAGGCTCACAAATGGTCTGGAGAAGCTTAGAATAACAGCCGCACACGCCAGTCAAACCGTATTACCGATATCTACGTTGTTACTCATTTCAATCAGGCTATTTGAGGCCCGGAATCAAATACGTTGGTTCCGGGCTTCAATCTAAGTTCTTACCGCGCAAACTTCTTATGCTTCAACCGCTTGGGCTCCAGCGCATCCGGTCCAAGGCGGCGCTTTTTGTCCTCTTCGTAATCCTCAAAGTTGCCCTCGAACCATTCCACATGGGCATCGCCCTCGAACGCCAGAATATGCGTGCAGATCCGGTCCAGGAAAAAGCGGTCGTGCGAGATGACCACGGCGCAGCCGGCGAAATCGACCAGCGCGTCTTCCAACGCACGCAGGGTTTCGACGTCCAGATCGTTGGTTGGTTCATCGAGCAGCAGGACGTTGCCGCCCTCTTTCAGCAGGCGGGCCATGTGGACGCGGTTGCGCTCACCGCCGGACAGCAACGAGACTTTCTTCTGCTGATCGCCGCCCTTGAAGTTGAAGGACGAGCAATAGGCGCGAGAATTGACCTGCGCGTCGCCCAGTTGGATGATCTCGGCACCGCCAGTAATCGCCTCCCACACGGTGTCGCTGTCGGCAAGGTCGTCGCGGGACTGGTCGACATAAGACAGCTCGACCGTGTCGCCCAGCGTGATGGTGCCGCTATCGGGCTGTTCCTGACCGGTGAGCATCTTGAACAGGGTCGATTTACCGGCGCCGTTGGGGCCGATTACACCGACAATGCCGCCGGGGGGCAGGGCAAAGTCCAGCCCCTCGATCAGTTGCTTGTCGCCCATGTGTTTCGACAGACCCTCGACCTCGATCACCTTGCCGCCAAGGCGCTGGCCGTTGGGGATGACGATCTGGGCGCGGGTCAGCTTTTCGCGTTCGGACTGTTCGGCCAGCTCGTTGTAGGCGTTGATCCGGGCCTTGGATTTGGCCTGACGGGCCTTTTGGCCCTGACGCATCCAGTCCAGTTCGCGCTGCAGGGTTTTCTGCTTGGACTTGTCCTCGCGGGCTTCCTGTTCCAATCGTTTGGCCTTTTGTTCCAGCCATGCGGAGTAGTTGCCCTCGTAAGGCAGGCCCCGACCACGGTCGAGTTCAAGGATCCAGCCGGTGATGCTGTCCAGGAAATAGCGGTCGTGGGTGACGATCAGGATAGTGCCCTTGTAGTCGATCAGGTGTTGCTGCAGCCAGGCGATGGTTTCGGCGTCCAGGTGGTTGGTCGGTTCATCGAGCAGCAGCATGTCGGGGGCCTGCAGCAGCAGTTTGCAGAGCGCGACCCGGCGTTTCTCACCGCCCGACAGGTTGGCGATGTTGGCGTCGTCTGCTGGGCAGCGCAGCGCCTCCATCGAGACGTCGATCTGGCTGTCGAGGTCCCACAGGTTTTGGCTGTCGATCTCGTCCTGCAGTTTGGCCATCTCATCAGCGGTTTCGTCGCTGTAGTTCATCGCCAGTTCGTTATAGCGATCAAGGATCGCCTTCTTTTCGGCCACGCCTAGCATGACGTTTTCTCGAACGCTGAGGGTTTCATCCAGTTTCGGTTCCTGCGGCAGATAGCCGACCTTGGCACCCTCGGCGGCCCAGGCCTCGCCGGTGAAGTCCTTGTCGAGGCCCGCCATGATCTTCATCAACGTCGATTTACCCGCGCCGTTGACGCCTACAACACCGATTTTCACACCGGGCAGAAAGCTCAGGTGGATGTTTTCAAAGCACTTCTTGCCACCGGGATAGGTCTTGGAGACACCCTGCATGTGGTAGACATATTGATAGGCGGCCATGTCGCGTCCTCTGGGTCGGGGAAATCAAGTTGGGCGGTGTGATAGCGGATGCTTTGGGTGGGGGCAATCGCGGATGATTGCAACGGCACTATCTGATTTCCAGTGCGCTAGAGTCAAAGACCTCCAGATATTCGTCACATGTTTCTGGAAGGAGATACTCGGATATCAATAGCTGGCCTGGTCCCCATTCCACTTGGCTTCCAGAAGCAGCCTTCAATACAAGGTTCCACAGGTGCTGTTCGTCCGAACCAAAGCTAAAAACCTGTTGCAGGTTTTGTACCGTTACCTCGTTCCGTCTCATCGCTTCGTACACGCCAGGAGCGCAAACCTTCACGATTGCTGCAGTGACCAATATCTCGTCTGAAATGTGTTGCGGCCTGTTTGGTGGAAGCAAGGCAAGAACTGACAGGATCCGTTGAATAGTCCTTGGGGTCATAGGTGTCGGACCTTTGTAAAGCTTTAGCAACGCACCTGTTATTTCGTGAATGGATTTGGGTATCTGCATTTGGCCAGACGCGTGAAGGAAGTAGAGTTCATAGTCCTGAGTGTACTGAATGCGTCGCGGCAGTTTCATAACGATAGAGTAGAACTTCTGAAGATAAGTCGCCGCATCTACTTTGCTCCCATACCGTACACGAACACTGTTCTCCAATTCCGATAGGTTTACCCCCAATACGAAGTGAACGCCTGATACGTTGAAGAAGTGCTTGATGATCTCCAGCAGCGAAAGTGCATAGTCCGGGCGGCACCTGTCCAACTCGTCAATTACAACGATGAGTTTTCGTGTTGGGGTTTCATCCTCGTTTGGTTCTGTCAAATCAATAAGTGCTTGACGGAAACCTTCCATAGCTACGCGTTTTCCGCTCTCTCTTTTCCAGAACTCGGCTATTTCGCCGTCTAGCTCGCTGGAAACGGTGTTGATAGCGGCATCTGCCAATTCGTCTGCCTGAGTTACGAGGCCCGCCGTTGCCACTGAAACCCCAGTGCGCACAAGCGCGCGGCCGAGGGCGGGGGCGACTTGTTTGGCTTTTTTCCAAGCCTTCTGAGCGGTTTTGTCATCTGCTTCTTCGAACCGTTCGGCAATCGCTCCGGTCAGCGCAATCAAAGGATCGTCCAGAAAGTCATGTTCGAACGCGTCGAAATAAACGGTTTGAGTCGTGTTCCCGTCACGTTTCAGATGCTCTCCAACCCAACACTTTAGGAATAACGATTTGCCGCCCCCCCACGCTCCGTCCAAAGCAATCACAAGTGGGTCGTCGACGCGCTCAACCAGTTCCGATAGTTTTTCGCCGGTGGGTTTGCGTGAGAGTTTGTCGTGTTCGTCAAACCCATCTTTGTAAAGCTTGATTTTGGGTTCGGGAATGGTCGGGCGCATGTTTGGCTCCAATTCACAAATCAATCAGCGCTGCTATTAGCGGCTGCCTCGGGAACGGCCAGACTGCTAGATGAGGGGAGGTGTGAAATTCTCGGAGCCTTTTTTGTCCTTAAAAGATCTCATTGCCGGTTGGTCGCAGCCGGGTCATATTGAATGGATCGGTCTTCGGTCTGAGCGGCGGTCGGAGATGGTTGTTGTGAACGAGGTCGTGATTTCCAATGACGGTCTCGACGGCGACCGCAGCCGCGCGGGCAAGCGGGCGGTGACTTTGATTCAGCAAGAACATCTGGCGGCGATCGGATCCTATCTTGGGCGGGGTGCCGTCTCCCCGGACATCCTACGGCGCAATCTGGTGGTGTCAGGGATCAATCTGGCGGCGCTCAAGGGGCGCGAGGTGCAGGTGGGGGAGGCCGTTTTACGCATCACCATCATCTGTGCGCCTTGCAGCCGGATGGAAGAGGCGCTGGGCACAGGCGGGTACTCTGCCGTGCGCGGCCATGGGGGATGGTGCGCCGAAGTGCTGCGGCCCGGGCGGGGCAAGCTGGGCGATGAGGTTCGACCGATTGATTGACAACGTTGTCCAGTTCTGAACATCAGCAAGGCATGGATCGTTTTAGTATTCCATACGCGCGGCCCGGGCAGGTCATCGGGCTGTTCGGAGGGTCGTTTGACCCGCCGCACCAGGGGCATGTGCATGTCACGCTTGAGGCGATGAAGGCGTTTGGACTGGATCGGGTGTGGTGGTTGGTGTCTCCGGGCAACCCTTTGAAGGCGCGGGGGCCTGCGCCGCTTGCGCAGCGAATGGCGGCGGCGCGTGGGCTGATGCAACACCCTGGGGTCGAGGTGACGGATATCGAAGCGCAGACTGGGACGCGGGCCACGGCGGATACGTTGGCCGAACTGCGGCGTCTTTATCCCAAAGTGCGGTTTGTCTGGATCATGGGCGCGGATAATCTGGCGCAGTTCCATAAGTGGAAGAATTGGCGGTTGATCATGGACAGCGTGCCTGTCGGTGTGATTGCGCGCCCCGGCGACCGGATTTCTGCGCGAATGTCCCCTGCTGCGCGGCTTTACGCCAAGTACCGCATAGATGGGCAGGCGCGGCGTCTGCTGGGGCGCGCCGATGCGCCCGCGTGGTGTTTCGTGAACGTACCGATGGTCGATGTAAGTTCCAGCCAAATCCGGGAGCGCGGTGGCTGGGGCGCTGAGGTGTTGCCGGAATAGCCCCATGCGCGCATAATCTATATCTGTGGTTGTGCGTATTTAATCTGTGAGATTTTATTCGACTTATGACTGATCGATTTTCTCGACGTGGATTTTTAGCAGGGCTGGGGGCAGCTTTGATCCCTTCTGCTGTGCTGGCCGAGGCGCCTTTGGTCTCGTTGCGCCCTCAATTGCGAGGCGACGTACCGACCGGGGTCGAGCGACTTGTCCAAGCGGCCGGGTTACGTGGTGAGGTGGTGTTCGCGGTGGCGGATGCAACAACGGGCACGCAGCTGGAAGAGTTCAGCGGCGATCAGGGGCTGCCGCCGGCAAGCGTGGCCAAGGCGCTGACAGCTCTTTATGCGTTGGATGTCTTGGGGTCGGACTACCGGTTCGAGACCGCCCTGATGGCGGATGGACCGATCGAAAATGGTATCCTGAAAGGTGACTTGATCCTTGTGGGAGGTGGCGACCCGCTGCTGGACACCGATGCGTTGGCCAATTTGGCGGCGAATTTGCGCGAGGCTGGGATTTCCGAAGTTCAGGGTGCGTTCAAGGTTTATGAGGGGGCGCTGCCTTATGTGTTCAGTATCGATCCGGGGCAGCCGGATCATCTGGGCTATAGTCCTTCAATCAGTGGCATATCGTTGAATTTCAACCGGGTGCACTTTGAGTGGAAACGTGATGGTACCCGCTATGACGTGTCCATGGATGCGCGCAGCGCGCGGTACAAACCGTCGGTCGATGTGGCCTCTATGCAGATTGAGAAACGAAAAGCGCCTATCTACACCTATGAATCCAGCGCGCGGCAGGACCGCTGGACCGTGGCGCAAGGGGCGCTTGGTACTGGTGGGGCGCGGTGGTTGCCGGTGCGCAAGCCTGCGCTTTATGCGGGGGATGTGTTCAGGACGCTGGCGCGCGCGAATGGGATCCAATTGGGTCGCGTGCAGGTCATGCGCGAAACACCGAAGGGAACCTTGCTTGTGGTGCATCACAGTGACCCGCTGGATAGTATACTGCGCGGCATGTTGAAGTATTCGACCAACCTGACGGCTGAGATGGTTGGTATGGCGGCCTCGCAAGCGCGCGGCGCCAACTTGCAATCATTGGCGGATTCTGCGGCCGAGATGAACCGTTGGGCGACCGAGACATACGGTGTGACTGGGATCGCCATGGTGGATCACTCGGGCCTGGGTGATGCGTCCCGAATGGCACCGGGAGATTTGGTAACAGCTCTGGTTGCTGCGAAACAGGCGGGCGCATTGAAACCCTTGCTGAAAAAATTCACCCTTGCGGACAGTCAGGGACGGCCCGTTCAAGACCACCCGATCAAGGTTGATGCTAAAACCGGTACGTTGAACTTCGTATCCGGCCTTGGAGGTTTCATCACAGCGCCGGGCGGTTCCGAACTTGCCTTTGCGATTTTTACTGCAGATGTCGACCACCGTGCCACGATTCCGCGCGCGCAGCGCGAACGACCACAAGGCGCGCGAAGCTGGAACAATCGCTCGCGCAAACTCCAACGCGCACTGATCGAGCGCTGGGGGTCTATGGCCGGAAGCTAAGATCAGGTAGTGTGACGTGCCCGAGCGCCGCGTTCGATCGCGGCGGCATGCAGGCGATCAATGCTCAGCTCGTAACGAATTTCTTCAAGCAGGCGCAGCTCGGATTCCGCCAACGAGCCGTCGGCGGCGGCCACATCACAGGCCAGCGCATAGGCGGTTTCGTTCAGCCGTTCGGGCAGGTTGTCACGGATCAGGCCGAACAGCGCATCCAGCCCGTCTTCTTGTTCAAACAGGTCAAACACAGTTTGCGAAACGCGGCGGGTTCGGTCGATGTCATACTCGGCAAAAACCGGCAGCATATTGACCGCGCCTTCGATCTTGACCAGCTCAGCGGTGCGGATGGTCTCATCAGACGCAGAGATTGCAACCATGATCGCTACAAGGCAATCCTGTGGGGACATTGGATGGGGTACTTGTTCGGTCATGGTGTCGTCCTGATTAGGCTTTCTGCGTCAGCACGATAGGTGGGCAAGCGGGCAGGTTCAACGGGTTTCGCTTCGGCGAGGCTAGAGAATGGGCAAAGGACCGCGCGTTTTGGTTTGCCGCAGTACAAAATTGCTGCGTGTGTCGCGCACAAGGCCGGATTTCAATAGTCGCTGCATAATGAAGTGCTCAAGTTCCTCTGGGGTTTTGGCGTAGACTTTCAGAATGAAATCATGATCTCCGGTGATCGAGGCACACTCGACGATCTGAGGTTCGGTTTCAATCAGGCGCAGGAACGCATTGATGCTGTCCTCTTGATGTTCGCGCAAAGCCACGTGGACATAGGCGATGGCGTTCAGCCCAACGGATTTGGCGCGCACCTGCGCTGTGTAGCCAGAGATTATATCAGTGGCCTCAAGGTCGCGCACTCGCCGCCAGCACTGCGACGCGGATAGCCCTGTGCGATCTGCTAGGTCCTGCATGGACTGGCGGCCATCCATTTGAAGCTCTTGCAAAATGGCGATGTCGGCAACTTGAAGCGTTTGTTTCATAAAAAATCACTCCGCGATATGTATTTGCCAAAACTTTCAGATTTATCTGCGACTATAAACCAATTTTCTCAATCCAAGGGGGTAAACTCTTCACAAGGAGAAAAAGTGATGCCCAAGTCGACCAAATATATCGCCAAGATCGCCGATGCGCGCGGCCATATCGCGTACACGTCAGAAGAGGATGCGGTTTGGGCCGACCTTTACGCAGCCCAAGAGGAAAATGTTCAGCGCTATATGGCGCAGGACTATCTGGACGGGTTGAAAAGACTGGATCTGCCCAAAACCACCGTGCCGTCTTGTGCCGATATCTCTGAACGGCTTCTGGATATGACCGGCTGGCGGGTCCAACCGGTGCCTGCGCTGATCGGGTTCAAGACTTTTTTCGGCATGCTGGCGGACAGGGTCTTTCCCGCCGCATCCTTTATCCGCTCGCGCGAAGATTTCGACTATATCGAAGAGCCTGACATCTTTCACGAGATTTTCGGTCATACGCCCCTGCTGAGCGATCCCCGCTTTGCGGCTTTCAGCCATGCCATTGGGAAGGCCGGGGTACAGGCCAGCGACAAGGATTACTCTTGGCTGATCCGACTGTACTGGTTCTCAATCGAATTTGGTCTGCGTCGTCAGGATGGTGAGATCAGGGCACTGGGCTCAGGGCTTGCGTCTTCGCCGACCGAGCTTGTCTATGCTGTCGAGAGCGATATCCCCGATCGGGACCCGTTCGACATTATGGCAATCCTGCGCACGCCCTATCGGATCGACATGCACCAAATGGGCTATTTCGTGTTAAACTCACCTGAGGAGTTGTTTGCAGCTGCCGAGCGCGACCTGTTGCAGGACGTGCGCAAAGCTCAATCCCTTGGATTGCTGCCGAACAAGTTTCCGGAAAAAGCAACCGCAGCGGAGTAAACGGATCATGACCACATCAGGAGAAACCTGCAGTCTGTCGGACCGTACTTGTGTGCCCTGTTCCGGCGGCGTCCCGGCTTTGACTCGCGATGAGGCCAACACCCATTTTGCGGAGCTCTCGTCCGACTGGCAACTGGACGTGGATGCAAAGATGCTGAGCCGGCACTTCAAGTTCAAAGGCTTTGCCAAGGCGACCTATCTTGCAAATCTCTGCGCTTGGTTGGCCGATCAGCAGGGGCACCATCCGGAAGTCTGCTTCGGGTGGGGATATGTGGATGTCAAACTGACGACCCACGAAATCGGCGGCCTCAGCGAAAATGACTTTATCTGGGCTGCGAAACTGGACCAGTTGACAGCTTAAATCGTCCTTTCCATCAGGAAAAACAGCGCGCTTTATTGACTCATGCTGCACCGGCACAATAGGAGGGGTCGGTCGGTTGCATCGGGCGACCGACACTGTTTTTCCCGATGGAGCAAATCTGATGTCTGAACTGCGTGAAACCGCGATGTCGTCCAAGGCCTGGCCTTTTGAAGAGGCGCGCCGGTTGCTCAAACGCTATCAGAAAGGTGCTCCGGAAAAGGGATACGTGCTGTTTGAAACGGGCTATGGTCCCTCAGGTCTGCCGCATATCGGCACGTTTGGCGAAGTGGCGCGAACGACGATGGTCAAACGCGCGTTCGAGGCGCTGTCGGACATCCCGACGAAGCTGATCTGTTTCTCGGATGATTTGGACGGCATGCGCAAGGTGCCAACCAATGTGCCAAACCCCGAGATTCTGGAACAGCACTTGCAGCGCCCGCTGACCTCGGTGCCAGATCCCTTCGGCACGCATGACAGCTTTGGCGAACATAACAACGCGATGCTGCGCCGTTTTCTGGATACGTTTGGTTTCGAGTATGAATTCTACTCGGCCAAGGAATTCTACGAGTCCGGACGGTTTGATGAGATCCTGAAGCGTGCGGTTGAGCGTTATGACGAGATCATGGCGATCATGCTCAAAAGCCTGCGGGACGAACGTAAGCAGACCTATTCAATCTTCCTGCCGCTGCACCCCGAAAGCGGGCGGGTCATGTATGTGCCGATGAAAAAGGTCTGTGCTGAGACCTACACCGTGACCTTTGACGATGAGACCGGTAAAGAATGGACGGTTCCTGTCACAGGCGGCCACGTCAAGCTGCAGTGGAAGCCGGATTTCGGCGCGCGCTGGGCTGCGCTGGGCGTTGATTTCGAGATGTACGGCAAGGAACACGCCACGAACGAAAAGATCTATGACGCGATCTGTCGTGCGCTGGGTGGCCGCGCGCCCGAGCATTTCTCGTATGAACTGTTCCTGGACGAAAACGGTCAGAAGATCTCCAAATCTTCGGGCAATGGTGTGTCGATCGACGAATGGCTGACCTATGCGCCGACCGAAAGCCTGACTTACTTCATGTATCAAAAGCCCAAGACGGCCAAGCGGATGCATTTCGACGTGATCCCGAAGGCATATGATGAATATCATCAGCAATTGAGGGCGTATCCGGGACAGGATCTGAAAGCACAGCTGAACAATCCCGTCTGGCACATTCATGGCGGGAACGTTCCGGAATCCACCCTGATCGTGCCATTCGCGATGCTGCTGAACCTGGCGTCTGTGTCCGGGGCCGAGGACAAAGAGGCGCTGTGGGGCTTTATCCGTCGTTATGCGCCCGAGGCCACGCCCGACACGCACCCGGATCTGGATCAGGCTGCTGGCTTTGCCGTGCGTTACTTCAACGATTTCGTCAAACCCACCCGCCAGCACCGCGCGCCGACCGATCACGAACGCGAAGCGCTGGAGGCTCTGAAAGCCGCGCTTGAGGCGTACGATGGCCCGGTCGAGGACGAGTCGCTGCAATCGGTGGTGTATTCCATCGGGCGGGAACGGTTCGACCCGATGCGCGGCTGGTTCACTGCGCTTTATGAGGTGCTGCTGGGTGCCTCGCAGGGTCCACGCTTTGGCGGGTTTATTGCCCTTTACGGCGTGCCGGAAACCATCGCATTGATCGACAAGGCTTTGGCCGGGGATCTGGCCTGATTTGACCTGAAACCGCATGGGCCTACCCTTTCATCAGGAGGTGACCCCATGCGTCGTTTACTACTTGCTGTATCACTCAGTGCCGGACTGGCTACGGGCGCGTTTGCCCAAAGTGCCGAGATCGAGGCAAATATTGCGGCGCAAATACAGGCGTTTAAGGCGGATGATTTTGCCACTGCCTTTACCTTCGCAAGCCCCAACATCCAGAGCTTTTTCGGAACGCCTGAGAATTTCGGAGCGATGGTTCGCAATGGCTATCCCATGGTCTGGAGACCTGCAGATGTTCGCTTTCTGGAACTGCGAGAGGTTGCTGGCGCATTGTGGCAGAAGGTTATGGTCACGGATGGCAATGGACAAGTGCACGTTTTGGATTATCAGATGGTTCGGCAGGAAAACGGCTGGAAGATCAATGGTGTGCAGCTTTTGGGAAATTCAGATCCAGCTGCATGATGCAACACCACCGTCACGGTGATATGAGCGGCGGTTAATCCCTATTCGGTACTCAGACTTTTGCGTTCGGGCAGCCCCGGACACTGGGTTTGTGCGCGCGGCGACCTGCTGCGGGCGATTGGGAAAGGGATTTCTATGAACAAGGCAATCACCGACGGCATCGTCTTCATGCCGCCTGCTTTCGCGAATGGTCTGAGCGTCTGGTCCAGAGGCGACGGGACACCGGGTTCGCCAACCTATAATGGGGCACCGAATGGGGCATTCGTTCCGGCAGACCCGGATTTCGGCGGTTGCCTTGAAATCCTGAAGGTGCAGGCAACCCAGCAGCTTCGCTACATGGGACAGACGCCCCTGATCCCGGGGTGCTATTTGCAAATCAAAGCACGTGTCAAAGCCATCAGCGGTCCTTTGCCCCAGGTTCGTATTGCGGCCTGGGCTGGCGGGGCAGGTGACCAGCAGGTAAACGGCGTCGTTGATCAGGGGCCGGTCACGCAGCTATCGGGCTATGGCACCGTCCATGAAATCACAGCTATCGTTGGCAATGGTCAACGCTCGGGCGTCGACATGCCCTGGGGCGTTGCTGCGCTTTATGGGCATTTCGGCCTGAATATCGATGGTGCCAACGGTTCGCTCGTTCGGGTCGATGATATCGAGATCACCGATGTCACCAGCATCTTCCTGCGCGAAATGATCAGCACTGTCGACGTGCGTGATTATGGTGCAATCGGCGATGGCGTCGTCGACGATTCCGTAGCGTTCGAAGCAGCGGATCAGGCGGCCGGCGGTCGCCGGATCTATGTTCCGAAGGGGACGTATTTGCTGGCGCAGAACACATCGATGTCGTCCGAGATGGATTTTGAAGGCACCATCACCATGCCTGACGACAAGATGTTATTGTTGACAAAGAACTTCGACCTTCCAGCGTATATCGCGGCATTTGGGGATGAAGAACTGGCGTTCAAAAAAGCGTTTCAGGCGTTGCTGAACAATTCGGACCATGAATCGCTGGATATGGGCGGGCGTAAAATCTCGGTTACGGCGCCGATTAACATGGCCGCCGCCGTTCCGAACCGGCAGGGCGGTTTTTCGACCCGGCGCATCATCCGTAACGGGCAGTTCGATGTCAAAAGCAGTGCGGCCTGGGATACCGAGACGTTCACCTCGGTCGCAACCTACAACCCGGCGGATTCGACCAAGCTGACCAATGTGGAGAACATCGCCAATATTCCGGTTGGCGCGCTGGTGCAGGGCAATGGTGTTGGGCGTGAAATCTATGTGCGCTCCAAGGATGTCGGTGCCGGAGAGATCAGGCTGAATGACCCGCTCTTTGATGCGGCGGGGACGCAAACCTTCACGTTCCAGTCGTTCAAATACCTGTTGGATTTCAGCGGTTTCAGTACGTTGCGCAAATTTGGTATGGAAGAGATCGAATTTCAGTGCAACGGCCGCAGCAGCGCGATCCGGCTTGCGCCGTCCGGCAGTACCTTCGCGGTGACGAATTGCTTTATCAGCCGGCCCAAAGATCGCGGCATCAGCTCGCACGGGACCGGATGTCAGGGGATGTTGATCGACAATTGCCAGTTCCTGTCGACCGAAGAATCCTTCAACGTGTCCGACCGCAAATCCATTGCGTTGAATGCCAATGCAAACGATATCAAACTACGGCACAATCGCGCCGTGCGGTTCCTGCATTTTGCTGTGTTGGCCGGATCCAACAACCTGATTTTAGGCAACCACTTTTTCCAAGGAGACAGCATTCCGCAGGGTATCCGCAGTGCCGGGCTGATCATGACCGGGACTTATAACAGCTCGACCATTTCCGAAAATTATGTCGACAACTGCTTTGTCGAATGGACCAACGAGCGGGATGCAAACCCGGTCTACACAAGCGGATATTCCTTCAGTTCGATGACAATTTCGGACAACATCTTTTATGCCAGCGAAGTCGCGCCGTGGTTCAGTCAGATCGTCATTCGCCCTCATGGGGCCGGGCACTATCTGAACGGAGTGGTCGTGACCGGGAACAAATTCAGGTCAAGCAGCGGTCGTATCGACCGGGCCGACCGCGTCGATACCAGCTTTGCCGATCTGAACCATTCGGCGCATCTGAACGTGATTTTCGAAGACAACACGTTCAATGGCATCAACGCAAAGGTGGAAAACCCGTTGCGGATCCGACGCTCGCAACAATCGGCATCTTCGGTTTGGACCATTCCTGCTGACGGCCGGTTGCCCTTTGGCGGCAAGGCACGCGGATGCGATGCGGTTACGGTGTTGGGGCCGCTCAGAAATGCGGGCGGGCAGATCGTTCATGCCACGCCCTATGTCGAGCTAGAGCAGGGCGCAAATCAGGACACCATCCAAATGCGCTGGCCTTTGCCCGTCAGTGGGTCGGTGTCGGCCATCATGCGTATGGAATACTAAGCGGCCCCCATCACGGGCGTCTTAGAATGTATTCCAGATAGCCAGCCTGATGCCCGTATTCTTGCGGGCATCATTGCGTTCCAAGCCCAGAACCCATGTGGTGGGGCTGTCCTTGGTGCGGATCATGATTGAGGGCTTGATCCTCCAGTGCAGGGGGTGGTCGCTTTGGTACGCGGTTTCGATCTGCAGCAGGGGGTTAATAAGGCGCGGGGATGACAGGCCTGCAGTAAGGTCCAACTTGCGATATACCGCATCATGCGTTCGAAATTCCAGTGCAGCGTCAATGGCGATCCAGCCATTGCCCCAGCCGGTCTGAAACCCCTTGCCGTACGAGAGCGTGGCTTTGTACAAGGCCCAGGCTCGCATCTGGCGATGATGGGCACCGATTGCAATCTCGGCAGCAAAGCGCCCTGACTTTTCGAATTCGGCGACAGGCAAGCGGGCAAACACCAGAGCATGCCCATAAATGTCGCGGTGCTCTTCAACGTCCAGGCCAAGCGTTAGCTTCTCCCGCAACCCGTACTCGGCATAAAATGACCCTTTGTAGTCGTATCCGTAATCCGGTTCCTTAAACGCCGTTACGGCAGTCGATACAAAAGCTGCGCCCTTGTCCCGCAACCAAGCGCCAGACCAGGCTGGTGAGGCTGCCAACAACAAAATCAGAAGGATTGAAACCTGGCGCATGCGCGCAGCATCCGCCAGCATGGTTAACGGATCGTTAGGATTTGGCCGAATTCTGCAGGAATTCTATGCCGCTGAATGACAAAGGAAACACAAGACCTTTTCAAAACCTATGTTAAGTTTGAAACAGATAGAGGAGAATCCAGATGCCGAAGATTGCCAAAGACGCCAGCGTCCAGACAGTTATCACGACCTTTGAGATGACGCCCGGCACCTGCCAGGACTTGCTGGAAGCTCTGACAGACGCTTATGCGGAATTCATCTCGAAACAGCCCGGATTTGTCGCTGCGGGACTGCACGTGAATGACGCGCAGACGCGGATCGCCAACTATTCGCAATGGGAACGCCGCGAGGATTTTCTGGCCATGCTGCGCACCACGGAAATGCGAAACCGCAATCGGCAGATTAACGAGCTGTGCAAAAGTTTTGAGCCGGTGATGTATGAGGTGGCCGGGACTTTTGGTGGAGCCTGATCTGAATCAATGCCTAACAGCCTGAGATGGTGCAGGATTCAGGCGTGAAAACGGAGGTGCGCGTCATGTATCACAATATTCTTGTCCCCATTTCCTTTGATGCCGAAAGGGATATCTCGGGGCCGTTGAAGCTGGCCGAAATACTGGCGACATCGGATGCGCAGGTCACGTTGCTGCACGTGGTCGAACACATCCCGAGTTACGCCATTTCCTACATGCCGCCAGAGTATCTGGCCGAGGCACGCAAGGCGCTGCAGATGGAACTGGACGCGCTTGCCGAAAAACTGCCCAACGCCAATGGTGTTCTGGTCGAGGGTCATTCGGGCCGGACAATTCTTGATTGGGCGGTCGAACATAAGCCCGACCTGATCATCATGGCGTCTCACCGTCCCGGGATGCAGGATTTGTTGCTGGGTTCCACGACCAACCATGTGGTGCGCCATGCGGCCTGCGCCGTTCATGTGGTGCGCTGATCGGTCCAGATATCGGTTGGGGCAAGGCGCCATGCCTTGCCAAAGCCGCCGTTCAAAACGGCATCGGAAATGGTGTACGTGACAAACCCGAAATCGGTGAAGTCCGCATAAAGCTTGGCTTTGGGCCTCAGGCTCAGATACCGCGCGCGCAGCGCGGCGTGTTTCTCTGTCTTTCTGGCGACGAGCTGCGCGTTGGCATGCAGCGTCAGCCTTGGGTGCGTCAACGGATCGCCTGTATCACCGGGCTCACCAATCAACAGCGCACAGGCCGGATTGGTGGTCAGTGCCCGGGTATGGTCGGCCAGGGTTGAGATCAACGTGACCGGCCGCCCCCGATCATCCGTTGCAAGGGCTACGCGCGACACAGAAGGTAACGCCGTATCAGGGTGCAACACGGCCAGCGCGCCGAACGTCGCGTTTTCGATCAGGTCGCGTGCCATTTGGCAGGCTGATTCATCGACCGGGCGATACGGGTCGGTTTTGGTCATCGGTGTTTTAGCCTTGGGGGTACATCCGGATGCAACATTATCCGCATAGCGACCTATACGCGAGAGGGACATTCGGGTCTCGGTTTTGCCACAAATCCGGGTTAGGTGTCCGGTATGGCGCTCAATGATTCCGAGCAAGGCTCGAATAAGAAAAACTCAAGAGCCGCAGCGCGACATCGGCGCGCGGATGCGCAGCGCAGACGGGCGCTGTCGCCTTTTCGTATTATTATCATGATCCTTATGTTGCCCGCGACCACTGCGGCGATCGCGGTGGGTGTTTTTTTGCGGACATCAGAATTCGAAGGCCCCGATGCCCTGTTGCATCTGGTGGCCTTGGCTGGCTGCCAGGCCGCCGAAGCCTTGGTGCCGGGGCCGTACTGGGACGGTGAGCCGGGATACCACACGCGCAACGATACGGATGGAGATGGTGTGGCCTGCGGGGCGACGGCTCCTCAGTTCGCAATCCCCCAACCGGCTGCGGACCCTCAACCGGCTGCGACGGCGCCTCAACGGCAGGTGGGTTCGGCCAAGTTCGTCCGGCCCTGATCACCTCGATCCGAAACATTCGAATCTATGCTATAGTGCGCGTGACGCGCCGCTTCGGCCGTCAGTGGGGGATTTCGCCCTGAAAGGGAGGAAAGTCATGTTTGCACGTATTACGCAGTTCAAAATGAAGCCTGGCATGCGGGATGCTGCCGAGGCCAAAATGAATGAATTGAAAGATCAGATTATGGGCATGGAAGGTATGCACAGCTTTACCAATGTCATGAATGAAGACGGTACCGGATTTGTCGTCGCAGTTGTCCAAAGCGAGGAAACATCAAACGCGAACGCGTCCAAAGTGGCCAAACTTTGGGGACATTTTGCCGAGTTTCTCGAAGGTCCGCCGTCGCCTGCAGGGTATGACGTCGTGGTCCACTGGGACAAGGGATAATACCTCGCCCAGCGCTTGCCAAAAGACACGCAATCGCCAAAATTGGGCTGATGACCCGCGATGAATTCAACAGCTTTTGTGCCAACCTCAAGGCCACCACCCATGTAGTGCAATGGGGCAATGCGGATGTATGGAAAGTGGGTGGCAAGGTCTTTGCGCTCTGTGGCTGGAATGACGGCAAGGATGCCTTCACCTTCAAAGCAACCGATCTGGCCTTTGAAGTGCTGGGGGGCGAACCCGGCATCCGCCCAGCGCCCTATCTGGCGTCGCGGGGTATGAAATGGCTACAGGTCTATGACGAACGCGGCATGAGCGATGCGTCGCTGCGCGAGCATATCGTGACGTCCTATGATCTGGTCGTGGCCAAGCTGACCAAGAAATTGCGGGCGGAATTGGGTGTTTAGCCCTTCATCGCCTGCAGCAATTCCAGCAGTTGTTTTCGGTCGCCGTCATCCGTGTAGTCACCGGTGGCCAGACGCTCGGCAATGCGCAGGCGCAGGCGTTCTTGCTGGGTGCGCACCTCTTCGCCTGCGGTCTCAGCCAGAGTTTTCATGATCATCGCCACCGCTTGTTGACGCTTGGTGGTGGGGTTGGCGATATAGTCGACAAGGCTCTGTTGCCCGGAATCGAGGATGTTTTCGGCCAGATCGCGCAGCTGATCGCCATTGGGCAGCAGCGGGGCGGGGGCGTCCGCGGGCGGTAGGATTTCCGGCACGCTGCGCGGGGTCTCGGCCAGAGCGTTTGCGCCGTCGACAAAGGCCTCGGTAATCATCCGCGTGATCTTGATGGCGCGCGGGTCCTTGAACAGGGCCGAGGCGATGGCCACGCCGTAATCCGTATAGACCCACGGATTGACCCGCCGCCCACCACGTCCTTTGGGTTTTGAGATCACATTCTGTGATTGCAAATCGGCGACCTCGGCATCGGTCAGCCGAAAGCGGTAGCCCTCGAACAGGTCCTTGTTGCGCGAGACGGCCTGATTGAAGGCGCTGACGGATTTTTCGTAGAACTGCGCCAGATCCTCGGCCAGCACCACGCGGGTGCCGCGCACCCGGTGAATGGCGCTTTGGACCTCATGCGTGCTGGGCAGATTTTTGGGTTTCGTCATGGCAACCGATTGGAATCACAATTTGTGATTTCAAACGTGGAGGAATGCGCGCTGGGCTGCAAGTTTGAAGCGTGGGGGAGCGCGATGGATGTATCGGAAGCTCGGTCCACGGTTGCCTTAAGAACTATCCACTAAATTGCGTCGGCTTTGCTTGCAGTAGAACCTGGCCAATTCAGGATTGCCCCGACCAAACCGAGAGTCAGGCGGCAACGAAACCCAGTCCCGCTGCCTATAGCTCCAAAGATAGGGCCAGTCGCTAGAATCACATGCGTAACCATGGGGATTTCTGTTGTCCGAATAACCTTCTCTGGCGGATCGAAAAAAAGAGTATTGCTCGAAGACTAGTAAGTCGGCTTCTTTTGCTTGTGACGCCATTCGCTCTTTCACAATTGAGTTCTCAATTGAGGCGGGTACAAAAACGGCCAAGATAGAACCTGCAAAAGTGACCAAAACTCGTGTAATCCTTGCGGTCATGAATGCGAGAACCAGTGTTGCCATCAAGACTACTAGGGCGCCCACCAAAAAGTAGTTAAGGTTTGCGGCAACGAGATCTGGAAGCGCATAAAACCAGACGAAGGGCCACAAAAACAGTGTCAGTAGGTGCGAAAATGGATCGCCTATCGGGTTGCCAAAGCACAGTATTGCAGTAATTGAAAACGCAGATGCCAGCAAAAAAATGGATCGAACGATTGTCGGTTCTCGCTTCCCGGTAAAAACACTGAGCCATACCCAAATTGTTGTTATGCCTATGCTGAGCGCGAGAAGAAAAAACAGGCAGATGGCGACTATAGCACCCATGAGATCGAACAACTTTTAGTTAAATGTTTCGATTAAACAGCTCACAATTTGTTCGCTTTAGGGCTACTGCTTCCGCCGCTTCACATTCCCACCCCGCTGCCCCGGCCTGCCAGCCGTTGACCGTCCGCGCGATTTCACCGCGTCCTCCGAGGCTTTCTCGACCGCCCATTGGCGCGCCATGGGGTCGTCGGCGACGGCGAGGTCGACCGCTTCCAGACGTTTGATTTCATCCCGGATGTTGGCAGCCTCTTCGAATTCAAGGTTCTCGGCGGCTTTGCGCATCTGGTCGCGCAACCCGTCCAGATGGGCCTCGAGATTCGCGCCGTGCATCGGTTTGTCGATGGTGGCGGTGACGCGGTTCATGTCGACGTCGCCCTGATAGAGACCGGCCAGAACGTCCTCGACATTTTTCTTCACCGTCGCAGGCGTGATGCCGTTTTCCTCGTTATAGGCGATCTGTCTTGCGCGGCGGCGGTTGGTTTCGTTCAGGGCGCGCTCCATACTGCCGGTGACCTTGTCGGCATACATGATCACACGGCCATCGGCGTTCCGCGCGGCGCGACCGATGGTTTGAACCAGTGAGGTTTCGGATCGCAGGAAGCCTTCCTTGTCCGCGTCCAGAATGGCGACCAGCCCGCATTCGGGGATATCGAGCCCCTCGCGCAGCAGGTTGATGCCGATCAGCACGTCGAACGCCCCCAGACGCAGGTCGCGCAGGATTTCGATACGTTCCAGCGTGTCGATATCCGAGTGCATGTAGCGGACCTTGATGCCCTGTTCGTGCATGTATTCGGTCAGATCCTCGGCCATGCGTTTGGTCAGGGTGGTGACCAGCGTGCGATAGCCATCGGCGGCGACCTTGCGCACCTCGTCCAGTAGGTCGTCGACCTGCATGCCGACAGGGCGGATTTCGACCTCGGGGTCCAACAGGCCTGTTGGGCGGATCACCTGTTCGGTGAAGACACCGCCGGTCTGTTCGATCTCCCACTTCGCAGGCGTGGCGGAAACGAAGACAGATTGCGGGCGCATGGCGTCCCATTCCTCGAACTTGAGGGGGCGGTTGTCCATGCAGGACGGTAGGCGGAAGCCGTGTTCGGCCAGCGTGAACTTGCGCCGATAGTCGCCCCGATACATGCCGCCGATCTGCGGCACGGAGACGTGGGATTCGTCGGCGAAGACGATGGCATTGTCGGGGATGAATTCGAACAGCGTCGGGGGCGGCTCACCCGGTGCGCGGCCGGTCAGATAGCGCGAGTAGTTTTCGATCCCGTTGCAGACGCCAGTGGCCTCAAGCATTTCCAGATCGAAGTTGGTGCGCTGTTCCAGACGTTGGGCCTCCAGAAGCTTGCCCTCGCCCACCAGCTGATCCAGCCGGATGCGCAGTTCCTTTTTGATCCCAATGATCGCCTGGTTCATCGTCGGTTTCGGCGTCACGTAGTGCGAGTTCGCATAGACGCGCACCTGCTCCATCGACGCAGCACGTTCGCCGGTCAGCGGGTCGAATTCCGTAATGGTTTCCAGCTCCTCGCCGAAGAACGAGAACTTCCAGGCGCGATCCTCAAGGTGGGCAGGCCAGATTTCCAATGAATCGCCGCGCACGCGGAACGAGCCGCGCTGAAACGCCTGATCGTTACGGCGGTATTGCTGAGCCACCAAATCGGCCATGATCTGGCGCTGGTCGTATTCGTTGCCGACCTTCAGGTCCTGCGTCATCGCCCCGTAAGTTTCGACCGAGCCGATACCGTAGATGCACGAGACCGAGGCCACGATGATCACGTCATCGCGTTCCAGCAGCGCGCGGGTGGCCGAGTGGCGCATCCGGTCGATCTGTTCGTTGATCTGGGATTCTTTCTCGATATAGGTATCCGACCGCGCGACATAGGCCTCGGGCTGGTAATAGTCGTAGTAAGAGACGAAGTATTCGACCGAGTTTTCCGGGAAGAAGCCTTTGAATTCGCCATAAAGCTGGGCCGCCAGCGTCTTGTTGGGCGCAAGGATGATCGCAGGGCGTTGGGTTTCTTCGATCACTTTGGCCATAGTGAACGTCTTACCGGTCCCCGTCGCGCCCAGCAGAACCTGTTCTCTTTCGCCGTCAAAGATACCGCTGGTCAGTTCCTTGATCGCAGTTGGCTGATCACCAGCAGGCGCGAACTCGGTATGCATGACGAACTGCTTGCCGCCTTCGAGTTTCAGGCGCGCGCGAACGTCATCAGCGGTCAGCTGTGTCTTGTCGGAATGGGCATAGGGCATAGGCAGGCTCCGGGTCAGGCCCTTACATTTGTTCTTATTTTGTCCAACTGCAAGGCCTGATCCGGTTCAGAAACTCAGTTTCAGTAATAGGCATACTGTGCATCGGGGATTTGAACCGATTGCACCTTGTCGGCCAGCGCTTTCAGATTGCTCTCCAGAACCCGGCCCATCATCGCCTTCATCAGCGTTTGACCCATCAGCCAGCCCAGCAGGCCATATTTCATCTGGTAATCCATGCTCCAGACGACTCGCGAATGGCCATTCGCGAGGGGTTCGATGGTGATGGCCGCATGTGCTTGGGTCAAAGGCATCGCCGGCATCTCTGACAAGCGTACGCGATAGCCTTTGTTGACTTGCCAATCGGTCACTTCCTCGACCAGCGAGGTGCCGTTTTCAAAGTGGCAACGCCGTTTCGACCCGACGCCGTTTTGCCCAGTCGTCAGCGCATCCACCGAGGCGACTTGTGGCGCGAATTCGTCGATATGCATGAAACGGCTTAGAATGGCCCAAACGGATTCGGGCCGGGCGTCGATTTCCAGGCTTTTTTCGTAGTGGATCATGTTGCTGTCCTCTTTGTGGGGTTGCGCGATCAATACAGGGCGCTGATGACAGTTTTTGACATCAGAACGTGCGCGGCCGCGACAATTCCGTTCTTGTCCCAGCGCACGCTCTGACGCATAAATAATCTCAGCCAATTGAGGACGGAGAGGCGACATGCGCGCACGGATTTACAAGCCTGCCAGGAACGCAATGACTTCGGGGATGGCCAAGACCCGCAAGTGGGTTCTGGAATACGCGCCCGCGTCGTCGCGTGAGGTTGATCCGCTGATGGGCTGGACATCTTCCGACGATACGCAAACTCAAGTGCGCCTGAAGTTCGACACCAAAGAAGAGGCCCTGGATTATGCCAAAGACAATGGCATCGAAGTCCAGGTTAGCGAACCGCACAAACGCAAACCCAACCTGCGTTCGCGCGGCTATGGTGAGAATTTCGCCACCGATCGGCGCGCGCCTTGGACCCACTGAATGATCGAAATCCATGAGGCCGACCCGACCTCGGACGCGCTGCGCCCATTGATCGAGGCGCATTTCGCCCATGGCGAAACTGCCGGACCTGCGGAAAGCAACCATACCATGGATGCACAGGCTCTGGCTGCCGAGGGCATCAGGTTCTGGGCCATGTTTGACGACGGACAGCCCGTCGGCTGCGGAGCGTTAAAGGCGTTACCTGACGGAACGGCCGAGGTGAAATCTGTTCACATCGCTTTGCAGGCGCGTGGACGCGGTCTGGCGCGTCGGATGATGAACCACCTGACAGATGAGGCCCGTATCCAAGGGATGGTGGCTTTGGTTCTGGAAACAGGTGCGGAACATCTGCCGGAATACGCGGCCGCCCGTAAGCTGTATGAACGGCTTGGGTATTCCTATTGCGGTCCGATTTTTGGATATGAAAGCGACCCAAACAGCGCCTTTATGCGCTTGGCTCTTGAACCCCGGAAGTAAAAACAGCAAGAAGGGCCCAGCGGTCCCGTAGCTCAACTGGATAGAGCAGCTGACTTCTAATCAGCAGGTTGAGGGTTCGAGTCCTTCCGGGATCGCCAACCATTATCCCCATTCCCGGCACCATCGCCGCATCGATCGCCTGATCTAAGCCGCCTTTCGTGGGCAGCTATCAATGTAAACGTGGGAACCTTCTGCATCCAACGGACGCGCGTTCCGCAAAATATCGCCGTTCGCACTACCCCGTCGAGCGAAACTCTGCCGTTTAAGGCTTGCGCGCGTTTTTTCGACTGCAGTTTGTGGAAATCTGAACGAGTTTGCTTCGACGATTGCGCTGAATCAGGGGATGGACGATGTCGCAAGCCAGCACGCTTGAGCGTGAAATGCTTAATTTGATCAATGCAGAACGTGCATCGCGTGGCCTTGATTCTGTGCAACTGGAACTCCGCTTGAACGCTTCGGCCGAAGAGCATAGCCAGTGGATGCTGGAATCCGGTAACTTCTCGCACACGGGTGAGGGTGGTAGCTCGGCCACCCAGCGTATGCGCGATGCGGGTTTTGTTTTGTCCGGATCTTGGGCGACTGCCGAGAACATAGCCTGGCAAAGTCAGGGCGGAGAGCCGGGGTTTTCAGACGATGTCGTCGATTTGCACAACGCGCTTTTGAACAGCCCCAATCACCGCGCAAACATCCTGAATCCGAACTTGGCATACATCGGCATCGGGATTGAGATTGGTTCATTTGGTGGCATTCCTGCCGTCGTTGTGACCCAGAATTTTGCCCGCACCACGGCGAGTGTCCAGTTGGACACTGGCGCAGGATCGGATGCCGGCGGTTCCGATCCGATACCGGTCGTTCCCGATCCGGGCGAACCGGCAGATCCGGTTTCGACATCTTCGCAAGAGAATCTGTCATTTGGCGACGGGGATACCCTTAGAGTGACGCCGGAAGAACTGGATCAAAGTGTTATCAGCGGGTTTGGAGTGGGCAAGTCCCTCGTCATCGAAGGGGTTGAGCTTAGTCGGTCCAACATTCGCTTGACCGATAATTCGAACGTTGAATTCGATGTTGATGGTGACGGTAGGACGGATCTGACGATTTCGTTGGACGGCGGGCAGTCGGGCGGCGACTTTTTTGCCATCACCAAGGATGGAAACACCGTGGTCAGCTATGCTAAATTTCTGCCTGACCTTGCGCCCGGGGTCCGCGTCGACAGCAGCGTGATCGACGGCATCGTGAACAAATCCTTTCTCGAAGGCGATGGCGCGACGGATTTTCGGATACAGATGGTCGACCTCGGAACAGCTGACTTCAACAATGTCCTGGGCGTTTATGATATTCTAAGTAACGGCGAAATCGCGAATGTGCGCCTGCTGTTTGAAAACGCCAATGAAGCGAATGGCGCGGTAGAGCTAAGTAATTTGGCGGACGGAAACCGCCTAGGGTTCTTCATCGTTCAGGATGGTGCAGATTGGGCTAATTCACTTTCAGACAGCGATGACTTGAATTTTGTTGCCAGCAACGGTGGCATGGCAGACGTGGACGACGAATTTGATTTTGTTTTGACGGTGAACGGAAACTCTGCTGGCGTGACCACGTTTCATGCCGAAAAGGCGGCCTTGAACAGTGACGATCAGCAACACGCGCTTTCGGGTGTCGTGTCGGGTGGCCAGTCAATGACCATCGGTTTCGAGGACTTGACGGGAGGGGGCGACTCCGATTTCGAGGATGTCGTGGTCGACGTAACCAGGCTTGAGGATGACGCGCTTTCGGTGGTTTAAGTCTAATTGCCGAGTGCACGCTGATTAACGTGTTGTAATTCACTTTTGGCCCATACCGGTTACTCGGCCAAGTTTAACTATGCTGCGGTCGTGTCCCGTATTCCGGACATTCGCAGCAACTGTGCAGTCCGCGGCGTGCTGAGCTCATAAAACACGCGGCTTGTCGGACTTTCCCGAACGCGGCCCAAATCACTGCCGCTCATGCGCGCAATCAGGTGGTATCATTTCCGCAAAAAAGCCCAGGACTTGAACATCTTAATTTGATCGGATCTGACTACTACTATTTTTTGGTACTTGTAATTGCGCGCCAGTCTTCCGGTGGAGGCCTGTCTAACAGGCTCTGGGCGCGGGCCATCATGGCGACTGAGGCGGGATCTCCGTTTCGTGTTCGGTCCGCAACCTCGAATGCAGCAACAGCTTTTTCAAACCGCCCTGCCCGGTAGTGCGCAAGGCCTTGTTCATAGGTCTGTATCCAGGCAAATGATCCCTCACACCCATCTGCCATCGCTATCAGTTCGTAGACCACCAGCTCTTCAATGCGTCCGAATACGGTAAGCGTGTCCAGTTCGCGCACCACGATTGTGCCGGCAGCCTGTTGTCTCGTTTCCGGCCCAATGAGGATCAGCGTGCCATAATCTTTGTTGGCTCCTTCCAACCGGCTGGCAACATTCACAACATCGCCAATCGCGGTGTAGTTCAACCGCTGCTCTGATCCGATATTTCCGACCAGAGCCTCGCCGCTGTTCAGCCCGATCCTGACACGTAACGGATTGCCGGCATCATCTTCAATTCCGGACGCGTCCACTGCAGCGACAAGGTCCAATGCTGCGCGGCAAGCGTTTTCAGCGTGGTTCACATCCGTACGCGGCGCCCCCCAAAACGCCATCACAGCATCACCCATGAATTTGTCGATCGTCCCACCATTGTGAGCGATAGCCGTCGAGGCTGCGCTGAAGAAGGGCTCCATCAGTTGGGCAATCTTGGGGCCAAGTTTTTCGGACAGCCCAGTGAAGCCCGTGACATCGCAGAACAAAACAGAGATCTGCTTCATCTCTCCGCCTGGCTGTATCTTGATACCTTCAGCAAGCAGCATGCGCACGAGATCCGTAGGTACGTATTTTCGGAATGCCGACAAACCTGCTGCCATGCTAGCAGTGGCCGCAGAAAGATTGGCAAGCTCAGACAGTTTGGACGGTCTGCGCTCAATTTGTTCGACGTCAAAGCGCTCAATCTTACCGAGGTCTTCGGCGATGCGGGCCAACGGATTTGCCACGACTTTGCGGATCAGCCAGATCGCTAATCCGGTTGCGACAACTACCACAATGATCAAAACGTAAATCAGATTGATCAGCGTCTCGTCGATCCCCGAAAGAAAGGCCGCTTCAGGTATGACTGTGGCAACGCGCCAGCCGTAAAACCCCAAAGGCGTCAGCGCCACCGCATAAGGCACGCCGTCAATGACGACACGTTTCGTCAATGTACCAGAGGCATTTGCTTGTGGGTCAGCCAACAGCCTTTCGCCCGAGATCATTGCGACTTCATAAAGCTTGCCCTCGCCCATGCGCGCCGGAGTAACCTCATCCGCTTCGGCATCGGGGACCGCAATAACCTTTCCATCGGCATTCAAGATAAATGCCGCGCCAAATTCGCCGGGCGCAAGCGTGGCAAGAAACCGTGACAAACGATCCGTTTCGATCGCAACTGCCAGAACGCCTTGTCGCGCTCTATTGACGTCTATCGGACCGGCAAAGGCGTAAACGGTTCTGTCACTATCCGGAAGGTCGCGCGCTTCGATCCACCCAGAGGAATTGAGGCCCATGAAGTTTTTAAACCAGGCGTGTTCGCGCGGATCATAGGATGTTTCGGTAAAGGTCCGCTCTTCGAACTGTATGTCACCGGGAATGAAGATGTAGCGGTCTTTCCGCAGCATTCGGTCGCGGATTCCCTCATCGATTTCAATCATCTCAAGCCCGCCGTCACCCAGGCGATGTGACGCGAAAAAATTCCCGTCAGGCCAGCCGAAGAACATCCATGAAATATTCGGCTGCGCCTGCAATTGTGACAGAAAAACAAACTCCCGCTTGTCGGCCTGTCGCGTCGCGATGACGTTCTGAACAAAGATCGTACGAACGGCCGCCCAGGCGGCTTCGGCCGACCTGAGTGTCACGCCCACCTCGATACGGACAGTGTTTGCGATCTGGCCGTTTATTTCTGCCGCAAGCATGCGGCTATTGTCGCGCGCTGTCGTCCACCACAGGGAATGGACAATAAACGTCGACACTCCGATAGACACAGCCACCAGAATTGACACCGCAATGCCTACACTAAATCGCAATTAAATCTCCGCCGAAAAGCTACTTGTTTCAGTATTGAGTTGAGACAGCTAAGAGAGCAAAGTTTTCTTAAACCCAGACCCGAAATCTCACGCAACTGTTAGGCGGAAGCAAAGGACTGTGTTGAAGCGAGCGCCTTAACACTAAATGCCGTATCTAACCTTCGTAAATTTTCCAGACGCTTCGCACTGTTGAACATGCGGCCCTTTTCATACCTTTGCCACACCAAACCCACGACGCGCTGCGGCCGGTCAAACCGAACATTGGCTGCAGGCGTAACAGCCAGAAAGGTCGAACACTCGATGCAGACGAAACAGACTTTCGCCGTGATTGCGTCAATGACAGCTTGATTACACACAGCGTCCACATCGACACCACATCAGATCGAAAAGAAATCCTTTAATACACTGTTAAAGAGCCAAGGCTTTTCCAGATGCGCAGCATGGGCGCATTCCGGCATAACCAGAAGGTTGGCGTTGGGAATGGATTGCCACAATTGTTCGGTCTGGCTCCATGAGTAGGTTCGATCACGGTCACCCCAGACTACCAGTGTTCTGGCCTCGATGTTCTCCAGGTGCTTGACACCACTCCAATTCTCCATCGCGTCAAGCCCATTTAGCATGGTCGGCAATCTGCATTGCTCGGCGATGGCGGCACAGTCTTTGTAGCCATCGGCATATTCCCGATTTAGAAACCAGGTCGCTGCGATCCGTCTGGCGGTGGCCTGCGGTCCGTCCAATTGAGCGCGGCGTTTGGATGTACCGATGGTCTCGAACCTGCCCGGAAGGACTCCTGTGGCGCCGGTACCGTAGAGCACTAATCGCCCTATTCTCTCTGGCGCGCGCGCCTCCATTTCTTGCACGACCATCCCGCCCATCGAATGGCCGACCAGGTTAAAACGCCCGATGCCGCGCGTGCTCAGTTGGCCTAGGACCCATTCAGCATAGTCGCCAATACTGTCCAGCGCTTTCCAACAAGCATTTTCGCCAAATCCCGGCAAATCTAAGCTGATGATCTCGTGCCCGACTGCTGAATCGGCCTGCCCCTGCCATTGTCGGCTTCCGCCCATGAAGCCATGCACAAAAACGACCGGTGTCATTTGCGCCCGCCCTGCACGATACGATCAAGGATCATAGCGCAGAACAGGATCGAGAAGCCAGCGAGTATACCCTGTCCGACATTGGCATATTGCAATGCTTCTAGGACATCTTCACCCAATCCCTTGGCCCCGATCAACGAAGCCACGACGACCATTGCCAGTGACAGCATAATTGTCTGATTGATCCCGGCGCGGATTGATGGGGACGCCAGAGGAAGATCAACCTTGGTCAACAGATACCATTTGTTAGCACCAAAGCTGATTGCCGCCTCACGCACGCTTTCGGGCACACCCCGCAAGCCCAGGACGGTTAAACGCACTACTGGGGTGCCACCAAAAATCATGGTGACAACCACCGCTGCCGGTTTGCCGACACCAAAAAATGCGATTACCGGGACCATGAAGACAAAGGCAGGCATAGTCTGCATAAAATCCATGATCGGCTGGATAAAGGCGTAAAAACGTGGGCGGCGTGCGGCGAACATGCCCAAGGGAATCCCTATGACAATGGACAGACAGGCCGCCGTACCCAATAGGGCCAGCGTTGTCATCGCCCCCTCCCAAAACCCCAAAAGCCCCATATAGGCCAGAAAAGCCCCTGAATAGATGGCCGTGCGGATGCCTGCCGTGAGCCATGTCAAAAGCACGATCAGGCTGGCAATCACGATCCACGGCGTCTGAACCAGGATAACCTCAAGCGCGTCAAGAAGCGCGCGAATGCCAAAGGTCAACCCGTCGAAAAACGCCTCGCTGTTGCGTACACACCATGCGATGAAGTCTTCGACCCCTTGGATGCTGGTCAGGCGAATTGCCGGATCGGTGGGAAAATGGCTGAGCAGGGAAAAACGGCCCGGAAAGCTGTAGTGCAGCATTGCGGCGGTGACGATCAGAAACATGAAAACCGCGCTAAACACAATATGAGTGATTGGCATTGCCGACCGGATCGAACGATCCGACAGCCAATCGGAAAACCGCGCCTCAAGCGCCCAATTGGCCACTATGGATTGCACTGCTTTAACCAGCAACAAGATCACGATCCCGGTTAGAACGATCATAGGGCCTTGGGCGGCAAGCGCATCGGCTTCGGCCCGAATGCCACCGATGTTTTGTTCAAGGGATTCGACCGTGCGCTGATAGACGTCGATCTTGTCCGAGCCGCTTTCGATTGCTGCGGCAAGCTGTTTGCGGCGCAGCTCAAGTGTGCCTTCAATGGATGCTATACGCTGCATGGCGTCGGCGGCCAGTTCCCCAAACAAACCACGCGCGATCTGAACAAAGCCCAGGGTTTCAATGATCAGGAACGGCAGCGCCCAGCTCCACAATCCACGCGCGCCGAACCAGATAGGACCGAATAATCCGGCCATAATGTTGAAGGTCGGTGTGAAGCGGGATGAGGCACCGATCTTATCAAAATTCCGTATATAGTAATCCGGGCTGGTGCGGACAAAGGCACGGATGTTGTCGCGGCGTTCCTCGGCATAGGCAAGGGCAGCTTCGCTTTCTGTGTCTTCAAGTGGGTTGACGCCAAGATCGTTGAGCTCGCTCATGATACTTCTGTTCCTTCGATCACGGTGCGCAGCAAGTCGGCGCGTGTGATGATGCCAACGTCCCTGTCGCCGTCCTGCACGAGTATGGGTTTTTGGTCGTCAATCGCCATGTTGATCAGATTGCTAAGGGTTTCGCCTTCTTCGACCCGTGGAGCATCTCTGTGAACCGGTCCGTTGGCGGCGGTATATTGTTCAAGCGGTTGCATTACGGCGTGGGCATGCACGACTTTAAGCCGCGAAATCCCGGCGACAAAATCGGCAACGTAGTCATCTGCGGGATTCATAACGATATCTTCAGCGGTGCCTATCTGCACCATCTTGCCGTCGCGCATGATTGCTATCCGGTCACCGATACGAACCGCTTCATCCAAATCATGGGTGATGAAGATCGTGGTCTTTTTCAAAATTTTGGACAGGCGAATAAACTCGTCCTGCAACTGGCGCCGGATCAGAGGGTCAAGAGCCGAAAATGGCTCGTCCATCAATAGAACATCTGGGTTTGCTGCCAGGGCGCGGGCCAAGCCGACACGCTGTTGCATGCCGCCTGATAATTCATGAGCAAATTTTGATCCCCAAGCGCCCAGCTCAACGATATCGAGAATGGCTGCCGCCTGTCGCATACGCTCGTTCTTGGCGATCTGGCGGATTTCCAGAGGCATCGCCACATTGTCCAAAACCGAACGGTGCGGCATCAGGGCAAAGTTCTGGAACACCATACCGATCTTTCGGTTACGAAATTCCTGAAGCTCTTTCGGGCCAAGGGCCATGACATCGGTGCCCTCGATTTCGATTTTACCTGCCGTAGGCTCCAAAAGGCGGTTGAAATGGCGGACCAGCGTGGATTTGCCACTGCCCGACAGCCCCATAATGCAAAAGATTTCGCCACGGTTCACCGACAAGCTGACATCGGCGACGCCAACCACCGCGCCTAACTCTGCCAGAATCTCGGCCTTGCTGAGGCCTCGGTCACGGATCGCCTGCAAAGCGACTTGAGGGTTCGCGCCGAAAATCTTCCAGACATTCGAAATTTCGACAACGGTATCGGCAGGTTCAGAGGACATGCGAGACATCTCAAAGTTTGAGGGGCAAAAGCGAAAGGGGAAAGAAGCCGACACCGAATGGTATCAACGGTGTCGGCATGATTAACAGACGCCGGATCAGAGGCCCAACCAAGCGTCGACCCGGTCGGGATTGGCTTCAACCCACTCACGGGCAACCTCTGCTGGATCACGGCCCTTGCCACTGATTTCATAGGCGAAACCGCTGACGTCATCAGCAGTCAGAGCAAAGTTGGCAAAGAATTCCGCAATCGCAGGCGAGCGATCTTCAAGCGAATTTGACCATGCAATCTGAACGTTCTTCAGAGCGTCCTTGGTGGCAACCGAGGATTTGCTGTACCAATCAGGGTCATCCGACGGCTGTACCATCACGTATTTGGCCGGATCAAAGGTCGGCTCGGTCAGCATCTGGACGTCGAACATGTACCAAACCGCGTGTGGTTTATAGCAGTAGAAAGCATAACCTTCGCCTTTGGCGATACTGTCCTTGATGCGCGCGGTCTTGACGCTTTCTTCGGCACGGATCGGATCGATGAAATCAAGAAGGCCATAGTCACGGGTCTTAACCTCGTTGACATTGGCCGAAGCCCAACCGGGGGCGCCAATCCACATCTCACCCTTGCCGTTGCCATCGCTATCCATCGCTGAGGCGACGTCCGGGCGGCCCAGATCAGCAATATCGGTGATGTTCATCTTATTGCCGAAGTCCTGCGAAACGCAGAAGCCCTGGTTTCCTTCATAGGGGTTGGACGACAAGGTTACGGTACCCGCTTCGTCAACGTATTTCTTGGTGAAACTTTCCTGGTTCGGCAGCCAGACATCGGGGTGCACATCAATGTCTCCCTTGCCCTGATCCATCGCCTGGAAAATCGTCGCGTTGTTGCCCGGTACGTATTCAACCTGACCACCGATGCGCGTTTCAACCACAGCACCCAGAAGATGAGCAATCGCCTGTGCGCCAGTCCAGGAGGGCACGCCGATTTTGACCTCTTCGGCGGCGAGAGCAGGTATCGCAAACGCGCCGACTGCAGCCGCCAGACCCAGTGTTTTCAGTTTGGTTCTCATGGTAGTCTCCTCTGTTGAGATGCGCCGTGTTCCGACGTCAGTTTTTTGATCTCTTTGTGCCTCCAACTCATGGCTTTGACCGGAAAGCAATTACCTCCTCATGGCTGTTGGACAGTGGTCCGATGCTAGGCCGGGCCTTCGATTCCTGCTTGAAAGTCTAGAGCAAAGCGAATTCCGCAGGCCAATTCGAACATTTCATCAAACTATTCCAACATTGCATAGTTATGATTACACTCGTCAACCACAGCAGACAGACTGGGACGCACAATGGATTTGAATTGGCTCCGTGACTTTGAATGCCTTGCCCGAACCCTGAATTTTACCCGGGCGTCGGACGAGAGAAACATCACGCAATCGGCTTTCAGCCGAAGAATCAGAGCCTTGGAAAACTGGGTTGGACTTCCTTTGGTTAATCGTGCCACCTATCCTGTGCGTCTGACCGACGCCGGAGAACAGTTTCTGCCGGTGGCCTTGGCTGCGATTTCACAACTGTCCGAGACCCGTCAATTGTTACGGGATGCGGATCGCGGGGACAGCCGGTTCATCCGGTTTTCGGTACTTCACACAATTTCGGTCAATTATCTCGCAACGCGAATTGAAGAATTGCAGCTGCAAATCCCCGAATTGCGCACACGTGTGGTGTCTGATTCCCTCAGCACTTGCTGCGAGCTTCTTGTTGAAGGGGCGGTCGACGTTTTGCTGTGCTACTATCACCATTCAGTCTCGCCATTGATCGATGAGGCGGCATTCGAAAAAAAAGACCTACTAATAGACCGCCTTGTCCCTGTCGCCGCCGCTGAAACAACCCGGGCCAACGGATGGGATCTTGGCAAGACAGACGGCCCGCCCATTCCACATCTGGCGTATGAGCGATCATCGTTTCTGGGAATGGTGGTTGAGAACACAGTCGAACGGCAAATGCTGAATGCCGAGACGATCTATGTCGATGGATTGGTCGAAACGATCAAGCGGCGGCTTTTGAAAGGCAGTGGATTTGCCTGGATGCCAGAAACTGCGATTTCGACCGAACTTACCGATGGAGTACTGGTGCCGGTTGGCGACGATACGTGGTGCACCTCTTTAACCATATCTGCCCTGTCTAACCCTGACGCCTTTGATGTGACCGCACGCAAATTGTGGGACCTGCTTTAGCGGAACTGCATATTACGCGCTATTGTTTCGGCGGGCAGCGGTGATGAGAATTTCAACATTGAGCCCATGACGCGCTCATGCAGCTTCGACGCAGGCGAATTCGGCGCCCGGTAAACGGTTGGAAGCAAGCAGGCATTCGTTCGCTACCCAATGTCTTTGGAGCTGTCGGCCGTTGCCGCCTCGATGATAGCCTGGACCAAGAGGTCGACTGTATCGCTGACATTGGCATCCCAAGCGACACTGTCGGAAACAAGCGAAAATTCTGAGCAGGCGATGATTTGCAGGTCCGCTCCGGCGCTGACAAGATCTTTCGAAGCTGCGAACACCGAGTCACGGGCACATGTGCCTGGACCCTTGGCCTTGATCGTACGGATGGCCGCCAGCAGGGCATCGTCTTTCGCAGGCCAGACAACAGACAGCCCGCGTTCTGAAAGAGCGGTATCGAAAAGTCGGGTGTGGCGTACCGCTGGTGAGGCAAGCATGCCGACACAACCTCCGGCTCCAAGCTTTTGTGCGGCGTGATCCGCCGCCAGTTCGACCATGTTTAGTAAGGGGATGTCCACTGCTTCTGTGATTGCCCCGGCATAGTGGTGCGCAGTGTTACAGGGCATCGCCAGAGCCTTGGCCCCGGCGGTTTGAAGCCGACGCGCCATAGTTGCCAGAGTATCCCCTGGATCAATGCCTGTCCCCTCGATCAGGTGGGCAATCCGCGACGGGACCTGCGGATTCATATCGATCAAAAGGGGAATGTGGTCGTTGTCATCCCGCGCCGGGACGGCCTCCACCAACTTGCGTTGGAGGAGGATTGTCGCCTCGGGGCCCATGCCGCCAAGTATGCCTACAGGACGTAGCGCGCCCATGGTTTAGATATGAACCCAGCGATTTGCGTGGTCGAAGGCAAATTCGTAGCCGCCCAGGGCCGCCGCGCCACCGGTATGAAGGAATACAACCCGCTGATCCTTGAATTCTCCCTTGCGAGCAAGGTCGATTAGGCCCGCTGCGCCCTTAGCCGAATAGCAGGGGTCAAGCAGTATGCCTTCCAACTCGGCGAACATCCGGATCGCCTCAATGCCGCTTTCCGTCGGCAACCCGTAGCCTTCGCCAACATAATCGGTATTGGCCATCACGTCTTCACGCTTGACGATGCCGGCGCAGCTCAGCTTTTCTGCTGTTTTGCAGGCAAGATCATAAACCATCTGTTCCTGTTTGGCTTGCGGTGCCCGCGTGCCTATGCCCAGAACAGGGACCATGGAATTCATCGCGCACATGCCCGTGACCAGCCCGGCCTGAGTGCCTGAAGACCCTGTCGCATGTACAAGCCGATCAATCCGAAGACCCCGCTCATTAGCCTGAGACAAAAGTTCGAAGGCTGCATTTACGTAACCAAGCGCACCAGTCGGGTTTGAGCCACCGCCGGGGATAACGTAAACGTTGCGTCCTTCGGCACGCTTCTTCTCGGCGGCCTTCTGCATTTCTTCAACCATGTTGTGACCACCGGGAAACTTCTCGGTTGTGGCACCATGCAGGTGATCCAACAGGACGTTGCCGTTGGTGTTGTAGTTCCCGTCCTGATAGCCAGTCCTGTCCTCAAGTAGGATATGACAATCAAAACCCAGTTTGGCCGCGAAAGCAGCGGTCTGCCGGCCATGATTTGTCTGGGTCGCGCCTTGCGTCATCACCATGTCGGCGCCCTGTTTCTCGGCCTCGGCCATGAGGAATTCAAGCTTTCGGGTCTTGTTGCCGCCCGTTGACATGCCGGTGCAATCGTCGCGTTTGATCCAGATTTCACAACCCAACTCTTTGGAAAGCCGTTTCATCGGCTCAAGCGGTGTGGGCAGATGGGCAAGATGCAGCCGGGGAAAGCGGGCGAGATGCATAAGAAGACTCCTAATTTTGGCTTTCCTCAACATATCCGTCTAAAATTGCGGCTCCTAATGCGAAATACCGACAATATATTGCAAGAATTGCAAGTTATTGTGGGTTGCTCTATCTGTGTTCCATGCGGCTTGAATGGATAGACGATATCTTAGCTGTGCTTGATGGCGGCTCCTTGGCGCGTGCGGCAGAAAAACGGTTTCTGACGCAGTCGGCCTTTACTCGCCGGGTGCGGCTCATTGAAGACAGCATAGGCGCGGCACTGTTTGATCGCCGCCGCAAACCGGTTACCCTGTTGCCCGGCGTACGGGCGCTTGAGCCCGAGTTACGTGATCTCAGTGCAAGAATGCACAAATTGCGCCAAACCATGCAGACCGCAAGCGATCAGGCTTCGAAATCACTGGGTTTTGTCTGCCAGCATGCGCTGACCACCACAGTGTCGCCGCAGGTGGTTCTGGCGTTGAGTACGGATGGTAACGTTTTGACACGGGTGCGGTCGGGCAACCAGGATGAATGTCTGATGCATTTGATCTCCAGAGAGGTCGATTTTGCGATCATGTATGCGCTTCCGGGTGATGATGCACCCGTACCGGTTAATGCCTTTGAAACGGTGGATCTTGGAACGGACCTTTTGATCCCGGTCGCAACGCCGAACGGCCGCAACAAGGCCAATTCAGCGGTTCTTCCAACGATTAGCTACCCGTCAGAGGTCTTTTTGGGGCAGGTTTTCGCCCGGATGATCAATCCGCGCCTGCCCAAGGACACCACCGTGTCAATGGCCGCCGAAACCGCCCTGACACTGGCGGTGTTGCAACTGGTGCTAACGGATATTGGGGTTGCCTGGCTGCCGCACTCCTTGATTGTCGAACACCTTTCACAAGGGCGGTTGGTGCGGATCGACGACGTCTTACCTTCGCAACTTCTGATTATTCGCCTGGTACGTCTCCGCGAGGCGCAGTCCGAGCATGCTGAACGGGCATGGCAGCGTCTTGCCCAACATCTACAACTCCCGACAGTGGGAAACTGACGATCGAGTAGACGAAAAATTTCGTTGCGCAAGATGTACGTCAGAATACCGGGATCGTCGGCGCAACAAATGGAACTAATAAGAACGGATAATAGAGGTCGAAAAATTCGGGTGAATGGATGGCAATACATCGCTGAAAAGTACAAAAACTTGGGGTGCCTGGAGCGCCCTGAACTGACGCGCAGAAATGCGGCGAATAAATGGAACTGTATCATTTTAACAGTGGGTGTTCTCCCGGCCAGGGCTAAAGGTTTGAATGTCTGAATCGTAATGGTTTGCGCCAATTCGTTCACCCCGTAGAAGCCGTTAGTTTGGACTCAAAGCGGGCCTCAGGGGTGAGGAAGCATTCAGTGAAAGTGTCTCGCGTCACTGTCGGGTTGTCGTTGTGGGCGGGTATGGCGGATCGCAGGATCAGTCATGTTCACCGCTCGAAATTCGAAGCGGGGATAATGAAGCCTAACGGTATTCAGTGGATACTGAGCATAGGGTTTTGGACCGCAATCATCCCATTTTAGCAGCACAAATTGGGCCGAACGGCGAAGTTCCAATTCGACGTTTTCAACTATCAAACCGCCGAAACGATTAGGACGCAATGCTGCATTACAAGCCTTAGGATACGAAGTAGGATGTTATCTCACCCACTCCTTTGACAAAATGAGTTTGCGCTTCCGCGTTGGGCAAATGGTCACCCAGCGCATCTTTGGTTTGGGCAGAGATGTGGATGTGCCCCGACCTGCCTGTGGCCTCGAGACGGCTGGCAAGGTTCACGGTTTCTCCCCATACATCATAAATTGACCGTTTTCGCCCGATCAGACCGGCAATGACTGGTCCGGTATGGACACCTATGCGGATTTGCAGCCCCGCGCTGCTTACTGTGCTGTCAGACATCTTCCTTAGGATGTCACGTGCAAAGCCTACTGCCGCCAGCGCGTGGTCTTCGCGTCGCACGGGGATCCCCGATGCCGCCATATAGGCGTCTCCAATTGTCTTGATTTTTTCGATGCCGTGCAGGGTTGCCAGGTCATCAAATGCAGTAAACAATTTTGACAATTCCCGGATTAAGTCACCAGCGTCCATGCGGGCAACCAGCGGAGTGAATTCTACGATATCCGCGAATATTATGGTTGCGCCAGCGAAGCGATCAGCGATGTTCGTCTCACCATCGTTTAGGCGTTTGATAACTGGCGCGGGCAGCATCGAGTGTAGCAATTTGTCTGCCCTGTCACGTTCGTATTTTATCTCATTTGCGAGCGCCAATTCCTTAGCGCGCCAGCGGCTGCGTTCCATGCAGGCATCGACGCGCGCATGCAGCAACACTGGGTCGATAGGTTTTGGCAAATAGTCCTCGGCGCCGACACTAATGCACTTGGCGATTGCGTCGGTCTCGTTAAGACCGGAAACCATGACTACGGGTATTTCGCGCCAAGACGAATCTTTTTTCATATTTTCGAGGACATCGATGCCATTCACCTCTGGCATAAGAATATCCAACAGAACAAGGTCGAATCCCTCGCGGTTTAGTGCCTCAAAAGTTTCCCTGGCCGAGCCGACGGACCGCACACTATGCCCTCTGCGCTCTAGTAACCTGGTCAGGATTTCCCGATTGGCCGCCTCGTCATCAATCACCAAGATACGTCCGGTCAGGGCTTCGCGACCGGCATCAGAGTTCGCAAGGCTGCGTTCAAGGTTGGCCGCAATTTCCTGATCCCGGTCACTGTCCTCAGCGTTATTCTGAATGTCTGCATCACTGATGGTGCTGTCGATCTGTAGCGCCAGCTTGCGCGCTTCGCTCAGGATCGCGTTTATGTCGCTGCAAGCGGAAGGCTTCAGATCTGCCTCGAAATCATCCAGAACCATTTCCGAATACCCAATGATCGCATTGATCGGAGAGCGTAAATCATGCCGTAATTTTGCCTGCGCGTCTTTGTCGGCGGTGACTTGGTGCGCACTTTTCCCTAACAGTTCGACCAACTGAACAAGGTTGCTGGCGGCGGCGCCAATCTTTTGCAAATCCTCTAGCGCAGCCTCTGGTCCTGATCTGCGTACTTCCTCGATCAGCAGATTATGAAACCCAACAATCGCTTCTGACGGCCCATTGAGGTTCTGGGAAATGCGGGTGGCTAATGCCAACTTGTCTTTTCGGGTCTCTGAAACCATGCCGCGCTACCCGTCCAGCAGTTTTTCAATAATTTCCAGCAACCCGGGCAGTTCGATCGGTTTGGTATAGAATTCGTCGCAACCGGCATCCATGGCCTTGTCACGATCACTCTGCATCGCATGGGCGGTCAAAGCGACAACTGGGATAGCGTTTGTATCTGGGTTTGCTTTTATCTGTCTGGTCGCCTCCCACCCGTCGATTACGGGCAGGCTCATGTCCATTAAAATCAGATCCGGTTTATCCGATAGGGCTTGTTCAACGCCGGCCTGACCATCGCGGGCAGATACGGTTTCGTAGCCTTTTCTCTGCAGCCGGCGCGACAGCATATCGAGGTTCATATCGTTGTCTTCCACAATAAGTATCTTTGCCATCGCCTTAATCTTTCCGACTTATGAATAATCTTGTAACTGGCGTTTCAGTGCCGCAATCAGATCACCTCGACCGGTATCTCCTTTGCGGATGACCTCATCTGAATGGGCTTTCAACCAATCCAGTTCGTCCCGCGTCAGGTCCTTGGACGTGGCTACGATAACCGGCAAATCTGCAAGCTCATCAGTTGTGCGAACCGTTTTGAGAACATCGAAACCGTCCACATTCGGCATCATAATGTCCAATACCATCAGTGTCGGTCTTTTGGATTTCAATTGGCTGAGCGCGCCGTGACCGTCTGCCGCCTCGCGTATCGTCCATCCGTTGCGCGTTAGGATGCGGCGAAACAGGTTTCGCGTTGACATATCGTCGTCAACGATCAGCACGTCCTTGTCGCGTCCGGAGGCGATAGCATCCAACGTTGCGATCAGCCGCGCTGGATCAATTGGTTTAATTAGGTGTTCGATCGCTCCGAAGGCAAGGCCCATGTCGCGATCCGCGACAATCGTGGCTAGGACAACGGGCGTTTCGCACAGCTTCGAGTCTGCCTTGAGTTCCTTCAACATAGACCAGCCGTCGCGTTCAGGCATGATAACGTCCAGAAGAATGACGTCAGGCTTTTGCGAGCGCGCGATTTCCATGCCCGCCGCTGCGTTCGATGCCAGCAAGACATCATACCCCTCCTCGCGCACGATTTTTGCCACCGCGTTCCGTGCGTCTTCTTCATCATCCACTATCAGAACGCGGCCCAAAGCAGTGTCCGGTGACGTTTCGCTGTATTCGTTAGTCGACGTAGAAATGGTATCGTAGCGGGCTGGGATTTCGAAAGAGAAGGTCGATCCAACACCCTCTTTGCTATCGACAGTAATATGCCCGCCCATCATACGCGTAAATTCCTGCGCAATGGCGAGCCCTAGCCCTGTGCCTCCGAAATTCCGCGTAGTAGACTGATCAGCTTGCACGAACGCTTGGAACAGCTTGTCGCGTTGCTGCGGCGTCATTCCGATACCTTGATCTCGCACCGCAAATCGAAAGAAATCTGTATCATTTTTCCGGAGTTTAGAGACGAGAAGCTCAATCTTACCACCTTCGGTGAACTTCGCCGCGTTGGACAACAGGTTGAAAAGGTTCTGCCGGAGCTTGGTTTTATCAGTTTCGATCTCGTCAGTGTCTGCGAGATCACAAGAGAGAACCAGTTCATTTCTGTTCTTGCTCATCAAGGGAACCACGGTCGACGCGACTTCGTCCAACAAGGGCCGCAGTGCGAAGCGTTCCGGGTACATTTCCATTTTGCCCGCTTCGATCTTGGACAGATCAAGAACGTCATTGATGAGCGAGAGCAGATGTCGCCCGGATGCCATGATCTTCTCCAGGTCATCCGTCGCAGTCTCGAATCCCATGTCCTGCGCATCCTCGGACAGCATTTCGCTATAACCGATGATCGCGTTCAAAGGAGTGCGCAACTCGTGGCTCATGGAAGCCAGGAACTGGCTTTTTGCAGAGCTGGCAGCGATCGCCTGCGCGTTGGCTTCTTCAAGTTGTTCCTGTTTGGACTTAAGGTCAGAAATATCGCTGTAAACAGCGACCGTGCCCCCGTCGGGGGTCTGGCGTTTTGACACCTGAATCCATGCGCCACCCAGCAAGACTTCTTGGCGATCTCCGTCAGGCCTGCGATGTCGTGCAAGCCGGCTGCTAATCCACTCTTCGTCAGGCACACCATCGGTATCAACCGATTTTCGTTCCAGTTGCAGCCGCAAGATATCCTCGAACCGCGTGCCCGGCCCAAGTATGTCGTCTACATGTGCAAAAATGCTGCGGAACCGGTCATTGAAGAGTATGAGTTGGTCTTCGTTGTCGAACAACGCAAATCCGTCTGGAATTGTTTCAATTGCTGTCAGAATCGTATTGCGCTGCGCACGCGCTTCTTCTTCTAGTTCGCGCCGTTTGTCCTGGCTGTCGCGAAGCGCTCTTAGCGCTTGGGACATCCGGCCCAGCTCATCAGGGCCTTCGGGCGGCAGAGTAACATCCCGTTCACCCCGGATCAGTCCTGAAATCGCGATGTTGATTGCATGCAGCGGCACAACGATCGACCTCAGAGCGCGCCACGTAAGAAGCGCTCCCAATATCACAATGACGACACACGCAATGATCGCTCGGTTCATCGCAGCCTTGGCGGCAACCGTTGCTTCATTTCTGGTTCGGTCGGCGCTTTCAGATAGGTCATCGACCAATTGCGTCAACGTCTTGTCGACGGCATCACTGGCCACTCGGGCCTGTGCCAGTAGAGTGTTTCCCAGCACCCGGTTACCATCTGTGTAAGCATCGGCTGCTTGCATAGAAGTTTCGTAGTAGGAGTTTGCCTGCTCTTGTACACTGGCTGCGGACTTTGGTGCAAAAGCGGCGAGCTGTTCGAGGCTGCTATTGAGCATCGTCCTTGCTTCGTTGGCGCGCCGCTCCGAAAGGGTCAGTAAACTGACAGAAAGATCCGTCAGCCAATACCTCATCTCGCCAAAATGACGGTCGGCCTGGCCAGCTACTTCCAGCCGGTGAAACTCAGTATTTGCGTCTTGTATGCGGGCTTGGTTACGCGCCAGATCGTAGACCATCACAATGGTGCTCACGACCAAAGCGGTTAACAATAGCGCTGACAGTGACCCAATGCGCACCGGAATAGTGTTTTCGGACACCCACTTCCAATTGTTACTCAAACCAGAATCTTGTTTCATCTAAAAAGGGTTATGCTGATTGCACCTGCCAGATCCCCAAGTTGCCCACCTTCCTTTGGGAAACCGGTCACATCCGTTTCACCCGCTGGCGATCCGTGGCATGAAAGACAGGACTCAGAGTAGTATTCGGGGATCAGCATACGGAAAGCGGGTGTTCCTGAAACGTCAGTTTCTTCGAAAAATGGCTGCCCTTCGGCCCAAGAGGAGTCCTTGAACTTTTCCTCGATGATCGCGTTTTCCCAGGAATCCGGACGGGCCATGCGATTGCGGACAAGTTCCGAGGGCGCCGTTACCTTGACCACAGCAGACGTGCCAATTTCATCTGCGAACTGTTCATTTACCAGCCGCGCAAATACGGCTGGAATAAATCCTTTAAATGCCACTCCCTCGGCATTTATTATCTCTTGGTTTGCGTCGATTACCGTGACCATAGCGTCCAGCTGCGTTTCTGTAAGTTTACGCTCTAGTGGGTCCAGCCCATCATGCAGCGGTGGTTCACCGTTAGCCTCCGAGTAGGCCTCAATAACTTTCTCGTAAAACACTTCACCGGACAGCCCTTTGTCCGTGACATCCGGATTGTTGATTAGGTCCTGACTGTTCGACACGACACTTCTACCGGCTCGCAACACCGCTGCTAGTCGGTTGCCCGTCTCAACTTCTTCTGCGGTTTCCGCCGCTACATCATCTGAACTAAGCGGACAAAATGTACTCAAAATGACCGCTGCTGTAAAAATTGGTTTTTTCAATAGACCAGCGCCCCCACGCAAAGCCAAGTGCAGTGACAATAAGCTAGGGTAGCAAAAAAACTCCAAACTGTCCTAGGAATTCGGCCCGCCCGAATTTGTACAGCCAAAATTGGATTGTAATAGGCGACGGTCGATCTGGTAACCGCGCCGCTGGTACGCCAAACAACGTTGCCCGCAAATCAGATGGTGAGCGAAATTTGGTGAACGTCTGCACCGGGTCCGAACTTACCTTGCCTCAATGTGCAAATTTGAGAATTTCAGGAGAGTAGCGCGTTGCGATGTTAATCGTGTGATCAAGTGTATTGATCTGATAGTGTGTCAATTTGCCGGGGAATTCTGGCGTCGCCCAAGTACTTCGTTCCACAAATTCTATGAAGAACGACTTCGAAAAGATTTGAAGCCAATCACCCTCAGAATCTTCATGATCGCAATGTTGAGCAAACATTTCATCGGTTACTGAATATGCAACGAAATCAAAAAAGCTAAATCGCACCGCATCGCTTTCCGGCTTGATTTCAAGAGGGTAAAGGCACTCTGCATCCCCACGCTGACGAATAAGCGGTCATAACAAAGCTGTGGGGCGTGTCCGAAGAGGCGGCAGGGTTCAACTGGAGGCTTGGACCCATGCTTTTGTTTCCATGTCGAACGTTGGCCCACGGTGCAGCATCCTGAACTCAAGACACATTCGACGTACTACGATCAATCGTCATGCCCAATAGATGACGGTTGCCGCGAGAGCGATAGCAGAAAAGAAGGTTTTGGTGCACCGGGCATAGCGGGTTGCCATTCGCCTCCAATACATAATCCAAGAACTCAATGCGGCTTTCACACGTACCGAACCAAGAGCCCTGTATTTCCCAGATTATCGCTTTGGTTGGTGAGATCCAGTGTCGCTGCAGGCGTCACGCTGCCAGGGCTTGGCCGATTGGTTTCAAACACCTCCATAGAAGTGTTCCGCCCCGGCACCGAACCCACAGGAGTATTGGGTAAATAGCCCGCAGCCGCCGGTTTCCCCGCTTGCCAGTCCGCCCAGACTTTGTCCACCATGCAGTGATGGAAGAAGAACGCCGGGTCATTTGGCGACAGTGTGATATCGGCCATTTGCCCGCCGGTCCACATATGCCCGGCGCCATGCGGGCCAAATTCAAGAACATGCCGAAAGCCGCGTCGGTCGCTCGAGTCGAATGGCGTCACGTCGTACACTCTTTCCCGCATCACACGGGCGCGGGTTACGCCTCCGCTTGGTCGTCCGCGATGTTCCCCAAATACCCTTCGCAGAAAAGGTTCATCGACTGATCCAGTCGCGGTGAAGCTTGACCATCCACTCCCAATTGGTCCTGACACGACAGGAAAGCCGATGCGGCGATTCCCCGGTCTGGTCCGATCTCCATCGCCACCCAATATGCGCTCCATCGCGCGGTTCCACATACGCACACCTCCGCGTTGCCCGGGGTCAGTGAACCAGTTCCAGTAAGGCAGCGACACGCGGTCATCATGGCGGCGCAGACGGCTTTCAAAATTCAGGATGAACTGCCTGTGCCAGGGCAGGAACCCTGCGTTTCCATGGATAGCCCTCCTTGCATGGTCAACGACGAACTGCCTGCGTTCATCCGCAGCATTCAGCGCCTGAAGCGCTCCAGCAAGTGCGGCCTGCTCCGTCGCGGTCAGCGCAGTGACATCCTTTCGCAACCGCAAGCGATTGATTGCCGCATCAAGGGCCGCAATGGTATTCTCGCCCACGATTCCATCGACAAGGAAGCTGGAATTGTGCGCTCTGACATTTGTCTGGAAAGCCCGGACAGTTCGATCTGTTTCGCGCCCGAAATCACCATCTGCGCCGAACCTAAGTTGGAAACCAAGATCGATCAGCGCTTGCTGTACCTTGCGAACAGACGCGCCTCGTGCCCCACGTCGCATGGTACGTCGACCATTCAGGACCTGGGTCAGAAAGCTATCGTTTCTGAATCGCGAATGGGTAAATTGGCGTGGCCCGGATTCTTCAAATCCACGCACTTCCGCTGGCCTGTCTCGCATAAGATTGGGATCAACCCAAAAGGTCATGGAGTGCCCCCCATGATGAGCATGGCCACCGGCCTCAGCAGTTCCCATTCGTCCGCGCCGATAGGTGCGTCTGCGATGTCCGAATGAACTTCTGTCATATTTCATCGTACCAATCCTCTGTCTCTTATGGGGTGTGAGGAACTGTGCTCAGCAACACGAAGCGCGGTTTGCGGATCGACCAGACCCGCACCCAGACGCAGACGGTCAACCAGCTTGTGCGCCGCTTGCGGGCGGGCGGTACCAATGATCATTCTGCGTAAATCGTGAATGCCTTGCCCCGGGCCAGCAGCCGATAAACAGGCTGCCAAAAGACCCGCGACAAACGGGGCAGCCTGGCTTGCGCCAGACATATGGGTATGACGTGGTCGCGGGTGGGATTCGCCAAGCGGTGTATTGCGGGCGGCCCGCACCGCCACACCAGGTGCCACAACGTCCGGCTTTGTCCGGCCATCGCGGGTGGGACCAGCCGAGGCAAAACGCGCAGGCCGAGCGCCCACCCGGCCTTGCTGCGCGGCGCCGACTACGATTGAGTGGTAGCCCGAAGCGATCGACCCGATGGTGCAGGTCTGATCGGCCTCGCCGGGGGCCAATCGGGACTGACGGCGCGGGCCAGAGCCGTCCCGCTCGATCCAGACGTCATAGCGCCCGTCGGTTACGACATCCGCGCTGATTTCCACTGTCCAGCGCCCGCCGGGTGCATTCGCGTAGACAAAAATATCGCAGTGATGATCACCCGAGTTCGGCTCAAGCGCGCGATGATAAACCCGTGCAATTTCGCGCCCAAATACGTCGCGAAGGCTGCGTGTGTCACCCAAGGGGACCGTAATCGCCTCTTGTCCTGGCGGCCGCAGACTTACACGCATCCGGTCGCGCGCCGAATAAAAAATCTCCATCTCATTGTCGGTTGGGTCGTGACGGGAAATATCCCACCCGATCCAGCGCATATGGCCCGGAGGCAGCACTCCTGCGGCATGACAATTGGCCAGGAAATAATTGCCTGCAGATTGCACAATAGCTGCATCGTCCCGCTCAGTGACAAAGGCATCAAGTGCACGTTCCACCAGGCTGGTGCCGTTCTTTGCTCCTCCCTGTCGACCGAGGCTCATGTTAATGACGCAACCTCTCCCCCGGCTCAGGCGACGAATGAAATCCACCGCTTCGATGATCCGCGCAGAATTTCCAAGATCTGAAAGCCCGCCCAGACGCGCCGCCGAGAGATGTACGAACACCAGATCAGCCTCTGGGGCCAATCCGCCTTCACCATCTGAACGCGGCGAACCGCCAGCAATATCCGCAACGTGCGTTCCATGCGCGCCCCGCCCCCGATCCGCGTCACCGGGATGGTAGTCAAGGCGTTCATAGGGCCGAGACGTTGTAAGTGCTCGGTCGATCTCTCGCCGGGTAATGACGCGACCGTATCCGTATGGCTTCGGCTGCACGCCGCGCGACGGTTCACGTTGATCCCACAATGCCAGTACCCGACTTTGACCTGCGGCGTCTCGAAAGGCCGGATGAGCAATATCAAACCCCCAATCGATCACTCCAAGCACAACACCTTGCCCACGGTGGCGCGGGTGGGCCTGACGGGTGGGCGCGCGCGTACGCGAAAACACCTCAGGCGTTGGAGGTGTCTCTCGACTTTGCCCAAAGACACGCGCTGCTTTCAGTGATTTTACCGATGGGTGCGACCAAACTTGGAAAATGTCGCCGCGCCTGAGCCGAACCGTCAGAATGTCGCCGAACCGTGTCACCGGTCTGACCCATTTCTCTGGCACTTTGGCTCCAGGGTGCAGGCGGAGGATCGCCTCGACGCTGTCGCGCCGCCGCCCGCTGCCCAGAAGTTCACGCAGCGCCGGGTCCATGGCTAGGGTTCCTCGAGGATCTGCTGTGCTTCGTTGCGCCAGCTCTTGGCCTGAGTGGGCGCATCGATATCCCGATCCAATGCCTCGACAGCGGCATCGTCCATGCCTGCGAGATGGCGCAAGTCTTTGACACCATGTTCCCGAAGCCGTTTGGCAATTTTCGGGCCTATCCCTTTAATCGTCGTCAACTGATGCTCTGACGCTCGCAAACTCTTTAATGCGTCATGAAGTGCAGTTTCGTGGGCTTTCAGGCCCGCGCTTAGTTCTTCGATCTGATCGACCGAAACACCAAGAGTCTTTGCAATCTCGTCGCGGCTCATCTCGGGCACCGCCAAAATGGCGCGGGCCACCTGGTCAACATCATCGTTTTCGATCTTGTGCTGACGAAAAAGCTGCATCACCCGCGCGAAGGCCTCTCGCGCACGAAAAGCGGTGGCCACTGCCTCGATCGTCGCGCGCGGCCTGGGCAATTTTCCCGAGCTAAAGAACCGACCTTTTGGAAGCGGTTTGGGCACTGGCGGCGACGATTTCAAAGGCCCGCCGAAGTCACCAGGTTTCAGGGGCTTGTGCCGTGCAACCGGTTTAACATCCTCCAGACGTATCAACTGACACCCGCACATGGCCGGTCCTCCTGCGTAAAAGAAAGACAGGGCGACAGCGCCGCCCTGTCTGAAAGCATTTGATAATCAATCAGGATCGGGATTGGATAAATCTCCGGGGCCACCAGCAGGTGGGTTTTGAGGATCGTCGTCGTCTGGATCTCCAACACCGTCAGGCCGTTTGTCGGGATCCAGCGCCACTGTTTCAGCGAGCCGCTGAACAAGCGCATCTACCTGAGCTGGCGTGACCGCTGTGCCACCGGGCATCTGCTCAAGCAGCCTCACGCCATTCTCCAATGCCTTGTACCATTTGGAAGCCTCTCCAAGGGCGGTGTCGCGCGCCTTGGTCACTTCGGCGTGGCTTTCTGCGATACGCTGGAGCCCCATGACACCGAGCACCCCATCACGGGAGGCCAGAAATGCCTCGGTCGTTAGATCCGGGATCAGATCGCGTGTGGCTACGATATTCAGTAGTGCTTTCTGTCGCATTTGTTCACCCCCTTAGTTCCGGCCCAAGAGAAGGGCGTACATCAGCGTGTCATCCCCGCCGCCTGACTTGCCAAACGCGCCGGAAGCCAGGATCGGCAACAGGATGTCCTGCTTCTTGAACGTGATCTCGGCATCGATCTCCTGACCAGCAAGAGCCCCTGCCGCTGCACCCGAAAGCTTGATCTTTTCGGCCTTTGGTGCACCACCTAACAGCCCCAAGAGGCTGGAAGTCTGGGCTTGCCGCTCAAGTGTCTTGACCGACTTGCGCAGCGACGAAACCTTGCCGTCTAAGTTCTTCGTGGCAGACGCTATTCGCTTGGATAGAGCGTTGTGGTTCGCCTTTCGCTCCTTCATGGCGGCTGCAAACCGTTTGTTGGTAGAAGCGATCAGCTTGTTTACCTCTGCCGATGTGGCAAAGCTCTTGCCAAAGCGCACCCGCATGCGGCGGCCATTTCGCCCACGCATTGTGGTCGAGCGTGACCCCTTGACCTTGCCCATGCGACGCCGGCGGCTGAACCTGCGAAATCGCGGGCGACGGAAGGAGCGACGGCGGCGGCGACGGCGGCGACGGCGTTCAGGAAAGTCCTCGCCGTCGCTTTCGAAGTCATCAGCCATGTCCAGCATGTCGGTGTCTTCATCATCGTCGTCGTCGAACTCGAACATTTCGTCATCGTCGTCGAAATCTTCATCATCGTCGTCGTCGAACTCGAACATTTCGTCATCATCGTCGAAATCTTCATCATCATCGTCGTCGAACTCCGCGACTTGGCTCTGAGCGAGCGCAAATCGCAAAAGATCGTCCTGTTCCATCAATCCTGATGAGCTCATGGGTCAGACCTTTCCTTCTGTTGAATGACCGTGGCGTCTATGGTCAATGGATGCGCCACCTTGTCGGAGACGTGAGGCGAAGGACGCCGCCTCGCACGCCGTCTGGGACGGCGGCGACGGTTTCCTTGGTCCACCATCACTTCGAGAACCGGGACAATCAAAGCCCTGAAACAATCAGGGTCGGGTAGGAATGTGCCGGGGCTTCCGGCACCTTGCCCGCCACAGTCTTCGCAGTCTTCGCTGTCGCCCCAACATGACGGGCACGCGCCTAAGGCACAGGCCAGCATGTCGAGCTGTGCACTCATGCTTTCGATCACCTTCTCGGATCGGGCAGCCTCTTCGCGCCAAGCATCAAGATCAATAGCTGCAGGCGTTTCGTGAGGCTGTTCTGCCTGAGCAGCCCCGGTGAGATGCGCCAGAATCTCTGCCTGGTCGATCTCACCCGAACTCGTCAGCGCCTTTAGCAGTATTTCGTTGAGCGCGGTCATGTGTTGCACCGGCAAATGGCTTCACCGGTCTCGGGGCAGGGGCCGGCACGCTCGCCGGCGTCCTCGTCAATTCCAATCATTTCCACCAAAAGCGCAAATGCATCTGCAGCGCTTTCGAAATCCTCCGCTTCGAAATCTGCGGAAAAATCATCAAGGTCGATTCCAGCGGCTTCTGCTTCGCTTAGCGCCTCGGTCAACCCTTCAATAAGCCCTGCGATTGCAACGGGTCCAGACATCGTCTCGCCCGAACGGCCTACGACTTCGCGCGAGCGCCCGCCAATGAGGCCCGCCAAAATCGACTGAATCTGTGGATTTCGTAGAATGGCTCCTGCCTGCTGACCGATCGATGCCAACCCTGCTCTGCGGCGTCCGCGTCTTCTGGGACGTGCGCGACGGACTCGACCACGCGCAGGTCTGCGCGTCATCACCGAACGCCCACGCCGCGAAGGCCGTCTGCGCCCACGTCTGGACCGCCCACGCGATCCGAGCTGCCCGGCAAGTGCGCCTACGCCCTGACCAAGCAATCCACCAACAGCACCGCCGATCGGGCCGCCGATCGCTGTGCCAACCACCGGGGCGACGGTGCGTACGACTGGTGCCGCAACCTTGAGCGCCTTGCGCCCGAACCGGGCCAGACCCCGCCAAAAGCTCTCCAGTTCTTCGGGGCTCATGCCTTCGGTCATCTGAAAAAGAAACTCGTTGACCTCGGTGTCGTCGGCATCAGCAATCTCGGCAAAAGCCTCGCGCGCGACATCTTCCGGCGAGAAGCCTGCGTCGAAAATCGCGCCCCACTCGGCGTCGCTTTCCATTTCCTCCGGGAACGCGCTATCAGCATCGATAAACTCTGGCGCGAACTCTTCGTCAAAGAAGTCTTCAAAATCGTCTTCAGCCGGTGCATTCCAAAACCGGTTTCGTGCATCGCGGGACATGTTGATCACCCTTGCTCTCTTGCGCAGCGTTTGCCGTTCTGCCCAGACATTGCATGGCGCAATCACAGGCCAATCACGACGCAATCAAGCAAACGATCACAAAAGGAGGTTTGGGAAAAAACCTCAGTGGGAGCGAAGGAGCTGGGCGGAAAAAAGGACACGGCCGCTGGCACAGGCATTCAGAGCAGGCAGATCAGCCTTTTCGGGACTGGCCTGCATCGCCTCAACACTGGCGACTTCGAGACGACGTTGTTTAATTTGTGAGTGGGGGTCGATATCTCGCAGCAAAAGAGGTTTGGAAAGTATGCCAGGGCAGTTTCACTCGTCCAGGCGGTCTAACTCGTCTGTCAACGCTGACAACTCTAGCCGTAACTCGCTCACCAACCCGTGGAGCGCATCAACGCGCCGCAAGGCCGCTCTGATACGCGGATCAGTTGCCGGCTCAAACCTGAAACCTGGCCTGGGCACCGGTAGATCTGCCGATTGAAGCTTTTGCGCCAAAGCCACCGTATCCGGTGACGGGACGACACCAAGCTCATCGCTCAGAACGGTTTTGAGTATGTTGAAATGCTGGATCGCGTTGCCATTCTGGCCAGACATCATGTCAATCTTCATCAGCCAGCGCGTCGCGGCCTCGTCATAGGGATTGTCGCGCTGGAACTTCTCTGCGACCCATCGAGCCTCTGCCAGTCGATTGGTTTCCAACGCGGCCTCGATCGTCTTTTTCAGAAACCTGAATATCCGCGCCTGCGTCTCGTGGCGCAACTCTTCCACCCATTCAGCTTCCACCCCTTCTGCAAAACGCCCGATCTGGATTTCACCTGCAAGAAGACTCTCAAGCGCAGTGTTCCCGCCCTGGGCCAGCATGTCGATATCAACGATATAGCCGGCATCATTGCGCAAAGTCAGTGTTCGAGGTGTTGAATCAATAAGCGCAGAAGGGTCAGTACCTGCCGTTTCCACTACTTTCTTCAGGCGCCAGACCTCGGTGTTCAACGCGCGCCGTGCTTTGTCTGGATCCTTGTCAGGCCAGATCCAGGACATCACCTGACGGCGCTCAACCGGATGCCCCGGGCGGTTCCCCAAGGCCGCAATCAGCTCTTTCGAGCGGATACTGGTAATTGGTAGGTTTTCACCACCTTGAGCTTGTATCTCTACGCGGCCGAGAACACGAACCATGCCAGACATGACAATACTCTACTTCTTATTGCCTCCGGACCTATCAACGAGGCGAAAAACCGGTGAGAGCGAAGCCATATCCAAAGGTCAAATGTCCCATTGGTTCCGGCACTCAATCTGATGCTGGTTGGGAACTGGGCTTCAAAAAACCAAGTAAAGCAAAGCTGAACGATGTTTGCGGATCGTCGTCAAAATGAGTGCAACGTTTACGGAAGCCTCAGCCCTCGATAGTCCGGACTGTTGGAAATTTTTTTATGAGACCAGTCGGAGATGGATGGGTTCCCGACACCTGCAGACCTCATTCAATTATTGTAGTCATCCCTACCGTAAAGTTTGTGCGATATCAATTTTGCAATCTGACTTCAGCGATAACTCACTCATTTCAGATACTGATCTTGTTAAGGAAACTCGAAATTCCGCAACTCGGTTTCACCAGCTTTTGTTTCAAAAACTGTTACATTCCAACCGCGCTCTTTTCCTACGGTCGCGGCCCAAAGAAATAAGTCTCAGCCGGTTGCAGACAGCCATTACCCATTGTCGTCGATCTTGAGCAGTACAGCGTGACTAACTTTCCAATCATATTGGTCAAAAGGCCGACCTTGGCATTCTCAATGCCATCTCTGTATTTCTGTCCAACAAGTAAGCCGCTTTTTGATCCGTATAGCTAAACGATTCAAAGCAGACTTTCGTTGTACCGCGATCAACGTGCGTGTTTGTGCCAATTTCTGCGACGTGTCCCAACTTGCGGAACTTACCTATGTCGGACCGGCATAACGATACGTAGTGCCCAAAACTCACTTGTTTGCGCTAAGCAACTCACTGGCTTTTTCTCCGATCATAATCGCTGGCGCATTGGTATTGCCGCTGACGATTTCCGGCATGATTGAGCAATCGGCGACGCGCAGATTTTCGATCCCTTTGACCTTCAGGTTTGGGTCCACAACAGAGCTTTCCGAGGTGCCCATCGCGCAGGTGCCTGTCGGGTGATAAATTGAGACAGAATTCGAGCGCGCCCAATTTAGAGTGCCTTCATAGTCATCGCGCGATAGATCCGAGGTTGGTCGGAACTCTTCAGAAATCTTAGAAGCCAGTGGATTATGCCGGGCGATGTCCCGCGCGATGTTCACGCCGTCGACGATCGTTGTGCAATCAGTTTCCGTCGACAAATAGTTTGGAATGATCTTGACGTAACTGGCCGGATCGGGGCCATCCAGACGCAGTTCTCCGCGGCTTTCCGGCCTCAGCTGACAGACGGACATTGTGAAGGCTGAAAACGGGTGCACGCCCTCTCCGGGGCTGTCGGCAGACCAGGGTTGAACGTGGAATTGAATGTCAGGAGTCTGAACTTCGGGGCGGGTTTTCAGAAATCCGGTGGCCAGGCTGGCCGCCATTGTCATAGGTCCGGCCCGGAATAGTGCGTATTTCAGCGCGATCCGCGCCTGATTGAACAGGCTACGCACTTCATCATTCAGCGTTGGCTCGTTGCATTTGAAAACCAGGCGTGCCTGCAAGTGATCCTGCAGCCCTTTGCCGACGCCGGGTAGCGAGTGAACGGGTTCAATGCCGTTGGCCTTCAGATGATCTGGATCTCCGATGCCTGATAACATCAAAATCTGAGGTGAGTTGATGGCACCACCGGACAAGATGATTTCGCGGCGCACTTTGATCAACTTCACTTCACCCGACCGGTCGCGATAAAGAAGTCCGGTTGCTTTTTTTCCGTCCAGTTCGACCTTGGTCACCAATGCTCGGGTAATGATGTTCAGGTTCGGCCTGTTCCTGATCGGTTTGAGGTATGCAACGGCGGCACTGCAACGACGACCATTACGAGTGGTCAGTTGAAAGTAGCCAACGCCTTCCTGATCGGCCCCGTTGTAGTCAGGATTAAACGGGTAACCCGCCTCTTGGGCGGCGGCGACCCAGGCGTCACAGATTGGTCGCTGAATGCGCATGTTGGATACCGACAGCGGGCCGCCCGTACCGTGAAACGCGTCTTCGCCGCGTTCCTGATCCTCGCTGCGTTTGAACAGAGGCAAGACGTCATCCCATCCCCAGCCAACGTTGCCCATCTGACGCCAGCGGTCATAGTCCTCTTTCTGACCGCGAACATATAAAAGCCCGTTCAACGAGGATGATCCACCAAGGACCTTTCCGCGCGGCCAATCGATCGAGCGTCCATTCAAACCCGGATCTGGTTCAGTGCGGTAACACCAATCCAATGAAGGGTTATGCATGGTTTTGAAGTATCCAACCGGTATGTGAATCCACGGGTTGGTGTCAGGTCCGCCAGCTTCCAACAATGCCACTGTTGTGCTGGGGTCAGCGCTTAGCCGATTGGCAATGACACAGCCCGAAGAGCCTGCTCCGACGACTGCATAATCCACCTCCATGACGGTCTCCTCCCAAGGTAACTGAAAAAAACACTATGCAAATTGCTGGAACTATACTAGCATTTTTTGATACAAAACGTCTCAATAATTGCGATCAGGGAGGTAAGCAATGGAGATCGGTAAGAAACTAAGCGGTGTCTCACGGCGGGATTTTTTCCGTGTAGCCGGGCGCTATGGCATGAGTTCAACGCTGCTGGCAGCGGGTGGCTTTGGCGGCGCAATGAGTTTGGCCAATTTGGCGCAAGCTGCAGAATCAACTTATGAAAAAAGGTTCTCGAAAGAACCCAAGCACACGCTGAAATTCGGTGCATCAGGTTTCAATACGCGCAACCTGCTGATCGAACGGGCAGGGGCCATCGAATTCGCCCGAGATCTGGAAGAACGCACAGACGGTGAGATTCGGATCGAGTTCATTGGCGACAACCAGATCTGCGGACAGCTGAGTTGTGTTGAGAAGACGCAGCAGGGAATCGTCGACATCTATGCGGCGTCGACCCAGAACTCTGCGGGCGGTGCGCCATATCTGAACGTGCTGGACTATGCCTATATGTTCCCCAGCAGGGCGGCCCAATATCATTTCTTCTACAGTCCCGAAAGCCAGCGCATTCTGCGAGACCCCCTCGAAAAGCGCCACGGGCTGAAGTTCCTGTTCACCCATTGTGAACTGCGCGGCCTGCAAATGGGCTCGACCTTCTCTGACAAACCTACAGTCACCAAACTGGAAGAACTGTTCGGGACAAAGAACCGTGTGACAGGGACACAGCTAGGCCGGATCGCCATGCAGCTACTGAACCTGAATCCGGTACCGGTGGCGTGGGAAGAAACCCTGGATGCCCTAAAAACCGGCCTGATTGACGGGGCGGAGACCTGGGCATCAGCCGTTGCATACGCGAACATGGCTCCGGTCGTTTCCCAATCTGTGAACCTCAAGTTCTTCTGCGGAACCGAACACACGTCGATGTCAGCCAAGGTGTTCGACGGACTAGGTGGAGAGCTGCAGGACGCCGTTATGGAATCGTCCTATTTCACACAGGCCCTTATTCAGGGTGCGAACGAAGCTGCACTGCTGAACACGGTCGGTTTCTCGGATCCGCAGCTGCCCAACACGATCTTTGCCGAAAACGGTGTTCGTGCGGCGTTCCTGGCTGACGATCAGATCAAGCTGGCCGAAGAGATGTGCGCGCCGAACTTCAATCCTGAACCATGGGCGCAGTGGCGTGAGCGACTGAACAAATGGGCCGGTGGCATCGACACCTATCAGGAAATCTACGACATCGCGCGCGAAATTCCGGCAGACACACTGCCCGAAAACGTTGAGCCCCGCCGTTGGTGGAAAGGCGCGGCCTGATCTAACATTTCGAACCGGCCCCTCGTGGGCCGGTTTCTCTAAACACCGACTGGGAGGACGGGGTTCATGTCATTTTGGGCAGATATCGGGGCAATTTTCAGCGCCTTGCTCACTCGCGATTCATTCGAAATCCAATCCGCATTGGAATCTGACGCCGCCTGGGTTGTCGGCACTGTTGCCGCTGCGCTCGGCGGTTTTCTCGTGATGCTGATCTATCGCAAAGTGCCCTTTGTTGAACGCCACTTCGAACGGTCGATCATGGTCTATTCCTATCTGGCCATTGCGCTGATCATCTTTTGGGGTGTGATTGACCGCTTTGTCTTCAACGACCAGGAACCCTGGTCCACCACCATTCCTCCGCTTCTGTTCATGATAATGGCCTGGTTTGGTGCGTCCTATAATGTCCGCCTGCGCACGCATCTTAGCTTCAGCGAGTTTCGCACCGCGATGCCACGCGGCGGTCAACTGGCGTGTTTGTTTTTGGATGCCATTTTGTGGTTCATCTTTGCAGTAATCGTCATCGTGACCACAACACGCCTCGTGGCGCTGTCGGCCTCGAACTTCCAGATCGTGCTTGGGACAGACAACATCATGCAGTGGTGGTTTCTGTTGGCCGCGCCCGTGTCCTTCTTTCTGATGGTTGGCCGAGTGTTTCAAAACCTTGCTGACGACTTGCACAACTGGAAAACCGGAGAGCCGCTGATCAAGCAGGCCGTGATAGGGGCAGACTGATGACAGACGGAACTTTAGTTACACTTATTTCGCTGGGCGTGACGTTTCTGTTCATGTTGGGCGTACCGGTACTGCTTGTCATCGGATACTGGGTGATCGGATGCTCATTCGTTCTGGGCCTGACACTCGACAACATGGGTGCAGAGCTGCTGAACGTGTTCAACAAAGGCTTCGCCCTGTTGGCGATGCCGCTGTTCATCCTGACCGGGGACCTAATCAACAAGTCGGGGATCGCGCGGCGGCTGAGTGATTTTGCCTATTCCTGTTTAGGCTGGATACGCGGCGGGCTGGCTATGGCATCGCTTGGGGCATGTGGATTGTTTGCGGCGATTTCCGGGTCGAACTCTGCAACGACCGCAACCATCGGTTCAATGCTGCACCCTGAGATGGTTAAAGGCGGCTACGACGAACGCTTTAGCGCGGCCACGGCGGCGGCGGGCGGTACGGTCGGGATCATCATCCCGCCATCCATCATCTTTATCGTCTACGGGTTCTTGATGAACCTTCCTATTTCCGAGCTGTTTGTCGCCGGTATCCTGCCTGGCGCGCTGATGGTCTTTGGCATGCAGTTTGCATGCTGGATCATTTGCCGGATCAACGGCTGGGGCCACCTGATCCCGCTGCAACTGAACCGGATCCTAAAAACCGCCTTTGGCGCCTGGCTTGGGTTCTTTGCCATCGGGCTTGTGCTTTGGGGCATTTATACTGGCAAATTCTCCCCCACCGAGGCTGCGGGCGTCACAGTTGGCTTCTGTGTGATCGCCGGATTGGTCAGTTATCCGATCAACAGAATAATGGGTGCGCGCGACGATGTTTCACCCACCGAAAAGAGCTTTGCTGAAATGTTCGTCGTAGAAGGATTTACGATCCCTGAGATACCTTCGATCGTGATCCGTTCGGCCCAGATCACCGGCATTCTGGCCCCTCTGATTGCGATCTCGGTTGTCATGCAACAGATCTTGTCGTTGCTTGGCGCACAACAAACGATCGGAGATTTCGTGACTTCGATGGGGGGATATTACGCGGTTCTGTTCACATCGATGGTCATTGTCTTCTTCTCAGGCATGGTGCTGGAAAGCTTGCCCGTGACGATTATCCTTGCGCCGATCCTCGCACCAATTGCTGCGTCGGTGGGTGTGGACCCGATCCACTTTTCGGTGATCTTCCTTGTGGGTGCATCGATTGGGTTTATCACGCCGCCTTATGGTCTGAACCTCTATGTTGCGTCAGGTGTGACAGGCGTGCCGTACTTCCGGTTGCTGCGCTACACCGTTCCGTACCTTGTGGCTCTGCTCTCTGTATGGATTTTGGTTTCTCTGGTGCCTGATCTGGCCTTGATACTTCTGCCAAACAACTAGAGTTTAGCGGAATGGCAAACGCAGATACACGAGAGAAAGAAACCCAAATCCCGACGAACCTGCGTTTGCTATTTCTCCTTGAAGAGGTTGCAAGGCGCGGTGTCGCAGTCAAACCGTCAGACCTGATTGAATCATTGGGTCTGGCAAAACCAACGGTCCATCGGTTGCTGCAAACGGCCGAGGCCGAAGGGTTCCTTCAACGAGACCTCGATGGCCGATCGTATGGACCCGGACCACGGTTGCGAGAGCTTTCGGTAAACACGGTGTCATCGGAGCATCTTCGAACTGCTCGTCTCGCGATCCTTCGGGGCGTCGCCGACGAAATTGGCGAAACCTGCAACCTCGCCATCCCGGATCGGGAAGGAATGATTTATCTGGACCGGGTGGAAACGGAATGGCCCTTGAGGATTCAATTGCCGATTGGCACTCAGGTTCCGTTTCATTGCACTGCCAGCGGAAAGATGTACCTGTCCACGCTTCGTCAAAACACGCTGGATGGGTTTCTTTCCGCCCGTAAGCTGAACCCGAACACCCAAAAAACAATAACTGACCCAGAAGCATTGCGCGCAGAAATCTTGGGTATCGCCCAAAAAGGATACTCAACGGACGACGAGGAATTCATGCCCGGGATGACCGCAATAGCTGTCCCCGTCCTGGATAAACACAATCGGCTTGTGGCAACATTGTCTGTTCACGCGCCAACCCAGCGTCACGAAATGCAAAGTTTAGTGCAGTTTCTGTCGCTCTTGCAGTTTGGAGCAAGCAAATTATCGGGATTGCTTTCGTCATAGAAAAGCGTCGGGATTTAAGCTGCCCTTTGAAGCGACACAAATCTGATCGTTTCTTCTGCCAATTACCCTTTGGGAGATTTCGGCCCTCGGCCAAGCAACGATCTACCGTTATTGCCCCGGATGTTTGAACACGTTGAGGTCCGCTGCGACAGCCAGCAATCAATCTACGAAAAACTGTCTAGCCGCCTGTTTCTTGGCATATATAATGTCATCCTCGGTTGGTGAGTGAAACTCCGGCTATCACCAGCGCACCGCCCACCAGCATGGAAACCTCAACCGGTTCGCGCAAGATAGCCGCCCCAAGGGCTACCCCGAAGACGGGGACGAGATTGGTGAATACTGCCGTACGCTCAGGTCCAAGCGAGTGTACCCCCCGATAGTACCAAACAAATGGCACGACTGTTCCACCAATGGCCAGATAGATGATGGCCAAAGTGCAGGTGAACGTGGGCAACTGAGGCACTTGCACGGGACCGGCCAACGGCAACCCCAATGCCAGAAGTAAAAACCCGATCAGCGCAGCCCAAGTGGTTGCCGCCAGTGGCGAGAGGCTTCCTAGAGCTTTGCGTCCAAGAAGCGTATAGCCCACCCAACTACCCACCGCTGCCAGCATGAACAGTTCTCCCTGCCCAAAACTCTGCCGGACGTCAGTCATCAGTCCGGCAACGTCCCCTCCGCTAATCACGATCACGGCCCCGGCTAGTGCCACACAAATCCCGGCAACTTGCCCAATCGGTAGGAGCCGTTGCGCGATCAGTACCCCGACTAGAGCCACGGCTATCGGATTGAAGGCAACAAACAGTGCCGTTCGCGAAGCTGGCATCTCAGCCAGAGCGGCAAAGAAGAACAGGTTGTAAAGGCAGACGCCGGACAGTCCGAGAAGCCCCATCAACACGCTCTGCCGCCAAGTGAGGCGAGGCAAACCACCTTCCGCTTTCCAGACAAGATAAAGCAATACCAGAGATGCCAGGCCAAACCGAGCGGTTGCCGCGACCAGAGGGGGCATTTCACCCGAAACGACGCGGCCGGCAACAAATGTGCCGCCCCACAGGAAGGCCACCATTGAGAGCCGGACGTAAAGCAAAGCGTTCTGCGACGCTATGGGATATGACAGGGCTTGGGACATGGAAACACCTAAAACATCGGATTGCCCATGCCGAATTTCAGTTATACTATGTTATAGTCAAATGAGTATCTACTTATGACTTTTGGTCAGCTTGATATTTTTGTCACTCTTGCCGAAACGCGCGGGTTTACGGCTGCTGCATTGCGACTTGGGATAAGTCAGCCCGCAGTGTCTCATGCCCTCAAGAGTCTTGAGGATGAGCTTGGCATCACGCTTTTTAATCGCACCGTATCCCCAATCGAACTGACCCCGTTGGGCGAACGACTTCTATCCCGCGCACGCGAAATTCTTGGGCTAGCCGACGCTATGCATCAGGAGGCCTCGGAGTATCGTGGAGTGCAGACCGGCAGACTGCGCATTGGGTCTTTTGGTGCAACGTCATCATTGCAGATATTGCCGCGCCTTCTTGAAGCATTTCATGCAGCCCATCCTGGTATCGAAGTACTGGTTGAAGAAGCCGCTGACGATGAGATTATCCGTTGGATCGAAGACCGGCGCATTGATCTTGGTTTTGTCGTGTTACCAGATGAACGCTTCCGGACCTGGCCTGTGGCACAGGACCAGTTTGTCGCCTTGGTTGCCGCTGACAGTGCTTTGGCCATGCAATCTTCAATCCGATTGGAGCAACTGTGCGAAATGCCATTCATCATGCCGGAATCGGGTTCTGCCCGGATCATTCGCCGTTTGTTCACGCAGGCCCGTCTTAGTCCAAATGTGCGGTATCGGACATCGCAGATGCTAAGTACTTTGACCATGGTGGCACGCAACCAGGGCGTCTCGGTCGTGGCCGAGATGGCGTTGCCGCCAACGAATGGTAAAGAGGGCTGGGTCAGCAAACCGCTGAATTCAGTCAGGACACGAAAAATTGGTCTTGCGATGCATCCGCACGCAACGCCATCCCCTGCGGCGGTCGCTTTTGTTGAGGTCGTAGAAAAAAGTAGAGACGATTTTTGACGACGTGTACAAAAGAAAGAAGCGACGTCGCGATTTGAACTTTTGATTCAATTCGAACATAAGAAAACACCTCGTGAACTAGAGGTTTGCCCAGCACAGCGGACATCGGTGTTCCTCATTGTTGACTATCGAATGTCTGCTGTGAGCCCAGAACTGATCTTTGTCGGAGGCCTCCAGGACTGTATGATCCCCGAACTATATCTGGGAGTGAGTTGATGCCAGCGATGATTTCCTTTCGCTCTGTAGTTGACCCGTCTGACTGTGATTCTCTCGGTCACATGAACGTGTCCCGTTACTTTGCTGCCTGCTCAGACGGTGTTTTTGCCATCCAATCGGAAATGGGACTGACGGCAAATGATATGCGAGACGGTCGACGACTTTCATTTGCCGTCGTCAACGCACAAAGCGACTTTCGTGCCGAACTGTCTGCAGGTGATGCGATAAGGTTGGAGACATCTGTCATCGAGATTGGCTCCAAGTCTATGACATTTAGACATCAGCTTATCAGGTCAGAAGGAGAAACCATCGCTTTCGAGACAGTTTTCAAATGTGTTCTATTGAGCCTAGAGACCCGGAGAGCTGCTGAGATTCCAGACGAGGTCCGTTTAACAGCGGCACATTGGTTGGAACCAGAGACATAAACTTCTGAACCATCGGCACTACCGAACTTTGCATCCTTTGCTGGACTCGCATCACGTACGGTTGGGTTTTCTCAAAGCTCCGGTTCGGAGCCCCAAGCCAACCCATTTGGTCACACATCGAGCCCGTTGGCCCTGCCGAAGTCAGTATAGAATGACGTACTGGTCAACTTTGCGACGGTTTCCCCATCAATCGTTTCAGGGTCCCGAGCAACTTTGCTTATACCTGTCCCCTCAACTAGGCGGTTCACCAAGTTGAACACACCACAAACCTGTACCGCATCAAACAACGCACTCTCCGACCACCCGGCTTCATAGACTGCCCGTGCGTCCGCCTCGGTCATACGGGAAGGCGATAGCGTGAGCTTTTTTACAAAAGCCAGGACGGGCTTGAATCGTTGATCGACGGGCGCTGAATGAAGGTTTTCCATCAGCGCTTCAACCAGTTTTGGATCAATGCCGTAGGCGTGGGCAAATACAGTATGCGCATCGTGACAATAGGAGCAGGCATTCAACCCGGAAACGTATGCAGCAATTAACTCTCGTTCGGAGGCGGAAAGCTCACTCGCTCCTCGCATCACAAGGCTCTCGTACTGGCACCAGAGTGAAAGTTTGTCCGGAAACATTTGAAAGACGCTGCCAAGCGTTGCGTCCTCGGGAAGGGATGGAAATAGCCTCTTCAATTGATGACCTCTAAAAACAATGATGCCTAGGCGTACGTGTTGCCCGGATGGCCGCATGGATTTAAGTCTAACAGTATTCGCTTGATCGACAAATGACTGCTTAGTCCGGAGGCTGTGTGAAAACTCTGACCGTTCGGCGAAACATGCCGAAAACTCCTTTTATGTGCATTCTCTCGCGCTTATGAGAGACCATTCGCACAGGCGCTGAAAACGAGCGCGACGAGAGAGTTCGTGGGCCCGAGTTTTCACACAGCCTCTCCGCATAGCGGACATCGGCCCTCCTTATTGTTGACTACTTGACGACATTGCTCAGATCCATGCCGGCGCCTTTGATTACGGCTTCCAGATTGTCCAGGGCCAAGGCGATCTGC